>JBIOTX010000154.1:0-31761 GCA_044866315.1 Thermoanaerobaculia bacterium | reverse complement strand
ATCCCCGCGGTGAGCAACGCCGTCGGCTCTTTCTGGCCGGTGATCCGGGAGCTGGCCGAGCCCGAGCTGCGCAGGCTCGCCGAGGACCTGCTCGACATCTACTGGATGCTCGATGCGGAGAAGATCGACGAGCGGCGCGCCCGGACGCTCGTGCACATCCACCAGAGGACCCTGCGGCGCGCTCTCAGCGCGATCGAGGGAATCGGAATCCGGACCGTCAGGCAGGTTCCGCGGATCGCCACCCGCGCGGTCGGTGCCGTCATCAATGAGCTCGTCGGTTTCGAGCTCATTGGGAAGCAGCACACCAGACCGAAGCGGCGGGTAACGAACAAGCAGTCCGCATGGGGTCGCACGATCCCGAAGTCCCAGCCGTCCGAGGAGGCAACCGTGCGTAGCGCCGCAGAAGGCGGCAGCACATCGACTACGCCGGACTTCCGGGCGGGGAAGGACATCTGATGCGGGAGGGGGAGCCGGCCACGGCCGGCCCCCCGACTTGATCGACAGAAGGTCGACAGAGGGAGACGGCGAGCAATCGTGGGCCCGGCCGGAATCCCTCGGAAAGCTCAGAAGAAAGGAGGTGAGAGCCATCGAGAACCAGAACTAAAGGACAGCCAGAGGCACCCGCCGGCACATGGCCGGCGGGTGCCTGCGCGTGACGATCAAGTTCACTTTCAGGCGTCCGCCAGCGCTGACAAGGTCATGTCGTATCGGTACAGTATTTGCGCTCGGCCATTCGCTGACTGAGTCTCGTGTGAACGCGCGATGGCCAAGCCCAGAAAAGCCATATCGAAGCAGCGATCGAAGGTGCAGCCGCAGGCTACGGACCAGCCTGCCGATGGGAACGGGTCGTCAGGCGGGGCGGTCCCACCCACACGGCAGCCTTTGCCCGTAGTCGGCATCGGCGCGTCCGCAGGCGGGCTCGACGCCTTCCGCGAGTTGCTTCAGAGCCTGCCCGCCGATTCCGGCATGGCGTTCGTCATCGTCCAGCACCTCGCACGGGACCAGAAAAGCATGTTGCCGGACATCCTGTCGCGCAGCACGACGATGCCCGTCCTGGAAGTCGTGGACGCGACACCCGCTCTGGCGAACCACGTGTACGTGATGTCCTCGCAGGCCGACGTCGAATATGCCGCCGGCGCCCTGGTCGTCCGCAAACGCGAACCGGGGAAGAAGCACATGCCGGTCGACCGGCTGTTCGTGACGCTCGCCGAGGGTCTCGGCGCGCTCTCCGTCGGCGTGATCCTCTCGGGCACGGACGGCGACGGGAGCACGGGAGCCCAGCACATCAAAGCGGCAGGCGGCGTGACCTTCGCGCAGGATCAGTCGGCTCAATTCGACGGAATGCCGAAGTCCGCCATCGACAAGGGGACAGTGGACTTCATCCTTCCGCCCAGAGAGATCGCGCATAAGCTCGTGGACCTCGCCGGCCGGCGGGCCGCCGCCCTCGCCGAGCCGTCATCCGCCCCGGAGCTCGACCGCATCATCCAGTTGCTGAGCGCCGGCGACCGGATCGATTTCCTCCACTACAAGACCCCGACGATCGAACGCCGCATCCAGCGGCGCATGCTGCTGCGCAACGTCAGCGATCTCGGGGTGTACCGGCAACAGCTCGAAGAGGACCCCGCCGAACGGGAAGCGTTGTACCGCGACGTCCTGATCGGGGTCACACGGTTCTTTCGCGATCCGTCGCGGTCGGCGGCCCTCCCGAAAAAAGTCTTTCCGATGCTCCTGGACGTCCAACCCGAGGTGCCGCTCCGCTTCTGGGTTCCGGCCTGCTCGACGGGCGAGGAGGTGTACTCGCTGGCCATCCTGCTGGTGGAGTATCTGACGGAGAAGAAACTGAGTCGGAGCGTGCAGATCTTCGGCAGCGATATCAAGCAGGACTCGATCGCGTTCGCACGCGCCGGGATCTATCCGAAGACGATCGAAGACGTAGTGTCGCCGGAGCGGCTGCGACGGTTTTTCACGCCCGCCCCCGGCGGCCGGTATTCGATCGCCAGGAGCATCCGCGAGCTGTGCGTGTTTGCCGATCACAATCTTCTGAAAGACCCGCCGTTCTCACGGCTCGACCTGATCTCCTGCAGCAACCTCCTCATCTACCTGCAGCCCGCGCAGCAGGAGCGGGTGGCGGCCATCTTCCGTTACGCGCTCAACGGCAACGGGGTGTTGATGCTCGGTCCTTCCGAGACGCTGCGCGCGAACACGAACGGCTTCATCCTCATCGACAAGAAGAACAAGCTTTATCGGGTCGCGCCGGGTTCGCGGCCGCGGCTCGATCTGTCGTTTCGCCGACCGAAGCGCGGCGATACGGCCGCGGTGGCCGGCCCATCGAGCGAAGCCACGGCAGCCGAAGAGGTGGGCCGAATTGTCGACCGGCTGCTCGTCGAGCGCTATGCGCATCCGAGCCTGGTGGTCAATGACGCCAACGACGCACTGGAGTTCCGCGGGGACCTGCAGCCGTACCTGGCGCCGGCAGCCGGGACGCCGAGCTTCAAACTGTCGAAACTGCTGCACCCGGACCTGCTCATCGAAGTCCGCACCGCCTTGTTCAAGGCGCGGCAGAGGGGCACCCCCGTCCGGTGCGAGCGGCTGAAACTGACGCGCGGGAGCGATTCGCAGGTCGTCAATGTCGAGGTCATTCCGGCGGCGCGCTCGGCGCACGATCGCATCTACGTCATCGCCTTCGAGGCGGTGGCCGATCCCGCGGTCACCGAGCCTGCCGGCGGCGCGCACCACGGAGATCGATCCGAGAACGAACGTTTGCAGAACGAGCTGAGGGCAGCGCGCGACTACATGTCGCATCTGACAAGCGAGCACGAGCAATCGGACTCGGTCCTCAACGCCACGAGCGAGGAACTGCAGTCCGCCAACGAAGAGCTGCAAAGCACCGTCGAGGAACTGGAAACGGCGAAGGAGGAGCTGCAGTCGACCAACGAGGAGCTTTCGACGCTCAACGACGAGCTGCGCGTTCGCAACGCCGATCTCGTCGTGCTCGGCGACGACCTGATGAATCTGCTCTCCTCGATCGACACGCCGGTGATCATGGTCGATCGCGACCTGGTCATCCGGCTCTTCAACCCCACCGCGGAGCGGATCTTCAGTTTCCGGCAGACCGACGCGGGGAGGCCGATCAGTGCGTTCAAACCGCTGATGGACCTTCCCGACCTCGGGGACATCCTCCGTCGCGTGATCGAAACCTCGGCCACCGTCGACAGCGAAGTGCAATCCCACGAGGGACGCTGGTATTCACTCCGCGTGCGGCCTTACCGTTCCAGCCGCAACGAGATCGCCGGCGCGGTCATCACCCTGGTCGACATTCACGACCTGCGGTCGGCGCTGACGAGCGCCGAGGAATCCCGCGACATGGCCGAGGGTGCGCGTACGACCGCTGAGCGTGCGCGGACCGAAGCGCTGGATGCGAATCGGGTCAAGGATGAGTTCCTCTCGACCTTGTCCCACGAATTGCGCACGCCGATGACGTCCATCCTCGGCTGGGCTCAGATGATGCGCATGATGAAGCTCGACGAGGAGACGATGGCCACCGCCGTGGCCACCATCGAGCGCGGCACTTACGCGCAGATCCGGCTCATCGACGACCTTCTCGACATCTCGCGCATCACCAACGGGCGGCTCCGGCTGGAAGAGCGCCTGTTTCGTCTTCCCGCGCTCGTCGCCGAGACCCTCGACGTCATCCGGCCGGCAGTCACGGCCAAAGAGATCGACGTGCGCGCCGACCTCGACCGAGCGCCGGCGATGCTGTATGGCGACCCGGACCGGCTGCGGCAGGTGATCTGGAATCTGCTGAGCAACGCGGTCAAGTTCACCCCGTCCGGCGGCACGATCGAGGTGGCGGTTTTCCAATCCGCGGGAGCGGCCGTCATCCGCGTCGCCGATTCAGGGGAAGGGATCGCACCGGAGTTTCTCCCGCGGGTGTTCGACCGATTCTGGCAGGGCGATACCGGCAGCAGGCGCGAGAAGCCGGGGCTCGGGCTCGGGCTCGCCATCTCGAAATATGTCGTCGATCTTCATGGCGGCACGATCGAGGCCGAGAGCGGAGGCCGCGCACGCGGCGCGACCTTCACCGTCACCTTGCCGCTCGTACCATCAGCCAACAAGGATGCGATCGCGCCGCCGCTCGCTTCGGCTGCCGGCATCACTGAATTGCCCCGCCTCGACGGGATGACGGTGCTGGCGGTCGATGACGATCTCGATTCGCTGAAACTCGTGTGCACTGCGCTCTCGCAGTGCGGCGCGACAGTCCTCGAGGCCAAGTCGGTTGCGGCGGCGATGCGCCGTCTGGAGCAATCCACACCGGACGTGATCATCAGCGACGTCGCCATGCCCACCCAGGACGGCATCGATCTGGTTCGTCAGGTCCGCGCGCTCGATGGGGCGACGAGCAAGGTTCCGATGGTTGCGCTGACCGCCTTCACGTCCGACGACGATCGTCGCCGCATCCTTGGGGCCGGCTTCAACACTTACCTGGCCAAACCGGTGGCACCGCTGGAGTTGATGCGCGTCCTCGCCAACGTCAGGGACGCGGGGGACGGCAGGTCATCCTAGGGTGCCGGCGTCGGCCGGCCTGGCGTAGAAGAAACCCTGCGCGTACCGCGCGCCGATGTCCGCGGCCGCGCGGGACGTGGCCTCGGATTCGACTCCTTCGAGGATCACTTCGCATTCGAAGTCGCAGGCCAGCGACTGGATGTTGCGGATGATCTTTCGCCGGGCCGGATCCTTTTCGAAGTCGGTGCCGAATTCGTGGCTGATCTTGAGATACGCGGGGCGGATGCGTGAGATCAGGTCGAGATGGGAGTACGACACGCCGACGTCGTCGAGCGCGAACTCCACGCCGGCCGCGCGCAGCTCCTCGAACGCGGAAAGGGTGGTCTCGGTCGGCTTCAGTTTTTCCTGCTCGGTGATCTCGAGCACGAGGCGGTCGAGCGGAATGTCGTTCGCGCAGGCCTGATCCACGAGCGTGCGGGCGAAACGGTCGCCGTCCTCGACCACGCGCGGGTGCACGTTGATGAAGATCTTGCCCCGGGCCGGCAGCTCCCGCGCGGCCATCATGGACCGGCGCAGACAGGCCAGGTCGAGCTCGGCCGTCCGGCCGCACAGCCGCGCATACTCGAACATGAACAGCGGATCGCAGAACAGCAGGTTTCCCTCCCGGTATCGCGCCAGCGACTCGAAGCCGGCGCCGCGGCGGGCCGCGTCGGCGAGGTCCACGATCGGCTGAAACGCCGGCAGAAGCGCATCGCTGGCCACGAACTCGTCGACGGTGGGGATATGGAGGATGGATCCGCTCTCCCCCGACGGGTCTCCAAGCCCGAACCTGGCCCGGAGCTCGCCCGCGCCGAAAGGGCGCAGAAGGATGTCCGATGCGCCGCGGCGGACGGCCTCGGCCGCGACGTCGTCCGGCATGCGGTCCCCGGTCACGGCGATGCGGCATGCGGGAGCGACGCGGTGAACCTCCGAGACCGCATCCAGCCCGTCGAACGTGAACCGCCCGGCGATCTGCGCTTCCGTCACCAGCGACGAAAGGACGAGACGCCTGCCCACGAGGACGCCGACGACCGCGTCGCCTCCGGTCAGCACCAGCCGCTCGGATCCGGTGAATGCGCGCGCCGCCAGCGTCGCGCGCTCGCGGTCGCCATCGAGGACCAGAACGGCAGAGCTCACGCCCATAGCGGCTTCCATTGTCATGATTGAATAACTTTATTAGCGAACGAGTTGCCATCGCACTGACTCCATGGAATCAGTACCTTACATCCGTACTGTCGAGTCCGCGCTGTCCTATTCACTGGACGATTTGACATCAAATCTGGAAATTACGGCGGCGCTGAATGGTTATTCATTGCACCCCGCTTGATTGATCCCAATAACGCTGTCGAGATCGGTGAAGATACCCTCACCCGCCGCCGCCGGCTCGCCGAGAACCGCAGGACGAGCACGCCGTTCCGGGTCGTGCTCATCGACGACGACGCGGAGACCGTTCGCCTCCTCAGCGAGGTTCTCGAAGCGCAAGGGGTGAAGGTCCTCCCCTGCTCGACCGGGGCCGAAGGACTGGCCGTGCTCGACGGCGAGGAATGGGAGCTCTGCCTCCTCGACCGGGGGTTGCCGGACTTCGACGGAATCGAGATCTGCCGGCACATCAAAGCGGATGCGCGTTTCGACGCCCGCCAGGTGATCATGCTCAGCGGATACAGTTCGGTCGATGCGCGGGTCGAGGCGCTCAATCTGGGCGCGGACGACTACATCACCAAGCCGTTTCATCCGACCGAGCTGCTGGCCCGCGTCAACGCGTCGCGGCGGGTGGTGGAGATGCAGCAGCAGCTGGTGGACATGACCCGGCAGCTCGAGGAGCTTTCGGTACGCGACGACCTGACCGGCATCTTCAATCGCCGGCACTTCAGCGCGGCGATGTGGCAGGCGTTCGATCTCTCGAACCGCTACGGCCGGCCGCTTTCGGTGGCCATCATCGACGTCGACCGCTTCAAAGACATCAACGACTCGTTCGGCCATCAGGCCGGCGACGTGGTGCTGACCGAGGTGGCGAAGCGTTTCTCGGGCTCGGTCCGTTCTACGGACTTCCTGGCCCGCTATGGAGGGGAGGAGTTCGTGGTCCTGCTCCCGGAGACACAGCTCGACGATGCGGTGACGGTCGGGGACAAGCTGCGCGATGCGGTGGCATCGTTGCCGGTCCCGATCGCCGAGGGCTGCGCGCTGCCGGTGACGGTGAGCGTCGGCACGGCGAGCCTCGCGCACACGCGGTTCAACTCTCCCTCCGAGATGATCGCCGCCGCCGACCACGCGCTGTACCGCGCCAAGCGGAACGGCCGGAATCGCGTCGAGGCGGAGCGCCGCCGCCAGCGGCGTGGAGCGGTGGGCTTCAGCCCACCGCCGGCGGGCTGAAGCCCGCCGCTCCACGTTTCCGCGTTTACACTCCGATGTCGTCCAGGTCCTCGGGCGTGAACACCGCCCCGCCGATGGCCACCCAGCCGTCGCCGGTCCGGTTGTCCGTGCTGCTGGCGTACGGGATCCAGAACGCCAGCGGATCGGACACGTCGATCTCGATGGCCAGGTTGCCGTAGTCTCCGGCCGGCACGGGCTGCTGGATCATGCCCAGCGGCGGCACCGTGATCGTGACCGTGTTCGAGGCCCGCTCGCCCATGAAGCGGATGGTGAAGGTCAGGGCATGGTCGTCGGCGTTGACGATCCCGAAGTTAGTGCGGTACTGGGCGTCGTTTCGCAGCCCGAGCAGGCTGGCCGTCTCGAAGACGTAGAAGTCGAACAGGTCGACCGCGGGGAACGGCTGGGAGACCGTGCCGATGGGATTGCTCGGCTGCTCGGTCCAGATGCGCGAGAACCCGTCCAGGGCCGAGTCCTCGTCGAAGTCGTTCCCGACCACCGGGAGGACGACGATGCCTCCGAGCTGCTGGGTGATGTCGAACACCTCGTTCACGAAGTCCTCGATGATGTAGTAGGTGTTCGGCTCGAGGGTGATGGTCCGGGCGGGCGGATTGTCGGTGTTGGCGCCGTTCTGCAGCCAGAGCACGGCCACGTCCTGGTCGACGTCATCGAAGCTGACCAGGGTGACGTCGGAGCGGAAGAACTCGCCGCCCGCGCCGCGCACGTTGCCGGCCGCGGGGAAGACGAACGAGCGCGAGGAGCGCGCGTCGCCGACGGCCTGGGGGGCGACGCGGCGTCCGCTCTGCGGCTGGGTCTTGCCGAGCCGCGAGGCCTCGTACTGCGCGACCAGGCGCTTGAGGGATCCCGGCCCGCCCTCGAACGGCCGCACCTCCACGGTCGACGAATACTTCATCGCCGGCCGCCGCGACGGCTTGGCGGCCGTTTCGGCGAAGAGCGGCACGGTGGCGAGAGCGAGGCAGGCGATCAGGAATCGTTTCATCATGTCTCCTTTGTCGATTGCTTGGCGATTCTGTGCGCGTCCCGACACACCTGCAACCCCAGGGCCCGTGAGGTCTCTGTTACACTCCGGCACGCCCAACGCCCGTAATGTTCGCCCGCCGCGCCGCGACGTCGCTCCTCCTCATCCTCGTCCTCGCCTCCGCCTGTAAGCGGAAGCCGGCGACGCCTCCGGACGTGGTCGCGCGCGTGAACGAGCGCCTGCTCACCCTCGGCGACTTCAAGCGCTATCTCGACCGCAACGCCGGTACCGAGCTGGCCCAGCTCACCCCGGAGGTCGCCAGCGCCATGCTCGACCAGTTCGTCGAGGAGATCATAGTCTCCGAATACGCGGCCGGGCACGGCATCGAGGTCCCGGCGGACCGGATCGCCGCCGCCGTCCGCAACGAGGCCGGCGCGACCGTGATCGAGAAGCGCGACGAGATGCGCCGGGAGAAGCTGCTGGCCGACCTGGCCGCCGAGGCCGGCGAGCCCAGCGACGTCCAGGTGCGCGCCTACTACGACCAGCACCAGGGCGAGTTCCGCAGCGAGGAGGAAGTGCGCGTCCGCCAGATCCTGGTCCACGACGAGGCCCTGGCCAACGACATCCTCCAGAAGTTGAAAGGCGGCGCCTCCTTCGCCGACCTCTCCACCGAGCACTCCCGCGCCCCCAACGCCAAGCGCGGCGGGGAGATCGGCTTCGTCAGCCGCGGCGAGCTCCCCAAGATGTTCGAGGACCAGATCTTCGCCCTCAAGGAAGGCCAGGTCAGCGAGGTCATCCGCACCGACTCCAGCTTCCATATCTTCAAGGTGGACGAGCGCCGCGCCGCGGGGACGCTCGACTTCCAGGCCGCCGCCCCCCTGATCCGGGCCCGCCTCCGGGAGGACTCGGTCCGGGAGCGCCTGGACCGGCTCGTGGCCGGCTCCCGCCAGCAGATGCGCATCGCCGTCCTCACCCGGCGGCTCCCCTTCGCCTACTCCGGGGCCATTCCCAGGGTCCAGGACGAATAAATCCCGGACCGGAACCTGTTCTCGTCCTGACACGTCACACGAGCCGAAACCGCATGAAAAAGAACATCTTCGCCATCGTCATTGCCTTCACGGCGCTCAGCGCCTCCGCCGCCGAAGTGCTCGAGGGAATCGTCGTCCGGGTCGGCGACCGCATCATCGCCCGCACGCAGTACGAGCGCCGCCTGCGCGAGGTCTTCCACGAGCTCGAGCGGACCACCCCGGCCGCCGACTTGGCCGCGAAGAAGGCCGAGGTTCGCAAGAACCTGATCGACGAGATGATCAGCGAGCTGCTGCTCAAGGACCGCGCCGACCGCCTCGGCATCACCATCACCGATGCCCAGGTCAAGGACGCCATCGTCCGCCTCAAGCAGCAGTACAACATGACCACCGACGAGCAGCTCGACGAGTCGCTCCGCCAGTCGGGCCTGACCCGCGGGGAGATGGAGGCCCGCCTCCGCGAGTCGCTCCTCACCAACGAGGTCTTCCGCCGCGAGCTCCGCGGCCGCGCCGACATGACCGACGCCGAGCTGCGCGACAAGTACAACCGGGAGAAGGAGCAGTACCGGCTTCCCGAGCGCGCCCACCTGCGCGAGATCGTCGTGCTCAAGGGCGACACCGAGGCCAAGCTGGCCGAGGGGCAGCAGCGCGCGAACGAGATCGCCGAGGCCGCGCGCAAGCCGGCCACGAATTTCGCCAACCTCGCCTCCACCATGTCCGAGTCCGGCACCCGCGACCAGGGCGGCGACCTCGGCGAAGTGGCCAAGGGCGACCTCGTGCCCGATCTCGACAAGGCCGTGTTCAGCGCCGCCGCGGGATCGGTCATCGGCCCGATCGAGACCAAGTCCGCCTGGCACATCATGAAGGTGGAGCAGCGCCTGCCGTCCGAGGTCCCGGCCTTCGAGTCGGTCAAGGACCGCCTCCGCCGCGACGCCACCGAGGAGACGTTCCAGCGCGACTACAAGCTCTACATCGAGACCCTGCGCAAGGACGCGTTCATCCAGATCAACGAGGCGATGATTCCGAACGTCTGATCCGCGCTCTACACGGCGTATCCGATTTCTTCCAAAAATCGCCCCTCGGAGGTCCGCCGATCCCCCGGAACGGTAGATTTCGTAGGGGTCCTTGACAGCTCGCCCTAAGCTGCTCTGCGTCATGAGCAGCATCGAACAGGCTTCGGACGCCATCCGCCGCACGCGCCCCCGGTCGGTGGTCGTCTTCACCGGCGCCGGCGTCTCCGCCGACAGCGGCATCCCCACCTTCCGCGGGCCGGGCGGCCTGTGGCGCAACTTCCGTGCGGAGGATCTGGCCACGCCGGAGGCGTTCCACCGCGACCCCGCCCTGGTGTGGGAGTGGTACGAGTGGCGGCGCGGTCTCATTCGCGAGGCGCTGCCGAACGCGGCCCACGAGGCCATCGCCCGCCTCCCCGATGCCGTCGTGGTGACCCAGAACGTCGACGGCCTCCACGCGCGCGCCGGCGCGCACGACGTGGTCGAGCTGCACGGCAATCTCTTTCGCGTGCGCTGCGTCCGAGACGGAAGGGTGCGCGAGGCGCTGGGGCCCTTCTCCCGGATGCCGCCTCTCTGCGACTGCGGCGCGCTGCTGCGGCCGGACGTGGTCTGGTTCGGCGAGGCGCTGCCGGAGGACGCCGTCGCCCGCGCGGTGGGCGTGATCCGCCGCGCCGACCTGCTGCTCATCATCGGCACCTCCGGCGTGGTTTATCCCGCGGCCGGCTTCGTGAACCTGCATCACGGCCTCTCGATCGAGATCAACCCGGAGGCCAGCGCCGTCAGCTCCGCCTGTGACTACGTCATCAACGCGACCGCGGCCGCGGCCACGCCGCCGCTCGTCGACGCCATCCTGGAGGCACACCCATGACCGACGTGATCTGCGACCTGCCCCGCGACGACCGCCCGCGCGAGCGGCTCTTCGCCCACGGCGCCGGGACGCTCTCCAACTCCGAGCTGGTCGCCATCCTCCTCGGCTCCGGGCGGCGCGGAAAGAACGCCATTCAGGTCGCGCGCGAGCTCCTGGAGAAGGGCATGCGCGGCGTCCGCTGGAACGATCCCACCGAGCTGTCGAAGATCAGCGGCATCGGCCCGGCCAAGGCCGCCCGCCTCGCCGCGGCTGCCGAGCTCCAGTACCGGATGGATTCCGACCAGCCCGAGGAGCCGCCGTCCTTCGATGCCCACGCCCTCGGCACCCAGCTCGTGCGCACCATGGCCCACCAGACCCAGGAGCGCCTCGGCGCCGTCCTGCTCGACGCCCGCCACCGCATCCTGGAGCAGAAGGAGGTCTTCGTCGGCACGATCAACAACGCCCTGGTCTCCACCGGCGACATCATCCGCTTCGCCCTCCTCGGCTACGGCTCGGCGGTGGTGGTCTACCACAACCACCCCTCGGGCAGCCCCGCGCCCTCCGAGGCGGATCAGTCGTTCACGGTGAAGCTCAAGCAGTCCCTGTCCTTGGTCGACATCGAGCTCGTCGACCATCTCATCACCGGGACCCACGCGTACTTTTCGATGAGGGAAAGGGGGCTGATGTGAGCTGACTAACCCACCGCCAGCGCCGGCTTCCTGGCCTCGCGCTCGGCGTACACCGGCGTCAGCCAGCCGTAGCGGTCCGGGATCTCGCCGTTGATGTAGGCGAAGAACTCCTTCTGGATCCGCTCGGTGATCGGGCCGCGGCGGCCGTTGCCGATGGACACCCGGTCGATCGAGCGGATCGGCGTGACCTCGGCCGCGGTGCCGGTGAAGAACACCTCGTCGGCGATGTAGAGGAACTCGCGCGGGATGAGCGTCTCCACGACCTCGTAGCCGAAGTCCCGGGCGATGGTGAGGATGCTGGCCCGGGTGATGCCGCCGAGGATCGAGGCGCCGAAGTGGGGGGTGAAGATCTTGCCGTCGCGGACGACGAAGATGTTCTCGCCGGAGCCCTCGCTCACGTGGCCGTTCACGTCCAGGGCGATGCCCTCGGCGTAGCCGTCGATGGCCGCTTCCTGGCGGATGAGGATGGAGTTCATGTAGTTGCCGGTGGCCTTGGCCAGGGCCGGGAAGGTGTTCGGAGCCATGCGGTTCCAGGAGGAGACCCGCACGTCCACGCCCTGCTCGATGGCCTCGGGGCCGAGGTATTTGCCCCATTTCCAGGCGGCGACGACGACGTCGACCGGGCAGGCGCCGGGGTAGACGCCCAGGGAGTGATAGCCGCGGTAGACCACCGGGCGGAGGTAGCAGTCCTCGAAGTCGTTGGCCTGGATCACGTCGAGGCAGGCCTGGTTGATCTCGTCCGCCGTGTACGGCAGGTCCATCCGATAGATCTTGCAGCTGTCGAACATCCGCCGGGTATGCTCGGGGAGGCGGAAGATGGCCGGGCCGCGCCGGGTGTTGTAGCAGCGGATGCCTTCGAAGATGCCCGAGCCGTAGTGGATGGCGTGAGTGAAGACGTGGATCTTGGCGTCGGCGAAGTCGATCAGCCGCCCGTTCATCCAGACTTTCTTGACTTCTTCGAATGGCATTGGAACCTCCTGGTCGGCGCGGCAGACTCGGGGGATGAGTCAGGAGAATGGACTTCGGCCGGAGTATAGGTGTCGCACTTTTGCAGTGTCAAATGCGAGTTCTCTGCCGATAAGATCGCCTGCGCAAGCCTATGAATCTGCGCGATAAAACGGTCGTGATCACCGGCGCCTCGAGCGGGATCGGCCGCTCCGTGGCCCTGGAAATGGCCCGCCGCGGGGCGCACGTCGTCCTGGGCGCGCGCCGTCTCGAGCAGCTCGAGGCCGTGGCCGCGCAGTGCCGCGCCCTCGGCGTTCGCGCCGCGGCCGTGGCCACGGACGTCACCCGGCCGGAGGACTGCCGGAGCCTCATCGCCGCCGCGGGCCAGGTGGACGTGCTCGTCAACAACGCCGGCTTCGCGGTCTACGACGCCGTCGCCGACGCCCGCCCCGAGGACCTGCGCGGGATGATGGACACGAACTTCTTCGGCGCCGTGCACTGCATCCAGGCCGTGCTGCCGCAGATGCTCGCCCGGAGGGAGGGGACCATCGTCAACGTCGGCTCCATCACCGGGATCATGGGCTACGCCCGGATGGGCGGCTACTGCGCCACCAAGTTCGCCATGCACGGGATGACCGAGGCCCTGCGCAACGAGGTCCTCGGCCGCGGCGTGCGCGTTGCACTGGTCTGCCCCGGAACGACGGAGACGGAGTTCTTCGTCAAGGCCGAGCGGGGGAAGATGCCCGCCGCGTCGCGCCTGCTCCTGGCACTCTCGTCCGATCGCGTGGCCCGCGCGGTCTGCGATGCCGCCGAGGACGGTCGCTACCGCCGTATCCTTCCGTTGCTGGCCCGCGTGTACATGCGTCTCAAAGAGATCTTCCCGCGATTCGCGCACCTGCTCATGCGTCGCGTCTCCGCCCTCCTGGAGCGTGGATGAGCGCGATGCGCAGGAGGGCTCCCGCCACATCCTTTCTTCTGGCCGCGATCGTGATCGGCTTCGGGATCGAGATCCTCACCGGCGCCTGGCTGGACGGGATGAAGCTCGCCTACCTCGGCGCGGTCGTCCGCGAGTGGGTGTTCGCCGGCCAGTACTGGCGCCTGGTCACAGCCATGTTCCTCCACGGCGACGGGACGGTCACCGGCGACCTCCTCCATCTCGGCCTCAACCTCTTCTCCCTCTACCAGGTCGGCAGCCTGTACGAGCTGATGTTCGGGACCCGGCGGCTGGTGGTCATCTACTTCGTCTCCGGGATCGTGGCCTCGCTCACCAGCGCCGTCTTCAGCGGCGGCCCGTCCGTGGGGGCGAGCGGCGCCATCTTCGGGATCGTCGGCGCGTTCTTCTTCTCCGTCCTGCGCTCCCCGCGCTGGCGTCACGAGAAGGCCGCCCGGGGGATCATCAAGCAGCTGCTCTTCTGGACCATCGCCAACATCGCCATCGCCCTGCGCGTCCCGCAGATCGACAACGCCGCCCACATCGGCGGCCTCCTGACCGGCCTCCTGCTCGGCTTCGTCTGGCCCCATCGCGTCCCGCCGCCGTCTCCGGCGCAGGTCACGATCGAGGTCATGCCTTACGCAGAATCACCCTCAGATCCGCGGGAGCAAAGAAGCGATCGTTGATGATGTGGACGACGCGCTGCAGCTCCGGCGCGTCGTTCGGCAGGATGGGGATGCGCATTCCCTCCGGCAGCTCGTGCACGGCCCGGATCTCGGCGATCTCGAAGCCGTGCTCGCGCCCGAGGACGGTCAGCGCCGCGGCGTGGCGCGGCGCGAGATGGGTCGGATCGCGCCAGAAGTCGGAGGCCGCGACGGCGATCGACTCCGCGTTCGGGGTCTCGATCATCAGCAGGCCGCCGGGACGGAGCGTGCGCGCTGCCTCCCGGAAGAGCGCGAACAGCGCCTCGACCGGCAGGTGCTCGACGACGTGCATCGCCGCGATCGCGCCGAGCGATCCGTCGGCGATCGAGGCGAAGCACTCCGGCACTCCGGCCAGCTCCACCTCGAAGCCGCGCTGCCTGAGGTCGGACACCGAGCGCTCGTTCGTATCGACGCCGCGAGCGGTGATCCCGGCCTCGCGGCAGGCGGCGAGCAGCTCTCCCCGCCCGCAGCCGACGTCCAGCAGCGGCTGGTGCTCCTGCGCCAGCCGCACGTAGGGTGCGACGTCCGCGCGCACGTGCGCTTCGCTCCCGCGCAACGCGTCCTCGAGCCGGCGGTACAGGGAGTCGGAGGAGGACGACGACGTGACTACCGGATTGACCACGTCCCGGATCCGCACTGCCAGCGTCTCGATCTTCTGGTCCAGCGCGGCGATCAGCGCGTCGTTCCGCTTCGCTGCCGTGAGCACGAATCCGTGCAGGCGCTCCGACTCCGCGGCCAGCGCCTCTCCGGCGCTGCGCTGCACTTCCTCCACGTCCCCGCGCAGATCGCGCCGGATGGCCTCGGCATCGCGGCGGATGTCACCGAGGAGGTCGAGCAGAACGATGTTGAAGTTCTTCTGCCGGTCCGCGTCCGGTGCCGCGACCTGGCGGAAGACCCGCCGCAGAAATCCGAGGAGCCACTCCAGCCGCGACGGGCGGGGGCGATAGCGGCGATCGGCGTCCCAGACCTCCCGCCAGGCGTCCGCGCCGGCGGGAGGAGCGTCGATGAAGCGATCGTCAGCCATCAAGTGGAGGACAGGCAGGATTGCCTGTCCTCCACCGCATTGTAGCTACTGCTGTGTTTCGGCGGATGCCGTCTCGGCCTCCGCCTCCGCCTCGGTCTCCTCGAGCTTCTCCACGCCGAGAGGCACGACCTCGACCTGGATCTGCGCGGAGACGTCGCGGTGCAGACGCACTTCCACCTCGTGCACGCCCACGTTCTTGATCGGCTGGGCCAGCTCGATGCGGCGCTTGTCCACGTTGATGCCCTTGGCCTCGAGCGCGTCCGCGATCTCGTTCGCCGTCACGGAGCCGAACAGGTGCCCGTGCTCGCCCACGCGCTTCACGATCTGCACCTTCGTGCCCTTGACCGCGTTGGCCGACTTCTGGGCCTGCTCCTTCTCCTGCTGCGCGAGCAGGGCCCACTTCCGGCGCTCGTGCTCGATCTGCTTCATGTTCCCCGGCGTGGCCTCGCGGGCCAGGTTCTTCGGGAGGAGGAAATTCCGGGCGTAGCCGTCCTTGACGGACACCACGTCGCCGCGCGTGCCGAGGCCGCGGATCTCCTCAATCAGAATGACTTTCATTGGAGTCGTCCTTTCGCTTCTTGAAATGTCGGAAATCGAAAAACGGATCGAAGAGTCCCGCGACGCCGAGCAGCAGGAGGCCCATTCCGCCGGTGAAAACGAGAAGCACCAGCAGCGCCCAGCCGATCAATGTGCCGGCCAGGCCGGCATTCATGGCGATGAGCATGAACCGGAAGATGGCCAGGCCCTGGAGGATGTACAGGAACACCACCACCACCAGGACGTTCGCAGCCACCTTCTGCAGCATGCCCTGCACGAGCGGCGTCAGGCCGCCGAGAATGAACCCGAACAGCAGCCAGTCGGGCAGGGCGAAGTTGCGGAACAGGTACGCGCCCATGGCCTCGGCGTCGCCGCGCCGTGCCGCGAGCTCCCGCCATGCGTTCAGCCGTCCCAGCATGAGCAGGCTGAGAAGGAAGACGAAGGCGGTGAGCACGAGAATGGACGCCGGCAGCACGAACATGTGGATGTCCGAGGCCATGCGCAGGGCGCGCATCATCTCCGCGGTGGCTCCGTTCGTGCGGTAGAACTCCATGACCTGCTGATTGGTCTGCTGCGCCTGCGCGGCGTACATGGCGTACGGTGAGTACGACAGCAGCCACCGCGCGCCGGCCTCCATCGCCATCATCCCGGCGACGCTGACCGCGAGCAGAAATGCCAGCATCCGCCCGAACGGCATCCCCCGCTCGACCATCCCCACACCGGCCATCGTCGGGACGACCAGCGCCAGGGCGATCCAGGCGAGCATGATCGTGGCCGAGCCGGCCACGGCGGGTGCGCTCGCCCAGATCATGCCGACGTACAGACCGGCCATGGCCATCGATGTCGCCACGACGGCCCATGTCGGCCGCCGCCCATGCCGGAGCGCGCAATGAAGCAGCGCCGCCGGGATGAACACCGGAAGGCCGGTGACGATCATCAGCGCCGTCAGCAGCGAGTAGCCCAGCACGCTGCGCGCGATCCGGCCGAAGGGCCGGTCGGGCAACGCCATGGGCTCACTCTGCATCCGGGAGGTCTCGATCATCGATTCAATTCAATTTAGTCGGCGGTGAACGGCAGCAGCGCGGCGATGCGCGCGCGCTTGATGGCGTTCTGCAGCTTGCGCTGGTGCAGCGCGCAGGTGCCGGAGATGCGCCGCGGCAGGATCTTGCCGCGCTCGGGGATGAACTGCTGCAGGGTCTTCACGTCCTTGAAGTCGATGTACTCGATCTTCTCCACGCAGAACTTGCAAACCCGCTTCCGGCGATAGAAGAACTTCTTCTTGCCGCCCTGCTGCCCGCCCGGGCCGCCGCGGCGGTCGTCGCCGCCCCCGCCCGGACCACCGGGACCACGTCGTGTCGGTGCCATGGTTGCCATTGCTCGTCCTCCTTACGCCTGCGGCGCCGCTTCGTCGGCGCCCGTGGGGTTCTCGACAGGGCTCTCCACCGCAGCCGGGGCGACGGCGGCGGCCGGCGGGGCCGGACGCGTGCGCTCCTTCTTCGGGTTGCGCTTGGCGAGCTTGTCGGCGCGCTTGTGCTCGAGGTCCGTCCGCACGATCACGTGCCGCAGAACGCGGTCCACGTTCTTCATGCGCCGATCGAGCTCGGACAGAGAGCTGTCGCTCTCCAGCACGAACAGGTGGTAGATGCCTTCGTTGAACTTGTGGATGGGGTATGCGAGACGACGGCGACCCCACGCTTCTTCGTTCTTGAGCGTGGCGCCGTTCTTCTCGGCGACGCCCTTGAAGTCGGAGATGAGCGTCGTCGTTTCTTCCTCCGTCACTTGCGGAGAAAGGATGAACAGGACTTCGTAAGTCCTCATTCGAAACCTCCTTCTGGCCTAGCGGGACCCGATCCGGTCGGGTCCAAGGAGCTGGCAGATTGTTAAAGAATGGTCCGGCACCCCGGACTGGGGACCGGTCCCGCGGACCGGCAAGTGTAGGGAAATGCCTGGAGCGGCGCAAATTATTTCGCCGGAATCCCGCCCGGAAGCTTCCCGTTTGCCCAAGGCGTGACGGCGGAATCTGCCCTCCGCAAACTCGTGGCCCGCGGGAGCATCGCTCGTGGCGACGCCTACTTCGCCGAGGGCCGGGTCCGGCGCCTCGAAAACCCCGGCAGCGGCGTCATCGAGGCCGAGGTCCAGGGGACCCGCCTCTATGCCGTCGAGCTCATCATCGAGGGCGACCGGCTCGTCGTCCGCTGCGAGTGCCCCTGGTTCATCGGCCAGCTCGAGGAGTGTAAGCACATCTGGGCCGTGATCCGCGCCGCGAGCGCGCGCGGCTGGCTTCCCGCCCGCGAGCTGTTTCCAGTGATCGACGCAGACGATCTCGAGGATCTCGACGATGACCTTCCCGACCTGCGTCCCGTCCCCAGGTACGGCGACCACCGCCCGCCCTGGCAGCGCTTCCTCGAGGCCCTCCGCCCCCCGCCGCCCCCGCGCCAGACGGCAACGCGCTTCGTCCCCGAAGAGCTCGCCTATGTCGTGCTCGGCCTGCCGCGCTCGCAGACGCTGTCGCTGCAGATCGTCGGCCGCTCGCGCAAGAAGAGCGGCGAGTGGGGCAAGTGGAAAACGCTCTCCCTCGCCCTCGACGAGCTGCACGTCCTGCCGCCGTTCGACCGCGAGAGCGTCGCCCTCCTCCATCAGCGCTCGTACGGATACCAGGTCGAGTCGATCATCCACGTCAGTCCCACGACCACGGCGTGGTGGGTCGAGCGCCTCGCCCGCGCCGGGCGGCTGGCCATCCGCGACGACGACGGCGAGCCGCGGTGGATCTCCTGGGACGACGGGCCGTCCTGGAAGCTCAACGTCGCCGTGGTCAACGACCCGGCCAAGTCCGCCTATCGCATCGTCGCCTCGGTGGACCGCGCGGGCGAGACCCTGCCTCTCGACCGCGTGGACGGCATCGTCGCCGACGTCCTCTTCAGCGGCGATCGCGCTGCCCGCGTCGACGACGGCGGCCACGCCTCGTGGCTGCAGTCGCTCCGCGCCAGCGGCCCGGTGGAGATTCCGCACTCCGATGCCGAGCGCTTCCGCCAGGCCCTCCTGCGCGCGCCGGCGGTCAACATCGAGCTGCCCGCGGAGCTCGGATGGAACCTCGTCGACGCCAAGCCGAAGCCGGTGCTGGCCCTCTCCCACGACGGCTGGAGCAGCGAGCTGGCCGGCGAGCTGCTCGTCGACTACGACGAGTGGCGCGTCTCCACGCGCTCGACCGAGGCCCAGAAGACCATCGGCCGCAAGCTGATCCGCCGCGACCGCCGCCTCGAGCTCGGCTTCGTCGACGAGGCCGTGAGCGCCGGCGCGATCGGCACCTCCATCGGCCTGCGCGTCCGCCTCCCCCAGCTCGAGCAGCTCACCCGCACGCTCACCGCGCGCGGCTGGACGGTCGAGATCGACTCCGCGCCGGTGCGCGTCGCCGACGATCTCGACGTCGAGCTCTCCAGCGGCATCGACTGGTTCGACCTCAACGTCAACGCCAGCTTCGGCGACCTGCGGGTCGGCCTTCCCGAGCTGCTCGCGGCTGCCGAGGCCAAGCGCTCGCTGCTCCGTTTCGCCGACGGCTCCTACGGCATCGTCCCCACCAACTGGGACCAGGCCCTGGCCCCGGTGATCGACCTCGGCAGGCGCGAAGGCAACGGCCTGCGCTTCCGCGCCGCCCAGGCCATGCTCGTCGACGCGCTCCTGCAGTCGAAGGCGAAAGCCGATTCCGCATTCACCGAGCTGCGGAGGCGCGTGGCCGACGCCGCACCCGCGCCGCGCCACGAGCCGCCGACCCTGCGCGCCACCCTCCGCCCCTACCAGCGCGCCGGCCTCGGCTGGCTGCACTTCCTCCGCGAGGCCGGCCTGGGCGGCTGTCTCGCCGACGACATGGGCCTCGGCAAGACCGTGCAGACGCTGGCGCTGCTCGAGGAGCTGCGCGCCGCCGGCAACACCCGCCCGTCGCTCGTCGTCGCGCCGCGGTCGCTGCTCTTCAACTGGATCGCCGAGGCGAAGCGCTTCGCGCCGCGGCTGCGCGTGGTCGAGCACCACGGCACCGGGCGCGCGGACAACGTCTTCACCGGCTGCGACGTCGTCCTGACCACGTACGCCACGATGCGCCTCGACGTCGACCGCCTGGCCGAGACCGAGTTCGAGTACGTCATCCTCGACGAGGCCCAGGCCATCAAGAACGCCTCCAGCCAGGTCGCCAAGGCCACGCGCCAGTTGCGCGCGCGCCACCGCCTCGCCCTCAGCGGCACGCCCATCGAGAACCACCTCGGCGAGCTCTGGAGCCTGTTCGAGTTCCTGAACCCCGGCCTCCTCGGATCGTCCCGCTCGTTCGCCCGCACCTTCGCCGCGAAGAGCACGCCCCCCGAGCGCCGCGAGGCCCTCGCCCGCGCCCTTCGCCCGCTCATCCTCCGCCGCACCAAAGAGCAGGTCGCCCCCGAGCTGCCCGAGCGCATCGAGCAGACCCTCTACTGCGAGCTCGAGGGGAAGCAGAAGACGCAGTACGAGGAGCTGCGCGAGCACTACCGCCGCTCCCTCCTCGGCCGCGTGCGCACCGGCGGCATCGAGAAGTCGCGCATGCAGATCCTCGAGGCGCTGCTGCGGCTGCGCCAGGCCGCGTGCGATCCCGCGCTCATCGACCCGGACACCGACGCCTCCAGCGCCAAGATGGAGCTGCTCATGGAGGAGCTGCGCGAGGTCCTCGACTCCGGCCATCGCGCGCTGGTCTTCTCCCAGTTCACGTCCTTCCTGGACATCGTCCGCGGCGCGCTCGACGTCGAGAAGATCGACTACCTCTATCTCGACGGCAAGACCCGCGACCGCCAGTCGCTCGTCGGGCGGTTCCAGAGCGCCGGCGGCCCGCCGCTCTTCCTCATCAGCCTCAAAGCCGGCGGCCTCGGCCTCAACCTCACCAACGCCGACTACATCTTTCTCCTGGACCCGTGGTGGAACCCCGCCGTCGAAGCCCAGGCCATCGACCGCGCCCACCGCATCGGCCGCCAGAAGCCCGTGGTCGCCTACCGCCTCATCGCCCGCGACACCGTGGAGGAGAAGATCCTCGAGCTGCAGGCCCGCAAACGCGAGCTGGCCGAGTCGATCATCTCCGAGGACAACAGCGTCCTGCGGAAGCTCGAGGTGGAGGATCTGGAGCTGCTGCTGGGGTAACGCGCTACTTCTTCTGCCGGTCGCGCGACGGTCCGTCGCCGCGCCGCAGGTTCTGGGCGGTGTTGATCAGTCCCACGTGGGAAAAGGCCTGCGGGAAGTTGCCGAGCTGCCGCCGGGCGATCGGGTCGTACTGCTCGCCGAGGAGACCGACGTCATTGCGCAGCGCGAGCAGGCGCTCGAAGATCTCCTCCGCCTCCTCGTATCGGCCGGCCAGCGCCAGCGTGTCCGCGAGCCAGAATGTGCAGAGCAGAAACGTCCCCTCGCCGGGTGGGAGTCCGTCGACCTCGGGGGACGTCGGGTAGCGATGCAGCAGGCCGTTATGCTCGAGCTGGGCCCGGATCAGCGCGATCGTGCCGGTCATGCGCGGATCGTCGGCGTCGATGAACCCCAGCGCGGGAAGCATGAGCAGGCTCGCGTCCGCGTTCGCGGAGCCGTAGTCCTGCACGAAGGCGTTCAGATCGGAGCGGAAGCCTTTCTCCAGGACCTCCGCGCGGATCTGCTCGCGGATCGCCCGCCACTGCTCCACCGGTCCGTCCAGTCCGAACTTCTCCACCGCCGCCACCGCGCGGTCGAAGGCCACCCAGGCCATGACCTTGGAGTGGGTGAAATGGCGCCGCGGCCCGCGCACCTCCCAGATCCCCTCGTCCGGCTCCTTCCAGCCGCGCTCCAAAAAGCGCATCAACGCGCGCTGCACGCGCCAGGCGTCCTCGCTGGCCGGCAGTCCGAGACGGCGGGTGAGGTGCAGCACATCCGCGAGCTCGCCGTAGACGTCGAGCTGATACTGCTTGTACGCCGCGTTGCCGACGCGCACGGGCTTCGATCCCTCGTAGCCGGGCAGCCAGGCGATCTCCAGCTCCGTCAGGTGCCGCTCCCCACGAATGCTGTACATGATCTGCAGCTCTTCCGGCAGCCCCGCGACGGCGCGCACGAGCCATTCCCGCCAGGCCATGGCCTCCTCGGTGTAGCCGCCGCCGAGGAGGGCGTAGATCGTGAACGTGGCATCGCGCACCCAGCAGAGGCGGTAGTCCCAGTTGCGCACGCCTCCGATCTGCTCGGGCAGCGAGGTCGTGGCCGCGGCGACGATGCCGCCGGTCGGCGTGTAGGTCAGGGCCTTGAGGGTGATCAGCGACCGCATCACCGCGTCGCGCCAGCGGCCCTCGTACGTGCAGCGCGACGACCATTCGCGCCAGAAGCGCTCCAGCTCGACGAGGCTGGCCTGCGGATCCTCGCGCGGCGGGTGCGGATCGTGGCTCTCGGTCCAGGTGAGATCGAAGGCCACGCGCTGGCCGGCCGCGACCTCGAACTCGGAGACGGTGGTGAGCTGCTCGCCGCGCAGCGGCACCTCGGACCGCAGGTAGACCGTATCCGGACCGGCGATGGCCCGGATGCCCCCGGCGAACGCGCGGACCCACGGCACAATCGAGCCGTAGTCGAAGCGAATGGCGAAGTCCATGCGCATCGGCACCCGCCCATCCACTCCCTCGACGATGCGGATGAGATCGATCGCGCTGCTGCGGATGGGCATGAAGTCGATGAGGCGCACGCGCCCGCCATCGGTCTCGAACGTCGTCTCCAGGATGAGCGTGTCATCGCGGTAGCAGCGCTGTACCGCCCGCACCTCGCCGCGCGGCGCGATCCGCCAACGGCCGTGATCCGGCGTGCCGAGGAGCGCCGCGAAACAGGCCGGCGAGTCGAAGCGCGGCACGCACATCCAGTCGATCGAGCCGTCGCGCCCGACGAGCGCGCAGGTCTGCAGATCGCCGATCAGCGCGTAGTCTTCGATCCTCGACGTCATCGCTGTGTGCACATTCTCCCTCCCCCGGCGTACTAGCGGGCATGTCCTGGGAAATCTTTCGCTTCGAGCTCGGCTATCAGCTCCGCCGGGTCTCGACGCGCATCTACTTCGGCCTCTTCCTCGTCTTCGCCATCCTCGTCGCCGCGATCTTCATCGCCGACGCCCGGAGGGACGGCTATTTCTTCAACGCCCCGATCATCATCGCGGTCGTGACCATCGTCGGCAGCATGCTCGCCCTGCTCGTGACCGCGGGCATGGCCGGCGATGCCGCAACGCGCGACATCGACGTGCGGATGCACTCGCTCCTCTTCACCACACCGCTCCGCAAGTCCGCCTACCTCGGCGGCCGCTTCCTCGGCGCGTTCGCGGTCACTGCGCTGCTGCTCCTGGCCATCCCGCTCGGCCTGCTGCTCGCCACGCGGCTGCCGGGCGTCGAGCCGCAGCTCCTCGGCCCCTTTCGCGCCGAGGCCTACCTGACGGCGTACTTTTTCCTGGCCCTGCCGAACGCCTTCGTAGCCACGGCCGTGCTGTTCTCCCTGGCCGCGCTGACGCGCCGCGCGATCACCGCGTATGCCGGCGCGGGGCTGCTCTTCTTCTCCGCCTTCATCACCGAGGGATTCATCGCCGGGCGCCTCGGCAACTGGGATCTGGCGAAGCTGGTCGACCCGCTCGGCTACACGCCGCTGCACGCGCTCTGGACGTCGTTGAATCCGCTGCAGAAGAGCACGGCCCTGGTCGGCATCGAGGGCATGCTGCTCTCGAATCGCCTGCTCTGGCTCGGCGTCGCGCTGGCCGTGCTCGCGCTGGCGCACGCGCGCTATCGCTTCGCCATTTCGGAGTGCGGCGGCAAAGCCGCCGCTTTGGAAAGCGGTGGCGTAGCCACCGCACTCCCAAAATCGCCGCGCGAGTTCGGAGCGAAGGCACGCCTGCGCCAGTTACCAGCCCTGATGAGGCCCTTCCCCCGCGGCTGGATCATCGCACCGCTGACCGCGGTGCTCTTCGTCGCCACGGCGGCCGAGGTGCTGGAGGTCGAGCTGGGTACGCCCGGCGCGGCGACCACCGCCCGCGTCGCCGCGCTCCTCGGCGCACCCGAGATCGCCCGCCTCATCGCCCTCATGATCGCCGTCTCCGCCGGACAGCTCCTCTGGCGCGAGCGCGACGCGCGCATGGACGCCATCGCCGGCACGGTGTCGGTGCCCGCGTGGCTCACCTTCTTCGGCAAGTTCCTCTCCCTCGCCTTCACGCTCGTCGTGACGCAGCTGGTCTTCCTCGCGGCCGGCGTGACCACGCAGGCGATGCTCGGCTACCCTCGCTTCGAGCTCGCCCTCTACGCGAAGATCCTCTTCGGCTTCCAGCTCGCCGGCTATCTGCTCTTCGCCGCGCTGGCACTGGTCCTTCACGTCCTGATCCATCAAAAGTACGTCGCCAACGTCATCGCCGTCGTCGTCTTCTTCGGCACCGACATCGCGCGCGAGCTGGGCGTGAGACACAACCTGCTGCTGTACGGCGGCGCGCCGGACTGGTGGTACTCGGAGATGACCGGCTTCAGCCCGCAGTTCCAGGCGTGGGCCTGGTTCACGCTGTACTGGAGCGGCTGGGCGCTGCTGGGGATGGCGATCGCGCTTTGGCGCCTGAGGTACCGGCCCACCGCCATCGCGGCGATTGCCGTGACGATCATCCTCGGCGCCGGCGGCTTCGCCTTCTACAACACGAACGTGCTCCATCGCTACTTCACCGATGCCGAGGTGGAGCAGCGACAGGACGAGTACGAGCGGGTGTACGGCAAATACGCGTCGCTCGCGCAGCCGGTGCTCGCGGCGACGAAGCTGCAGGTCGACTTTCATCCGACGCGCGGCACGGCGGCGATTCGCGGCAGCTATCGCCTCGAGAA
This sequence comes from Thermoanaerobaculia bacterium, assembly GCA_044866315.1. Lineage (GTDB taxonomy): Bacteria > Acidobacteriota > Thermoanaerobaculia > Gp7-AA8 > Gp7-AA8 > QHVT01. The sequence goes on along the minus strand of JBIOTX010000154.1, from coordinate 7,330 downwards.
TCGCAGCGGCGTGCCGATCGACGCCATTCACGTGGTGACGAACACCAGCGTCGAAACCAAGGACGTCGCCTTCGATCGCCCGTCGCGCGTCGCCTTGCGCGACGACGACTACGGCTACCGCATCTACACCCTCGGCAGGCCCGTGCAGCCGGGCGAGTCCGTGCGCATGACCTTCGCGGTCGCGTTCGCGCCGCGCGGCTTCACCAATGCCGGACGCAATCCGAGCGTGGTCGCCAACGGCTCGTGGATCCAGCATCGCGCCGACCATCCGCACGGCGAGCGGCAGTGGCTGCCCTTCGTCGGCTATCGGCCGCGTCGCGAGCCTCGGAATCCTCCCAAGCTCGAGGACCTCGCCGCGCGGAACCGTCAGAGGGGCCGCGAGCACATCGACCTCGAGACCATCGTCTCCACCGACGCCGGCCAGATCGGCGTCGCTCCCGGCGCATTGCGCCGCACCTGGACGGAGAACGGGCGCAGTTACGCGCACTACGTCACCGATGCGCCGGTCAGCAACAGCTACGCGATCTACTCCGCCAATTACGCGATTCGCCGCGCGCGATGGAGGGACGTCGAGATCGAGGTTTTCTACCATCCAACCCACACCGGGAACCTCGAGCGCATGGTGCGCAGCGCGCAGGCCTCGCTCGACTACCACACCCGGCACTACGGCCCGTACCCGCACCGGCAGCTGCGGCTCGTGGAGTACCCCAGCACCGGCCGCATGGGACTGACCTCGTTCCCCGGCCTGATCGAGTACTCGGAAGGCTTCGCCCTGGCACGCCCCGGCGACGATCCGCGCAGGATCGACGTGCCGTTCGCGGTCATGGCCCACGAGATGGGGCATCAGTGGTGGGGACACCAGGTCAACCCGGCCACGGTCGAAGGCGCGCCGCTCCTCAGCGAGAGCCTGGCCTGGTACAGCGCGATGTTGGTGGTCGAGGAGGCGCTGGGCCGCGATCACGCCACGCGTCTCCTCGACGTCATGCGCAGTGAGTACATGGCGCCGCACGAGACCCGCTCGGTCCCGCTGCTCCGCACCTACGATCGCTTCGACGCCTACCGCATGGGTCCCTTCGCGATGTACGCGCTGCGCGAGGCCGCCGGCGCGGAGCGGGTGAACGCGGCGCTGCGCAGCCTGCTCGCGAAGTTCGATCCGAAGCGGCCGCCGTATCCGACCTCGCTCGATCTGTACGCCGAGCTGCGCGCGGCCACACCTCCTGCTACGCACGCGCTGCTGAAGGACCTGTTCGAGGAGATCACGTTCTGGGATCTGCGCGCGAAGATGGCGGACGTACAGCCCGTCCGCGGCGGATACCGCGTCACCCTGCACGTCGAGGCGCAGAAGCTGAAGGCGAACGCGGCCGGCAAGGAGAAGCCGGTGCCGATGGACGACGCCATCGAAGTGGGCGTGTTCGACGCGGCCGGCAAGCCGATCCACATCGGGCGGCAGCGCACCCGCTCCGGCGCGCAGACGATCAGCATGGTCGTGCCGCGCCGGCCCGCGCGCGCCGTCGTCGATCCCGATCACGAGCTGCTCGACCGGAAGCCCGAGGACAACGCCGTGCAGTTAAAACCCTGACCGGGCCCCCGCCGTACAAGGGCCGACGATGCTGAAGATCACCAACCTCTCGAAGACGTATCCCAACGGCGTGCGCGCCCTGGACGCGGTCACGCTCCACATCGAGCGCGGTCTCTTCGGCCTCCTCGGTCCCAACGGCGCCGGCAAGTCGACGCTGATGCGCACGATCGCCGCGCTGCAGGAGCCGGACGCGGGAGAGATCGGGCTGGACGACTTGGACGTGCTCGCCGAGCCGCGCGAGCTGCGCCGCCGCCTCGGCTATCTGCCGCAGGACTTCGGCGTGTACCCGGGCATCTCGGCGCTCGCGCTGCTCGAGCACATCGCCGTGCTGAAGGGCATCACCAATCGCCGCGAGCGTCGCGAGCAGGTGGAGTCGCTGCTGGCGCTCACGAACCTCTGGGACGTGCGGAAGAACGCCGTCAGCACGTTCTCCGGCGGGATGAAGCAGCGCTTCGGCATCGCCCAGGCCCTCCTCGGCAACCCCGCGCTGATCATCGTCGACGAGCCAACGGCGGGCCTCGACCCCGAGGAGCGGAATCGCTTTCATAACCTGCTGAGCGAGATCGGGGAGGGCGCGGTCGTGCTGCTGTCCACGCACATCGTCGAGGACGTGAGCGATCTCTGCCCGCGCATGGCCATTCTCGCGGGCGGGCGGGTGGTGGTGGAGGGCGTGCCGGCGCGCCTGATCGAGCAGCTCGAAGGACGGCTATGGCGGAAGACCATTCCGAAGGCGGATGTGGCGCGCTATCGCGAGAGGCATCGGGTGATCTCCACGCATCTCTTCGCGGGCGAGACGCAGGTGCACGTGCTGAGCGAAGAGCGCCCGGAAGAGGGGTTCGAGCCGGTCGCGCCCGATCTGGAGGACGTCTATTTCTCGTACCTCTCGGGCGCCGCCGCATGCTGAGAGATCTGGTCGCCTTCGAGTGGCGCTACCACACGCGCCAGGTCGCGTTTCTCGCCGGCGCGCTGCTGTTCCTGCTCATGGGCTTCGCCCTGCCGGCGACGAGCTTCGGCGCGGAGAACCTGGCCATCAACTCTCCCTACCTGGTGATGCAGTCGCTGGCCTTCCTGTCCCTGCTCTCCGTGTTCGTCGCCGCGGTCTTCACCTCGAACGCCGTGCTGCGCGATCCGGAGCACCGCATGCAGGAGATCGTCTACGCCACGCCGGTCGGGCGGCTGCACTTCCTGGCCGGCCGCTTCCTCGGCGCGTTCCTGGCCACGCTCACCGCGGTCGCCTTCTCGATCCCGGGCATGGTCCTCGGGACGCTCATGCCCTGGCTGGATCCCGCGCGCGTCGGGCCGTTCGAGCCGCTACGCTACCTCTGGGCCTTCGGCGCGCTGTCGGTGCCGAACGTGCTCTTCGCGACGGTGCTGCTGCTCGCGATCGCCGTGCTGACGCGCAACGCGCTGGCGACGTACGCGGGAGCGGTGTTCGTGTACATCCTCTACTTCATCGTCGCCGCGATGACGAATTCGCCGCTGATGGCGGCCTCGCGGCCGGGAGCGGTGCCGGGACCGCTCGCGGCGCTGCTCGATCCGTTCGGGCTGACGGCGTTCTTCGACGTCACGCGGTACTGGACCGTCGCCGCGAAGGCCACGCGGATGGTGCCGCTCGAGGGGGTGTTGCTGTGGAACCGGGTGGTGTGGGTGGGCGGGGCGGTGGCGATCGGGGCGGTTGTGTATCGGCAGTTTTCGTTTCGGATGAGAAAACAACGCCCCTCATCCGGCGCTGCGCGCCACCTTCTCCCCGCGAAGCGGGGAGAAGGGAAAGTGAGGGTGACGGTGGCACCCTCGGTGATCGCGGCGTTCCGGTCGGTGGCGCGCATGGAGTTGCGCGTGTTGCGCAGCGTGCCGGTGTTGCTCCTGCTGTTTCTGTGGCTCTGTCTCGCGACCTCGGAGATCTACTCGGATCTGTTCCAGGCGGAGTACGGGGCCCGGCTGATTCCGGCGACGAGCCTGATCGTCGAGCGGCTGCGCATGCCGATCTCCATCATCGGGACGATCCTGCTGATCTATTACGGCGCGGAGATGTTCTGGCGCGAGCAGCGGCATCGCATGGCGTCGATCATCGACACGACGCCCGTGTCCGGCGCGGTGATGATTGCCGCCAAGCTGACGGCCATGGCGGCGCTGATCGCGGCGGTCGTCGCCGTGGGAATCCTTCCCGGCGTCGCGCTGCAGGCGGCGCGCGGCCACTTCGACTTCGAGCCGCTCGTGTACCTCTCGCTCTTCTGGTTCTCCGGCCTGCCGCTGCTGCTCTTCGCCGCGGCGGCGTTGCTGATCCACGCGCTCAGCCCGGGCAAATACGCGGGGATGATGCTCGTGCTCCTCTTCGCCATCTTCACCCGCGTCGCGCCGCGAATCGGCCTCGAGCACCCGCTCTGGCAGTTCGCCAACGCGCCGCCGGTGCGCTCCTCGGACATGAACGGCTTCGGCCATGACCCGGTCGCGTTCCACCAGCTCGCGCTGCACTGGGGCGCGCTGGCGATGCTCTTCCTGATCCTCGCCACCGGGATGTGGCGTCGCGTCCGGGCCTTCCACAAGCCGGCCCTCATCGCCTTCGCGGCCTTGGCCGTGATCACCGGTGTGTGGCTCGTGTACGCGATGCCGCAGAGCAGCGCGGACGAGCTTCGCGCCTGGAGAGCCGACTACGAGAAGACCTGGAAGCCGTTCGCCTCGCTGCCGCAGCCGCGCATCGCGGCCGTCGAGGCGAAGATCGATCTGTATCCCGGCGAGCGGCGCTACCGCGTCGCCGGCCACTACGACCTGGTCAACGACACGGCGGCACCGATCAAGACCGTTTTCGTTTCATCGCAGCGCCCGGCCATGCGGCGTTTCGACCTCCCCCGGCCCCTCCCTCCCGGCGCGCACATGGTCCTGCGCTTCGATCGCACTTTCGACGTCGACGACGACTCGATCGTCGCGAACGGCTCGTTCGTGATGAGCCACCGCTGCTTCCCCGGCATCGGCTACCGCGAGAGCTTCGAGCTGCGCGACCCGCGCGAGCGCTCGAAGCGCGGTCTCGGCGCGCGGGTCGAGGCGCCGCGGGCGGAGGAGGGACCGGACGACGCGGACGCCGCGCTCGAGCGCGTGGCGTTCCGCCTCGTCGTCTCCACGTCCCGCGATCAGACCGCGATCGCGCCCGGGCGCCTCGCGCGCTCCTGGGAGGAGAACGGCCGCCGCCACTTCGAGTACCGCTCCGACGAGCCGATCTTCAACCGCTTCGCCATCGCCTCGGCGCGCTACGACGTCGCCCGCCGGCATCACCGCGGGGTCGACGTGGAGCTCTACCACCACCCCGCCCATCGCGCGAACGTCGGGCGCGTGCTCGACACCGCCGTGGCCACGCTCGACTACTGCGAGACGCAGTTCGGCCGCTATCCGGGCAGGCAGCTGCGGATGGCCGAGCTGCCGGGGTATTGGCCGTTCGGCGCGTTTGCGATGCCGCAGACGGTGTTTCTCGTCGAGAGCCGCACCCTCCTCGTCGAGACCGATCCCGACCGCATCGACCTCCTCGGCCGCCGCATCGCCCACGAGGTCGCGCACCAGTGGTGGGGCCACGCCCTCTCCCCCGCCGGCGGCCCCGGCGCGACCGTGCTCGTCGAGACCCTGACCAAGTACGCGGACATGATGGTCCTCGAGCGAATGCGCGGCCGCGACGAAGTGCGCCGCCTGCGCGAGATCGAGCTCGATCGCTACCTCGCCGGCCGCTCCCGCGAGACCGACGCCGAGCCGCCGCTGGCCCGGGCCGGCTCGCAGGCCTACCTCTACTACGGCAAGGGCGCGCTGGCCATGTACGCGTTGCGCGAGCGCATCGGCGAGGAGCGCGTCAACCGCGCGCTGCGCGCGCTTCTCGCCGAGTACCGCGACCGCGGCGACCGCGCCACGACGCGCGACCTCCTCGCCCATCTTCACCGCGCCGCCGGACCGGAGCACGCGCGGCTCATCGACGAGTGGTTCCACGGGATCGTCCTCTATGACTTCCGCGTCGACTCCGCGAAGGCCACAAAACGCACGGACGGCCGCTACGACGTGACCATCGCCATCAGCGCGTCCAAGCGCCGCGCGGACAGCCGCGGCAACGAGACCCCGGTCGCCTTCCGCGAGCCGGTCGAGATCTCCGTCGACTCCACTGTGCGCTCCACGCACGAGCTGCGGGAGGGGCGCAATGTGGTCACAGTCACAGTGGCCCGTCCGCCGGCATACGTGTCCGTCGATCCCGACCTCCTGCGCATCGACACACGGCGATCGGACAACGAGAAGCGGGTGGAGTGAACGCGCGCCAGATCAGGAGACAGCCTCCAACTCCAGACCTGGGATGCCTGCAAAATCTCTCGCGTTTCTCGTCAGAAGGACCGCGGAGGTTGCCGCCGCGGTCACGCCAATGGCGATATCGGCGGCACGCCGGCGAGGTGAGCCCAGCCGGCGAAAGATCTCCGCGGCCTGAGCGGCTAGTGTCTCGTCAAATGGAATGACACCGTCCGCCGTGAACAGCGAGCGTGCGACGGCGATTTGCTCCGGAAGACGCGGACCGCGACAGAATTCGTACCAGGCGACAGCGCTGATCTGCAGAACTGCTTCGGATTCAGCCGCCCTTCGCAGCCGATTGCGCTCGGCTCCAGCTTGGGAGAGCGCGTAAATCAGAAAATCGGTATCGAGCTGAATGCGCATTCAGAATCCGTGGTCTTCCATTTTCAGGCGGCGGACTTCTTCGGCGGCGTCATTCTCCTTGAACATTTCGAACAGCTGTTTCAGAGCTCGTACCCGTCGCTGCCGGACTTCCTTTGGCACTCCCGCCAATGCATCCCTCTGCGCAATCACTGAGCGGCGAATCGCATCCGATACCGGGCAGCCGTAGTGATCTGCCAGTTGGCGCGCTGCCGTGCTCGATTCATCGTCAAGGATGAGCGTAGTCCTTCGGTTCGCCATCAGATATGCTCCCTTGGAAGCCATATAGTATGTATCAGAATACGCATTGGTCGGACAACGAGAAGCGCGTGGAGTGAGCGGAACCGTCAAATCCGGAAGGCAAACTTGTAAATTCAAGCCGGAATGATTGATATCCGGGCCTTCCCCGCATCAAAATATCGTCCAAATCCAAACATGGCGGTGAATGGCAGGCCATCGCCGGACTCGAGACGAATCATCGGGGACGGGGAGTGCCGTGATGAACGTTGTCGTATTGACCTCCGTGCGGCTACTCGGCGATGGTCTGGCTGCGTGCTTTCACAGCCGCCCCGACATCGCTGTTCTCGCGGTCATCAACGATTTGGCTGCCCTCCGCGAGGAGCTGGCGACGAAGGATGTCGACGTGGTCCTGATCGACGTCACCCAGGGCATCGACCTCTTCGACGTGCGCGCGATTGCGACCGAATGGCCCGACGTTGCCCTGGTGGCCCTCGGTCTCAATGAACAGCGCCAGGAAGTCATCCAATGCGGCCGCGCCGGCTTCGCCGGCTACGTCGCCCGCGACGCCTCGATCGACACGCTCTGCAAGGCGCTCTCGGACATCGTCGCCGGACGCCTCCCCTGCCCGCCCGAGATCTCCGGCAGTCTCCTGCGCGCGCTGTTCCAAAGGAACCTGCAATCCGAGGAGCCCGACGTCGCCGTCGCGCTGACCCGCCGCGAGAGCGAAGTGCTGCAGCTCCTCGGCCGCGGGCTGTCCAACAAGGAGATCGGCTGCGAGCTGTTCCTGAGCGTGGCCACGGTCAAGCACCACGTCCACCACGTGCTGGAGAAGCTGAAGCTCTC
>JBIOTX010000153.1:0-32445 GCA_044866315.1 Thermoanaerobaculia bacterium | reverse complement strand
CAACGATCTCTACGCGTCTTCAAGCAACGCCAGAGATAGCGCAGGCTGACCCGCCCTCACAACCCCCGTTTGGTCAACGGTGGTCGTCTGCCGCCGGTGGGGCCTTCATTCGAACCTCTTCATTCATCTTTCTGCCCTCTGCCTTCATCTTTCTCCCTTCCTCCAAAACCTCACCTCATAGATCTCCCGTCCCTCCGCCCGGTACTTCGCCTCATAGTTCGTCCTCGGCGGGTCGTCCGGGCCGGGGATGCGACGCTCGGCGCGAAAGTACTGCTCGATCAGCGGGGCGGCGACTTCGAAGTATTCGCGGTGGTCGGTCACGTAGATCCCCGATCCGTCGTCCACGAGCACACGCCGCATCTCCTCGAGCACCTCGGCGCGGATGATCCGTCGCTTCTGCTCCTTCTTCCGCGGCCAGGGATCGGGAAAATAGATGTGGATCTCGGCCAGGGAGGCGTCGGGCACCATTCGCTGCAGCACGAGAAAGGCATCGTGGTTGATCAGCCGCACGTTGCGCAGGCCGCGCTTGAGCACACGGTCGCGGATCACGCGGTGGTAGTGCAGCGACTTCTCGATGCCGATCAGGTTGAGATCGGGCCGCTCCATCGCCGTGCCGATGAGAAAGCGGCCCTTGCCGGATCCGATCTCGAGCACCACCGGATTCGTGTTGCCGAACAGCTTCTCGAAGTCGAGGCGGAAGAATCCCGTCTCGCGCGGATTGATGACGAGCTCCGATTCCGTCATGCGCCGCGGAAGCTACCTCACGCCCGTGGCCACGCGCCAGAACGGAGTCGCGTCGACCATCCTGCGGATCGACGCCAGCAGCGTCGGGTCCTGTCGCAACCGCGAGCGGATCCAGTGCACGAAGCGCAGATCCTCTTCGCCGCCCTGCTCGCGGATGCGCGCCAGCCATGCGTCGGCATCGCCGTCGTAGACGCGAATGAGCACGTGGAAGCGGAGGAACTGGGCGACGGTCGACGTGTCGCCGCCGGGCATCGGGACGACGTTCGGCGGACGTTTGTGAACGGATAAGTTCCGCTTTTTCCGAGTTTTGACTCCTATCGGTGCCAATTCGAGGTCCTCCTCAACGGAGTGTGCGGAAATCCATGTTTACCTACCTCCTCCGCGTGGTAACTTGACCGAAAATCAACCTGTCGCCATGACGCTCCTCACACCGCAACGCACCGACGACCGGCAGTTCGAAGCGATCTACGTACGCTATTTCGACTTCCTCTCGGAGATCGCCACCTTCAAATTTCAGGTGCCCGCTTCCGAGGCCGACACGCTCGTGCACGACGTGCTGATGGGGTATCTGAAGAAGGGCGCGACCGTGATCGAGCTGCGGCGGTGGCTGATCGGGGCGATCTGCCACGCCAGCCGGCACTACTGGCGGCTGAACGCGCGCATCCTCAACGCCGAGGGGGAAGCGGAGCTCGATCGGGTCGACCCGGCGTCGCTGCGCATCCTGGACAGCCTGCCCGACCAGCTCGCGGCGCGCGAGGCCCTGGAGTGTCTCGGCCCGAGATACCGGCTGGTCCTGCAGATGCGCTACTTCGACGGCTGCACGGTGGCGGAGATCGCCGAATACTTCGGCATCAAGCCGAAGTCGGCGCAGAAGCTGATCACCAAGTGCCTTCGCCGCGCGGAGAAGCTTTACGAGCAGAAAGGACGGCGGCAATGAGCAGCGACCGCAAGCTCGTTCCGTTCGATCGCAGCCGGCGGCGCCCCGACCCGGCCCGGGTGCAGGAGTTCGCGGCCACCGCGCGCAGGCTCCTGTACGAGCGCGAGACGTCGAGTGATCTCGTGGCGCGTATCCTGCGCGACACGCCGCGCGCGGAGTGGCCGGGTCTCGCGTCCCGGCCCGAGATGCAGACCAGCGGCGCTCTCGAGCTCCTCGGCGAGCAGGTCGATACCCGCCTCGATCGCGAGCCGGCCGCGGCCCTGGCCATCGCGGAGCTGGCGACGGCGATCGCCGACGCGCTGCCGGCCGACGCCTATCCGCGGATCGTGCTCGCCCAGAGCCGCTCGCACGCGTGGAAGGATCGCGGTCAGGCACTCTGCTATCTCTCACGGTATGACGACGCCCTGCGCGCGCTCGACCGCGCCGAGGCCGCGCTCGCGCCGTTCGGTACGCTCGCCCATGACCTGGCCATCGTCCGCTTCGTCCGCGCCACCGTGCTCCAGCACCGCCGCGAGTTCGATCTGGCGGAGACGCTGCTGGTCGAATGCCGCCGGGTGTTCGACGATCACGGCGACGAGCAACGCCTCGCGAAGAGCATGCTGGCGCTGGGCAACCTGCGCGTTCGACGGGGGGACTACCGCGCGGCGCGTGAGGTGCTCGGGCCGCTTCTCCGGAATGGCGATCCGCTCCTCGAGGCGAAGGTAAGGCTGGCGCTGGGTTGGTGCGCGCTGCACCTCAACGACTCGAAGAACGCACTCGCCTATTTCTCCGAAGCCGACGAGGGCTTCTCCATTCTCGGTCACGATCTCGAAGCCCTCCGTGCAACATACGGTGCGGGCAGCGCTCTTCTGCGTCTCGGCTCCTTGCCGGAAGCTCTCGGTCGTCTTCGTTCCGCGCGCGAACGATTCATGCGACGCGGTCTGGTCGAGGAAGCTGGCCTCTGCGGCCTGGAAATCGTTGAAACGCACATGCTTCTCGATGAAGGTGACGCGGCGAAAACGCTCGCCGCTGCTCTCGTCCAGGAATTCACCCGCGCGAAACTGGACCGCCGCGCTGTCGCCGCACTCGCCTATCTCAACGAGGCGATGGCGGCGAGCAGCGCGACTCCCGAAATCGTCCGCGATATTCATGCGTACATCTCCGCGCTTCGCTACGACACGACGCGCGAATCTGCATGTACGAACTGACTACGGCCGTGGGTCCGACAACCCGTCGCCGAAGCTCTTGATGACCTTCGCGATCTTCGCGAACCGCCCCTTGATCGCCGACCACCCGTCATCGAGCCCCCGCGCCTCGGCCGGCACGGCCAGCGCGAAGATCACCGACACTACGACCACACCTCGAGCCACCGCATTGGATACACGACGCATAAGCCCTCCTCGTTTGTGTTGGGAGGGCGCCCTCTAGCGGTGGTGTGACGGAAAGTGCGCGAATGGACCCCACGGATGTGCAATTCACTGCACATCCGTGAACGATGCTCTCGGATCGATCAATCCGTCGCCGAAACCCTTGACGATCTTGGCGATCTTCGCGAACCGCCCCTCGATCGCCGACAGACTCACTCCAGGTCCTCCCACAACCGCACGTACGTCTCATACCGCGCCACGTGCAACTCCCCCCGCTCCACCCGCTCCTTGACCTCGCAGTCGGGCTCGTGGACGTGAGTGCAGTTGGTGAAGCGGCAGAGCTCCGACGCTTCCTCGAACTCGGGGAAGTAGTCGCGCAGGGACTCGCGGGTCAGATCCCAGAGGCCGAACTCGCGGATGCCGGGGGTGTCGATGAGGTACGTGCCGTCGCCGAAGTCGTAGAGGGTAGAGGACGTGGTCGTGTGCCTTCCCGTGCCGCGGCGGTGGAGGGTGTTGGTGGCGAGCTGCAGGGAGGTGTCGAGGGCGTTGAGGATCGACGACTTGCCGACGCCGCTGTGGCCGACGAGGGCGGCCATCCTGCCCTGCACCTCGTTCCGCAGGCTCTCCAGTCCCTCGCCGGTCTTGGTGGAGCAGCCGACGACGGGGACGCCGAGGTCGAGATAGGGGGCCAGGCGGGCGATGGTCTCGTCGCGCTCCTCGGCCTCGAGGAGGTCGACCTTGTTCACGCAGATGACCGGCTGCGCGCCACCGCGCTGGATGGCGATGAGGTACCGATCGATCAGCCGCGGCCGGAGCGGCGGCGCCTTGACCGACACGACGTGGATGACCACGTCGACGTTGGCGGCGATGAGTCGCTGCCGGTGGGCGTGCAGCGGGTCGGGGCGGGCCAGCACCGTCCGCCGCGGCAGGATGCTCACCAGCCGCCAGTGGTCGCCCTCTTCGGCGATGGTCACCCGGTCACCGACCGCGAGAGCACTCTTCTGCTGCACGGCGATCTCCGGCGGGACGAAGACGTCCAGCTCCGCGCCGTCCTTGAAGACGCGGCAGCGGCCGCTGGCGACGCTCATGACGATGCCGGCGTCGGCGCTCTCCCCTTCGGCCGCGGGCGCGGCCTCGGGCACGAGGTGCTGCACCAGATCCTCGATCGACGGACGCCTCCGCGCGTGCCCGTGCTGGTCGAGCAGCGTTTCCCAGTTGTCCTCGGTGATGTGCTTCTCGCGCACCTCGCCCTTGCCTTTGCGGAGCGAGCGGCGCAGTTTGCCGGCCTGTTTACGCAGTTTCATCTCTTCAACAGGGACGTGTTTGGCCACGTCCATCTGATGACGCTTCCGTTGACGCTTGGACAAGCGATCCATTTCCGTGCCTTTCTTCTGCAGAACGGGGGTGGATCGCGCCGCGGCGAAGGTTTTAGCGGACGAAAGCCGCTCGCGGCGCGAGCGCGCGCGCAGGAGCAATGGCGGCTTTCATAGGCATGCACTCCTTGGAAGTGTGTTCGTTTTACCGCGTCATTCGACTGCCGGAAGTATAGTTTACAATCGCCTCATCGTCCGAACGTTGGGCAGCACAGGAGAGTGGCGTGGAGAAACCGTTCGTCCTCCTGGCGGACGACAACGAAGCGACGTGCACGCTCATCATCGCGCTCCTGCACAACGACTTCGTGGTCGACGTCGCGAACGATGGCATGCAGGCGGTCGACAAGCTGAAAGGCAGGCAGTACTCGGCGATCCTCCTCGACCTGCTCATGCCGAACACCGACGGCTATACGGTGCTCGACTTCCTGGCTCGGGAGCGTCCGGCGGACCTCGGCCGGGTCCTCGTCGTCACCGCATCGCTCACCCCGATGGAGCTGAAGAGGGTGAAGAGCTACCCGATCCACGGCATCATCCGCAAGCCGTTCGAGGTGGACGTCCTGCTGGCCGCGGTCAAGGACGTCGCCGGGAGAGCCGACCCGCCGGTGGGCGGGACGTTCCTCTCCAGCGGCATGCTGGTGCTGCTCGCGGACCTGCTGCGCCAACGCTGGATGTGACGCGCCCGGCGCTTACATCCGGCCGAACCAGGTGAAGAACGGCGCGCCGCCGACGATGGTGGCCAGGGCCATGGTCTCGAACGTGCTCCGGCCGCGGAGCTCCACGCAGTCCGCCACCACGCCGGCGATCTCCACGGGATCGAACGGCTTGCGGACGATGCCGTGGATCCTGCGCGACTCCACCCTCTTGATCGTGTTCGCATCCGCGGCGGTGACCACGAGGACGACCGGCGGATGCGGGAGGTCGTGGTCGATGGCGTCGAGCACGCCGAAGCCGTCGACGTGGGGCATGAGCAGGTCGAGGAGCACGACCGCGTAGGTGTTCTCGCGCAGCAGGGCGATGGCCTCGGCGCCGTCGGCTGCGAGATCCACGGTCAGTGAACGCCCTCGCAGCGCGGTCAGAAGGATGTTGCGGATCTCTAGATTGTCATCGACGACCAGGACACGCCGCTCGCTCGCCATACTGCCTGCTTCTCTCCCACACGAGATACTCGGCGGGGCCTTACTCCATTGTCAACCTCAGCCGGCCTGCCGGCGCCGCCGCCTCGCTCTCGCCGACGAGGCGCAACGTCTCTTCGAACTCCGCGGCCGACAGCGGCTCGCTGTAAAGGAAGCCCTGCATCTCCGCGCACTGCTCGCGGCGCAGGAACGCCAGCTGCTCCTCGGTCTCCACGCCCTCGGCGATCACGCGCAGCTTGAGAGCCCGGGCCATGGAGATGACCGCTGTGATGATGGCCTCGTCGTCCTCGCTCAGATCGCGGACGAAGTCCTGATCGATCTTGACCGTGTCGATGGGGAAGCGCTTGAGGTAACTGAGCGACGAGTAGCCGGTGCCGAAGTCGTCGATGGAGATGCGGATGCCCATCTCCTTGAGGCGCTTCAGGATCTGCAGCGACAGCTCCGCGTTGTGCATGGCCGTCGACTCGGTGATCTCGAGGTCGAGATAGGCCGGGGGGAAGCCGGTCTCCCGGAGGATGCGCTCCACGGTGGTCACGAGCTCGCGGTCCTGGAACTGGCGCGGCGAGAGATTCACGGCCACCCGCAGCCAGTCGTGACCGGCGTCGTGCCAGGCCTTCATCTGCGCACAGGCGGTGCGCAGCACCCATGCCCCCAGCGACACGATGGTCTTGGTCTCCTCGGCCAGGCCGATGAACGCCTCCGGCTGCAGCAGGCCGTACTCCGGATGGTTCCAGCGCAGGAGCGCCTCCGCGCCCACCACCCGCCCGCTGGCGATCTCCACCATCGGCTGGTAATGCACCACCAGCTCGTTGCGCTCCAGCGCGTGGTGCAGCCGGCGCGCGAGCGAGAGCCGCGGCTCGACGCTCTCCGGCGCCGCGGGGGTGGCGTACTGGAAGTTGTCGCGGCCGTGGTCCTTGGCCCGATACATGGCCCGGTCGGCGTTCTTGAGCAGCGTCTCCGCGTCGTCGCCGTCGTCGGGGAAGATGGCGATGCCGATCGAGGTGGTGACGTAGAGCTCGTGGTTGTCGACCTGCACCGGATGGCGCACCGCCTCCAGCACTTTCTGGGCGACGGCGGAGGCGCTGCGGCGATCGGCCAGATCGGCCAGCAGCACCGTGAACTCGTCGCCGCCCATGCGCGCGACCGTGTCCTCGGCGCGCACGCAGTTCACCAGCCGCGCGGCGATGGCCTGCAGCAGGCGGTCCCCGACCGTGTGGCCGAGGGTGTCGTTGACCAGCTTGAACTGATCGAGGTCCAGGAACATCACCGCCGCGACCCGTCCCGCGCGCCGCGCGTGCGCCAGGGCCACGGTGATCCGGTCGCGGAAGAGCAGCCGGTTGGGCAGTCCGGTCAGGGAGTCGTGGTAGGCCTGATACTCCATCTGCTCCTGGGCCAGCTTGCGGTCGGTGATGTCGATGATCGTCCCTTCCATGATCCCCCTGCCGAGAGAATCGTCGAGGAGGGTGACGTTCTCGAGGACCCACACCGGCTGGCCGTCGCGGCGGCGGAGGCGGAGCTCGTGGTTGCTGAGCGAGCCCTGGTCGCGGAGCATCTGCACGACCCGGTCGCGCTCGGTGTCGTCGAAGTAGAAGTCGGTGGCCTGGGCCTCCCGGAACTCGGCGGGCGAGCTGAATCCGAAGATGCGCGCACAGGCCTCGTTGCAGTCCAGGATCCGCCCGTCGGTGGTGGTGCGGTAGACGCCGGCCAGGTTGCGCTCGAAGAGCACGCGGTAGCGGGCCTCGTTGGCCTTGCGCTCGGCGATGTCCCGGGCGATGCCCTGGACGCCGACCGGCTTGCCGTCGCGGTAGATCAGGCGCGTGGAGAGCTCGAGCGGGATGCGCCGGCCGTCCTTGGAGAGGATGTCCACCTCGTAGAACGTAGCCGCAGCCTCGCCGCTGAGCTTCTTCGCCATCGCGTCCACGCCGCGCTCGACGTGCTCCGCCACGACGACGTCGTTGATGTGCGTGCCGAGGACCTCCTCGCGGGAGTAGCCGGTGATGCGCTCGCAGGCCAGGTTCATCGAGGTCACCATGCCCCGGAGGTCGTGGGTAAAGACCATGTCGTGCGCGTTCTCGAAGAGCTCGCGGTAGCGCTCCTCGCTCTCCCGCAGCACCTCCTCGGCGAGCTTGCGCTCGGTGATGTCCTGGGCGATGACCAGGCGCGCGCGCCGTCCGGCGGAGAGGAACTCGAAGGAGGTGATCTCGACGTCGATGATGCTGCCGTCCTTCTTGCGGTGCCGGAACTGGCTCGGGCCGCGGCGCGCCTTCAGACTGGCCAGCGCGGCCTGCATCGCCGGCAGCTCCTCCTGGGGGCGGATGTCGGCGATGGTCATCTTCGCGAACTCGGCGCGGGAGTAGCCGTAGTGCCGCACCGCCGCCTCGTTGACGGCCGTGAAGCGGAGGGTCTCGTAGTCGTAGACCCACATCGGCAGCGGGTTCATCTCGAAGAGGGTGCGGTAGCGGGTCTCGCTGTCGCGCAGGGCCTGCTCGGCCTTCTTCCGCTCGGTGAAGTCGCTGGCGACGTAGATCACGCCGATCGGATCGCCCTCGTCGCTGCGCAGGAAGGAGGACATGGCCAGCACGTCGACCGGCGAGCCGTCCGCGGCGCGCCACTCCATCGCGTGCTCGAGCACGCCCATGCTGTTGAGGAGCTGCCCGGTGTTGGCGTTCGGGTCGCCGTGGAGGATCTGGCGCATGTGCGCGCCGAGGAGCTCCGACGGCTGGTAGCCGAGGAGATTGCCGGCGGCGCGGTTGACCACGCGGATCTTGCCGGTCATGTCCACCACCACCACCGAGCCCTTCATCGTGTCGAGGATCTGCCCGGCGGCATAGGCGGGGGTGATGTCGGACAGGCGGAAGCGCCAGATCGCGCTGGCGGCGACCACGACCAGCGTCAGCTCGGCCAGATAGCCCTTCGGCTGGAGGTCGATGCCCACCGAGGGCAGGTAGTCGAACATCCCCAGCGCGCCGAGGACGAACGCGATCAGCAGGGCGCCGGCGCGCTCGTGGGCCTCCCCTTCCGTCGAGCGGTAGGCGCGCCAGAACCGGTGGATCGCGGCGATGAGCACCGCCGCGTAGAAGAGAACGATCAGCGCCCCCAGCGGCCGCCCGATGGGATAGAAGCCCCAGGGGTAGTGATAGACCCCGGGAATCAGGGTCGTGAGGAGGCCCGCCGTTCCGGCCGCCGCGCCGGCAACCCAGAGGAAGCCGATCGCCGCTCCCGCCCGCCGGCGCCCTCCCGTGGCCTCGGCGGCGAAGTGGAACACCGCCGGCGGAATGAGCGCGCCGAACAGGTAGCCGAGACGCGCCCAGCGCAGGGCGACGTCCTCGCTCGCGGAGGCGTACATCAGCCCGAAGGCGACCAGCCAGGAGGCGATGATCAGGGTCAGCAGAAAGAACAGCCGGTGGGCGGCATGCCTCCGCCCGCGCAGCAGAATGCCGGCGCCGAGGACCAGGACGACTACGGACGCGATTCCGGTCGCTATCGACAGGGCGTTCGCGGAGTAGCTGCCTGAGGCCAGAAGGGGTTGCAGGTCGGGCACGCTGGGTTTGTGGACGATAGTAACCCAGCGCCCGCCTCAGGCTATTCGTAGTCGCGCTTTTTGAAGTACGAGTCGCGCTTCGCCCCGCCCTCGCGCACGGTCACCTTCTGTCCCGACGATGCATCGGCGGAACGGGCGGTGGGATGGTCGAGCGTGGGCGCGTCCCCCTCGGTCGGCCGGCCGCCCTGATCGGGCGCGCTGTGCTCCGAGTCGCGCCGGTCGTCGTAAAACTCGCGGTGCTCGGGCGCGGGCGAGCTCTTCGGGTCGTTGACCTGCTGGCCCGTCCGCCCCGTCACCCAGTCCTCGTCGCTCCCGTAGCTCTGCGGCTCGCGTTCGTCTCGTGGCATGTGTGCCCTCCGTCTGCCGGCGGAAGGTGCACAGCGGCTGCCACGCTACTCGTCCAGCGTGAGCGTCTCCACGTAGAGCACGCCGTCCTTGATCTCGCCGGTGATCGTGGCGTGGATGGCGTCGTCCTTGGTCGACTTCTGCAGGGCCTCGATGGCCAGGTTGTTCCCCTTCTCGTCGAACTTGACGAAGTTGCCGTCGGCGATGACGCCGTAGCCCGACTCCTCGCAGCGCATCATGCAGGCGCGGGTGTGCTTGTCGGGATTCCCCTTCACCCGCTCCGCGCAGCCGGCGTCGACCAGAGAGACGCCCTTCCACTCCGTCGCGGCGACAGGGAGGGCAATGAGCAGCACCAGGCCCAGGGTCACGAGTTTTCGCATGAATTGCTCCTTTCGGCCGACCAGTATCGCTCCCCTTCGCCCCGGCTACAATCCACCTCCATATGCGCAAACTGGCAGTCGTGGCCCTCCTCCTGGTCGGTCTGACGATGACCGCCGCCCCGGCGAAGAAGAAAACCACCCCCCGCGCCAACGCTCCCGACGCCGTCTCCCACCCCATCGCCATGTTCCTGGGCACCCTCTCCCAGCAGGGCAGCCGCCAGGTGACGTTCAAGGCCACCGCCATCGGCACGCGCTTCTTCTTCGAAGAGCCGGCCGGCGTGACCGTGTACCGGTTCGACGGGGACAAGTACGTGAAGGAGGAGTTCGTAAGAGGGGGGACGTTACCGAGGGTGGTGAAGCGGTATCAGAAGAAGTAGCCAGTAGCCAGTAGGCAGTAGCCAGATCTGTCCAAATTAGCGATTCGATAGAGAAAACGCCGGTTCCCCTTGTACTCTCGTTCTTGCGACAGACCGATGAGACAGGAGGTACCCGGCGTTGGCCGTATTTTGCTCTATCTTCCAGCAGATTCTGAAGCTCTTTCCGCGCGCCGAGTTCGCGGAGGTGGTCGGTAGGCATCGGGCTGAGCGGCACACACGGGGCTTCAGCTCTTGGCAGCAGTTCGTGGCGATGCTGTTCTGCCAGTTGGGTCGAGCGCAGTCGCTTCGCGAGATCTGTGACGGGCTCCGTTCGATCGAGGGCAAGCTGCGCCACTTGGGAATCGACTCTCCTAAGCGCTCCACCCTGGCGTACGCAAACGAGCACCGCCCCTGGCAGGTGTTCGAAGCGGTCTTTCACCGGCTGCTCGCAGTGATCCGTGGAGACGTACTGCCGAAGCACCGCTTTCGCTTCAAGAATCCGTTGCTTTCCCTCGATAGCACGATCATCGAGTTGTGCATCGAGGCATTCGACTGGGCGCGCTACAAGCAGCAAAAGGGTGCCATCAAGCTTCACATGCTGCTGGATCACGCCGGCCATCTGCCCATGTTCTGCGATCTCACGGACGGCAGTGTTCATGACATCCAAGTGGCTCGCAGGCTGAAACTTCCGGCTGGCACGATCATGGTCTTCGACCGCGGCTACGTCGATTACGATTGGTTTCGCGAGATGACTCAGCGGGGCGTGTGGTTCGTGACCCGGCTCCGTCGCAACGTCAACTTCGTCGTCCGTGAGAGTCGTCCGGTCGCGGGAAGTATCCTCCTGGATCAGATCATCGATCTTTGCAAACACCGCACGTACGGCTTCGCTCCACTTCGCTTGCGTCGGGTGGTGGCCGTGGTCGACCCGGACGGCGCGACCATGGAGTTCTTCACCAACAACGAGCGTCTGGCAGCTCGCACCATCGCCGCCATCTACAGGCAGCGCTGGCAGATCGAGACGTTCTTCAAAGCCATCAAACAAAACCTGCGCATCAAAACCTTCGTCGGCACCTCCGCCAACGCCGTCGCCACCCAGGTCTGGACGGCCCTGATCGCCATCCTGATCCTCAAGTACATGCAGCTCAAAGCGCGGCGCGGTTGGTCACTCTCCCACTTGGTGGCCCTTCTCCGCCTTCACCTGTTCAGCTATCGCGACCTGTGGGCCTGGCTCGACGATCCTTTCGTTGCCGCCGAGAGCCCCTCTCCGCCGCAGTTCGAGCTCCAATTTGGGTAGCACCCAGATGGAACCCTTCCCGGCCTTCCCCCTTTCCCGGCTTCAGATCTCTAGAGTTCTCCCGCTCGCTCTACCTCGTTCGGCCTTAATTTGGACAGCACTGGGCAGTAGCCAGTAGCCAGTAGCCGGTTGCCACCCCCTGGCTACTGGCAACTGGCCACTGGCTACTGTCCTGGCAACCATTCCGCACGTCGCCTGCGCGATGACCGCAACTCCCATCCAGTCCGGCTGGAAGCGAGGCGAGCCGCTCGAGGCGCTGGTCTGGCGCGAGTGGCTGGTGACGAACGGCCTCGGCGGATACGCGGCAGGCACCATCGGCGGCGCCTGCACGCGCCGCTTCCACGGAAAGCTCATCGCCGCCATGCCCGCCCCGCTCGGGCGGACGATGATGCTCAACCACCTCGAGGAGTGGATCACCGCCCCCGACCTGCTTCCGTTGAAGCTCAGCGGCGACGAGCTGGGGACGCGCGAGGTCACCTATCCCGACCCGGATTTCCTCGAGGAGTTCGTCCTCGAGTGTGGCATCCCCGTCTGGCGCTACGCCAAAGACGGAATCCGTCTCGAGAAGCGCGTGGTGATGCCGTACTCGCAGAACACCACCTACATCATCTATCGATTGCTGGAAGGCCCGGAGGGCCTGATCCTCCACCTCCGCCCCTCGGTGAACTTCCGGCCCCACGAGGGACTCCTCGCGCTGGACACGGCGTGCGAGGTCACCCCGCGCGGTTCGGAGATCGAGGTGCGCGAGCGCCCCGAGTACCCGACCCTTCGCCTTGCCCTGGTGGGGCGCGACGCCCGCTTCGACTCCGACCCGCGGAAAGTGGAGCAGGTCATCTACCGGCTCGAGAAAAGCCGCGGCTATGAGCACGAGGGACCGCTCTGGAGCCCGGGCACCATTCACATCGCCCTCGACCGGGGCCGCAGTGCGGGCCTGATCGCCTCGGTCGAGCCCTGGGACGTGATCCACGCCCTGGGCATGGACGAGGCGCTCGACGCCGACAACGAGCGCCGCAACCGCATGCTCCGCAAAGCCGGCGACGCCGCGGCGGACGACTTCTCCGCGCAGCTCGTCCTGGCTGCGGACCAGTTCCTCATCCGCCCCACCACCCGCGCCGCCGACGAGGCGCGCATCGCCGCCTCCGGCGACTCGCCGCGCACGGTCATCGCCGGGTACCACTGGTTCACCGACTGGGGTCGCGACACCATGATCAGCCTCGAGGGGCTGACCCTGGTCACCCGGCGCCACCGCGAAGCGGGGAGCATTCTCCGCACCTTCGCCTCATACATCCGCGATGGCCTGATCCCGAACATGTTCCCCGAGGGCGACAACGCCGGCCTCTATCACACCGCCGACGCCACCATGTGGTTCTTCCACGCCGTGGCCCGCTACGTGCGCTGGACCGGCGACCGCGGCACGCTGCGCGACCTGATCCCGAAGATGGTCGACATCATCGACCACCACGTCCGCGGCACCCACTTCAACATCCGCGTCGATCCCAAGGACGGCCTGCTGCATCAGGGCGCGGAGGGCTACCAGCTCACCTGGATGGACGCGAAAGTCGACGACTGGGTGGTCACGCCGCGCAGAGGCAAAGCCGTCGAGATCAACGCCCTCTTCTACAACGCCCTGCGCATCCTGCAGACGTTCCTGGACGAGGAAGACCAGCCCGCCACCGCCCGCCGGATCGCCGCGCTGGCAGATCGCGCGCGTGAGTCCTTCAACGCGCGCTTCTGGCACGAAGAAGGTCAACATCTTTACGACGTGGTCGACCCGGACGACCCCGCCCTCCGCCCCAACCAGATCTTCGCCGTCGCCCTCGACCACCCCGTCCTCGACCCGTCGCGCTGGAGCGCCGTCGTGGATACCGTCGAGCGCGAGCTCCTCACCCCCGTCGGCCTCCGCTCCCTGGCCCGCCACCACCCGGATTACAAACCGCGCTACGACGGCGACCTCCGCGCCCGCGACGCGGCCTATCACCAGGGCACGGTGTGGGCCTGGCTCATCGGCCCGTTCATCGACGCCTGGAGAAAGGTCCACCCCGAAGGCGACCCCCGCAAATTCCTGGAAGGCTTCCCTCCCCACCTCGGCGACGCCTGCATCGGTACGGTCGCGGAGGTGTTCGACGCGGAGGAGCCGTTTACCGCGCGCGGCTGCGCCGCGCAGGCGTGGAGCGTGGCAGAGGTGTTGCGGGCGCTGCGCGCGTTGCCGGTAGCCAGTAGCCAGTAGCCGGTAGCCAGGGGGACCGCCCACTGGCTACTGGCAATGGGCTACTGGCAACGGGCTACTGGCTACTCACGGTTTCAACAGCTCCAAAACCGCGCTCACTTCCGCACGCACACCAGTGCCCAGCACCAGCCCAACGTCCGCCGGCGCGAATTTGCTCGAGTGCAATCCCGGCTGTGTTCCTGCCGCGAGTTTCGCGGGATCGGCGGCGCCGACCACCAGCAACGCGGTGGGCACTTTCCCACCCGCCCCGAACAGGCCGAAGTCCTCGCTGACCATCGCCGGATCGACCACCACGACGTTTGCGGCGCCGAGCTCGCGGGTGATCGCGCCGGCGAGGCGCTCCGTCAGGGCGGGATCGTTGAAGGTCGAGGCGATGGACTCGTGGGTGACGTGCTCGTAGATCGGGAGGCGATCCTCGGGGACGCCGGCGGCGAGGGCGATGCCCCGGGGGATGCGCTGGATGGCTTCGATGACGCGCTCGCGGACCTCGGGCTTCATGGTGCGCACGGTGAGATAGAGCTTCACCTCGTCGGGGATGATGTTGCGCTTGGTGCCGCCTTCGATCTTGCCGACGGTGACGACGACGGGATCGAGCGGGGAGCGCTCGCGGCTGGTGATGGTCTGCAGGGCGACGATGGTCTCGGCGGCGAGGACGACCGGGTCCTTGGTCGTGTGCGGCGCGGCGCCGTGGCCGCCGACGCCGCGGATGGTGAGGTTGACCGAGTCCGTGGCGGCCATGAACTGGCCGGGGCGGTAGCCGATCTTCCCCGCCTCGAGGGTGGCCCAGTCGTGCAGGGCGATGGCGAAGTCGGGCTTGCCGAAGCGGTCGTACAAGCCCTCCGACAGCATCCCCTCGGCGCCTTTGACGACTTCCTCCGCCGGCTGGCCGATGAGCATGACCGTGCCGCGCCACTGCGACTTCAGGTCGGCGAGGAGCTGGGCGGTGCCGAGAAGGGTGGTCATGTGCACGTCGTGCCCGCAGGCGTGCATCACGCCGCCGCTCTGGCTCGCGTAGGCGAGGCCGGTCTGCTCGGCGACGGGCAGCGCGTCCAGGTCGCTGCGCACCAGGACCGTCGGCCCCTTGCCGTTGCGGAGGATGGCCACGACCCCGTAGCAGGTCGCGCTCGGGTCCTTGTACTTGCCGAAGGGATACGTCACTTCGTATCCGAGCTCGCGCAGGCGCTTGGCCACGAACGCCGAGGTCTTGGCCTCTTGCATGGACAGCTCGGGGCTCGCGTGGAGCGTGCGGTAGGTCTCGAGGAGCGAGGGGAGGACGGCTTGCACGCGCTGGTCGAGCGTTTGCGCGAAGACAGGAACGGCCAGGAAGAGGAAGACGGCGATGCGCTTCACCATGGCGCGAGAGCTTACATCGCCTCGGCCGCGTCGATCTCGCTGGCGATGGCGACCTGGTTCTTCCCGTTCTTCTTCGCGTAATACAGCGCCGCGTCGGCGCGGGAGATGAGCTCCGCGCTCGACGCGCCGTCGCGCGGGTAGACGGCCACGCCGATGCTCACGGTGATGGTGAGCGTCCGCTCGAGCTGGGGGAGGGCGAACTCGCGGCGCTCGATGATCTCGCGCAGGCGGTTGGCGGCGTCGCGGGCGGAGTGGGCGGGGGTGTCCGGGAAAATGATCGCGAACTCCTCGCCGCCGTAGCGGGCCACGACGTCGCTGTCGCGGGCGTTGCGCATCAGCTCCTCGACCAGGCCCTTGAGGATCTCGTCGCCGACCGGGTGGCCGAAGGAGTCGTTGATCCACTTGAAGTTGTCGATGTCGAGCATGGCCAGGGCGAGCTCGTGGCCGTTGCGGGCGTGGCGGTTGATCTCCCGCGACAGCGCGTCCTGGAAGTAGCGGTGATTGAAGGCCGGCGTCAGGGCGTCGATGAAGGTCAGGCGCCGGATCTCCTCGTACTGCCGCGCGGACTGCAGCGCGGTCACGGCCTGGGTGGCGAAGACCTCCAGGGTCTGTACCTTCTCGATGGACGGGATGCGCCGGTCGTGCGGGTCGCGCACGGACAGGTAGCCGAGGAGCTGCTCGGCACGCAGGAGCGGGACGAACAGGATGTCGTTGTCGTGCCACTCATCGGGCCTGAGGAAGCTCTCGTCCTCGTCCGGACGGACGACGAAGTCGTGGTCGCTCTTCCTCAGCGACGTGTGGGAGACGAAGAACGAGTTCGAGACCCGGAACTCCTGGTCGAAGAAGACCGTGATCTCCGCCGCCGGGACGTGCTTCTTGCGCAGCTCGTCCCAGAGGTCGTCCAGGCCGGCGTGGGCGCGGCGGACGAACTCGTTCTTCCGCGGGTCGTACAGCCCGAAGACCACCACCTCGAAGCCGAGGGCCTTGCGGATGGCCTGGGCGATGCGGGTGAGCGCGGAGTCGACCTCGAACTGGCCGATGAGCGAGTTCGAGACGTCGAGAATCGTGGTCATCGTCGCCGCGTTCGCCTCGAGCTGCACCGTCTTCTCGCTCATCTCCCGGCGCAGGAGCTGGTCCTGCAGCGCGAGCGCGGTCTGGTTCACCAGCAGGGTGAGGAGATTGAGGCTGCCCGTCTTCACCACCGACAGGTCCTCGGTCTCGAAGATGAGCACTCCGTAGATGACCTCGGGCGTCTGGATGCCGATCAGGACCTGGATGGCCCGCCCGCCCGAGAGCGGGAACTTGCGCATGTCGCTCTGGAAGACGAAGGCGCGGCTCGGCGCCGACTGGGCGAAGCCCGCGGAGTCGACCCAGCGCAGGATCTCCTGGTCGCCGGGCCTGCACTCGCCGAAGCGGTGCACGGTTCCCGGCACGTCGGGATTCACCGACCACGTCACCGCCGCGCAGGCCTTCATCTGGGCCAGCTTGGAGAGCAGGCTCACCAGCCGGTGCAGGGTCTCGCTCTCTTTCTCCGCGGAGAGGATCTGCATCGAGCTCTCGGTGAGGATGGCCAGCTCTTTGTTGCGGCGGACCAGCTCCTCGTTCTGCTGCGAGGTTTCGATCTCGTTCCGCATCGCGTAGGCGACGATGAGCACGGGCAGGAAGGCGATGCCGAAGCCGGCCACGTTCCACTCCCGGTACAGCATCACCTCGATGGCCACGATGGGCGTGCTGAGGAGGAGCGTCTTGCCCTGCATCATCAGCACGCGCCGGAAGTCGAGCGGCGCGGCGTCCTCCTCGAACCAGCGGCGAATGGAGACGAAGACCAGGTGGGCCACCAGGTAGCCGACCAGGAGGAGGACGAAGCCGGCCATCTTCGCGGAGACGTTCGCGTCGCGGGCGACGGCGATCGAGTAGAGCAGGGCCACGACCGCGTACGAGAGCGCGAGCTGCGCGGCGGAGTAGAACGGCTCGACCCGCCACTCGCGCCGGGCCACAGCCTCGTAGAGGGCGTGCGCGCCGGCTCCGGCGAAGGCGGCGATCAGCGCGACCTGGGGATTGTGAAAGATGATGATCGCGCCGAACACGACCGCGGCCTCGAATCCGATCGTGGCGTCGCCGGCGTCGATGCGCAGCACCGTCGCCACCAGCACGAGCGCGGCGATGAAGAACGCGGTCTGCAGCTCGCCCAGGGGTCGCGTGGCCAACGCCCAGAGGAAGAGCGCGACGGTCAGGACGACGACCCCGAGCTTCCAAAGGCGGAACAACGCCGTGCGGGACATGGGCGTGAGGCGGACGAACGATTATAGTCGCCCTCGATGTGGGAAGCCGTCATCGGCCTCGAGGTCCATGCCCGTCTCCTGACGCAGACGAAGATCTTCTGCGGCTGCGCGACCGCCTTCGGCGCGCCGCCGAACACGCAGATCTGCCCGGTCTGCCTCGGCTACCCGGGCGCCCTGCCCGTGCTCAATCGCCAGGCGGTCGAGCTGGCCATCCGCATGGCCCTGGCCACGGACTGCGAGGTCCACCCGCGCTCGATCTTCGCCCGCAAGAACTACTTCTACCCCGACCTGCCGAAGGGCTATCAGATCTCGCAGTTCGACCGCCCGCTGGCGACGGGCGGCAAGGTCAACGACATCCGCCTCCGGCGCATCCACATGGAAGAGGACGCCGGAAAGCTGCTGCATGAGCTCGATGCATCGCTGGTCGATCTCAACCGCGCCGGCACGCCGCTCATCGAGATTGTCAGCGAGCCGGACATCTCCAGCGCCGAACAGGCGATTCGCTACCTCACCCGGCTGCGGCAGATCCTCATGTACACCGAGGTGTGCGACGGGAACATGGAGGAGGGATCGCTGCGCTGCGACGCCAACGTCTCCGTCCGCCGCCCCGGCGAGCCCCTCGGCACGCGCACGGAGGTGAAGAACCTCAACTCCTTCCGCTTCCTGGGCCGGGCCATCGAGTACGAGATCGAGCGCCAGATCGGCGTGCTCGAGAGCGGCGGCCGCATCGACCAGGAGACGCGCCTCTTCGACGTCGCCGCGGGCGAGACCCGGACCATGCGCTCGAAGGAAGAGGCACACGACTACCGCTACTTCCCCGAGCCCGATCTCTTCACCCTCGAAGTGAGCGGCGCCTGGATCGAGAACGTGCACGGCTCCCTCCCCGCTCTCCCCGCCGCCCGCATCGAGCGCTACCAGCGCGAGCACAGCATCCCGCCCGCGGACGCGGAGGTGCTCGTGGCCTCGCGCGCGGTCGCGGACTACTTCGAGCGCGTGGCGGCGGAGGCGGGGAACGCGCGGGCGGCGGCGAACTGGGTGCGCAACGAAGTGCTGCGCGTGCTCAACGACCAGAAGCTCGACATCGAGCAGTACCGCGTCACGCCATCCAGCCTGGCGCGGCTGATCCGCCTCATCGACAGCGGCGCGATCGGCGGCAAGGCGGCCAAGGAAGTGTTCGACGAGATGTCGGCCAGCGGCGAAGAGCCGGAGGCGATCGTCGAGCGCAAGGGACTCTCGCAGGTCAGCGACCCCGCGGTCATCCGCGAGGCCGCGCAGCGCGTCCTGGCCGCGAACGCGGCCCAAGTCGAGCAGTACCGCGCCGGCAGCGCGAAGGTATTCGGCTTTCTGGTGGGGCAGCTGATGAAGGAAATGCGCGGAAAAGCGAAGGCCGATCTGGCCAACGAGATCCTGCGCGATCTGCTGAACGACCGTCACTGACGGAAGAAATCAGCGGTGCTATGATCCGCGCCGCTTCATCCCGCGGTGGTTTTCGCACGTTTCCTCAGTAGAACGAAACACTTAGGAGGTTCTTCTTGCGTTCCCTCAGATTTGTGTTGACCTTTACCCTCGCGGCATTCGCGAGCAGCGCATTCGGCGCTGGGTTCTCCATCTTCGAACAGGGCGCGAAGGCCTCCGCCATGGCTGGCGCGTTCGTGGCCACGGCCGACGATCCGAGCGCGGTCTTCTACAACCCCGCGGGCCTCGCGCAGCAGCGCGAGCTCTCCGCCTACGCCGGCGCCACGTTCATCAACTTCTCGAACGAGTTCACCGGCGACCCGAACGACGAGCTCACCTCCGGTACCTCGGCCAAGTACAACCGGCACACCTTCGTCCCGCCCAACGCCTACGCCGTCCTGCCGATCGGCCAGAACCTCACCATCGGCTTCGGCGCGTTCGCGGCCTGGGGACTGCGCACCGACTGGGACGACCCCTGGGTCGGGCGCTTCATCTCCCGCGACGCCGATCTCAAGACCATGTCCCTCGAGCCGGCCATCGCCTGGCAGACCTCCAACGGCCGGTTCGCCGTCGGCGGCGGCATCGAGTATCGCCGGGCCCGGGTCATCCTCAATCAGAACATCCCCCTTCCCTTCGCCAACCCCTTCACCGGCCGGCTGACCGACATCGGCAACGCCCGCCTGTCGAGCGACTACGGCTCGGACACGGGCTGGAACCTCGGCGTTCTGTTCAAGCCGACCGACCGCTTCCGCATCGGCGCGTCGTATCGCTCGGACATGGACATCGATCTCGAGGGCGACGCCGACTTCACCCAGATCTCGACCGGCAACGCGCAGCTCGACGCGCTCGTCGGCGCTACGTTCCCGGTGGATGACCAGATCACCACCACCCTCCCCTTCCCGGCCGTCGCCGCCATCGGCGTGGCCTTCAGCCCGACCGACAACATCGATATCGAGTTCGACATCACCCACATGACCTGGGGCCGCTTCGAGGCCCTGGCCGTGGACTTCGAAAATCAGCCCGCCCGCAACTTCGTACGCGAGCAGAACTGGGAAGACTCGTCGGCCTACCGCCTGGGCGTGAACATCGACGCCACGGAGAAGTTCGCCGTCCGCTTCGGCGGCGTGTACGACGAGAACCCGCAGGCGACCGAGCGCGTGGGACCGCTCCTGCCGGACGCCGACCGCATCGGCGCCACCCTCGGCGGCGGCTACAAGCTCGGCCCCTTCACCCTCGACGCCGCCCTGTTCGTCCTGCACTTCAAGGATCGCAGCACCGAAGGGCGCAGCGCGGAAAACTTCAACGGCACGTACGAGACCGACGCACTGCTCTGGAGCTTCAATCTCGGATACACGTTCTAGGAGGACACCCCCATGAAAGCATTACGCATTCTTGCGGCCGTACTCGTCGCAGCAGTCGTCGCAGTCCCGTCCTTCGCCCAGCGCGGCGAAGCCGACTTCACCGTCTTCGTCGCCCTCGGCGACAGCTACGGCGCCGGCGTCTCCAGCGCCTCTCTCAACGAGCGCCATCAGGTCTGGAGCTGGCCGGCCGTGATCGCCCGCCAGGCCGGTCTGCGCATCTGCCCGCCGAACGCCTCGGCCGCCGACAACTGTTTCGCCGTGCCGCTGGTGAGCTATCCGGGAATCGGTCCGGAGCTGGTCCTGCAGAGCCTCACCGTCGGTCCGGTCCCGCAGGCGGGACAGGGCACGCCGCTGATGACGAACTTCGGGCGGCCGTACAACAACCTGGCCGTGCCCGGCGCGACCGTCGGCGCGGTGCTGGCGGTCACCGGCGCGGAGCCGCCCACGCAGGGCGAGCCCACGCCGGTCAGCTTCGGGCGGTTCATCCTCCGCGGCCTGGGCAACCAGGTCGACCAGGCCCTCGCCCTGCACCCGACCTTCATCGCCATGTGGATCGGCGGCAATGATTTCCTCGGCGCGGCGCTGTCCGGCACGGACCGGGCTCTGACCTCGACCGCCGACTTCAAGGCCCGCTACGAGCTGATCCTCGACCGCCTCATCCAGGGCGCGCCGAATGCCGGCATGGTGGTCGGCAACCTTCCCACCGGGCCGGGCGCACTCGCCGCGCCGGTGATCTCGTTCGTTCCGCCGGTGCTCGTCGATCCGGCCACGCGCCAGCCGGTGCTGATCGGCGGCCAGCCCTTCTTCTTCATCGCCGATCTCGGCGGCGGCAACATCGCCCAGCTGCCTCCGGGCAGCTTCGTGCTCCTCACCGCCCTGGCCAAGATCCGCACCGGCTTCGGCCTGCCGGCGGCCTTCGCGGCCGACCCGCGCTTCGCCAGCCTGCCGAACCTCGGCAAGCCGCTCGCCGACAGCGACGTGCTCACGCCGACGGAGATGACCGCCATTCAGACCCGCGTGGCCGAGTACAACACGGTCATCCAGCAGGCCGCGTCGGCGCGGAACATCCCCGTGGCCGACATCAACGGTCTGTTCAACCGCGTCGCCGCCACGGGCGGCATCCGCATCGGACCGTTCCAGATCACCCGCGACTTCGTCACCGGCGGCTTCTTCAGCTTCGACGGCTTCCACCTCACGGACCTCGGCTACCTGCTCTTCGCCAACGAGTACATCCGCACCATCAACGCCGCTTACGACACGGAGATCCCGCTGGCGTCGATCTCCCAGCTCTTCGCCAACAACGGCGCGTTCTTCCCCGACACCACCACCAACACCAGCGCGATCACGCTGAGCGAGGAGGCGGTCGCGCAGATCAAGCAGTTCGCGATCGAGCCGCCGAAGCGCAAGCGCGCCATTCATCACTGATTTTTGTACACGCAGAAACACGAAGGGCGGCCTCGCGGCCGCCCTTTTTGTTCGCTGATTTTGTTTTATGTTCCTGCCGGACGCCCGCGTGGGCTGGGCTTCGAAATGTCGATCATGGCCATGCGCTCTTTCTCGTCGTACCAGCAGTGGAAGCGCTTGATGCCCGGCACCTCGATGTCGTACGTGCGGAAGAACGCCGGCACGTGCAGCGACGTCGACTTCTCCGACTGCCGGATCTTCGCCGCGCCCTCTTCCTTTCGCTCCAGCGGCTTGATGCCGATGACTTTGCGCTTCTTGTCGTAGTAGAGATTCGCGCTGGCCTTGCCGCGCAGGCGGAGCATGTTCGCAACGGGCGACGGCAGACGGATCAGCCGCGACTGGACGATGGTCGCTGACGCGGGGAAGCGCTCGAACTCAGGTTGCGGCTCCCATTTCTCAAAAGCCATCAGCCGACTCCTCGCCCATCACATGCCACCTCGGGGTGCGTGTGACGATCATAAAAACCGGGGTCATTTTGTCAACAATTAATCGCACGAGTTTCGGAATCGCGAAACGCCACCCCCGGTAAGGATATTCTGTATTATTTGAAGGCGACAAGTTATTCACACCGGGCTCGAGCAGCTAACTCATTGATATGTATAGGGACCGTGGAGGGGCGGGCTTCAGCCCGCCGCTCCAGCTCGCCGGGCTGGCATGGTTTATCATGTGACGTCCGCTCATGCCCCACCGCCCGAGAGAGTTCTGCCTGGTCCTGGTCAAGCCGTCGCACTACGACGACGACGGCTACGTCATTCAGTGGTTCCGCTCGGCCATTCCGTCGAACTCCCTGGCCGCGCTCTACGGTCTCGCGCGCGACTGCGCGGCGCGAAACATCCTCGGCGACGACGTCACGCTCACCATCCATCCCATCGACGAGACCAACACGCGCGTCGACGTGAAGAAGCTGGCCGGGATGATCGAGAAGGCCGGCAGCGGGATGGTGATGATGGTCGGCGTGCAGTCCAATCAGTTCCCGCGCGCGCTCGATCTCGCGCGTCCGTTGCGCGCGCGCGGCATCGCCGTGGCCATCGGCGGCTTCCACGTCTCCGGCACGATGAGCATGCTCGGCGGCGTCGATCCCGATCTCGACCAGGCCCGGGCCCTCGGCGTGTCGCTCTTCGCCGGCGAGGCCGAGGGACGGCTCGAGGAAGTGCTGTGCGACGCGGCCAACGGGACGCTGAAGAGCTGCTACAACTTCATGGCCGACCTGCCGCACATCGAGGGCACGCCCATCCCGATCATCACCGCGCTGCGCGCCTGGCGCACCGCCGGACGGGTCACCAGCTTCGACGCCGGCCGCGGCTGCCCGTTCCAGTGCTCGTTCTGCACGATCATCAACGTGCAGGGCCGCAAGTCGCGCCGGCGCTCGCCGGACGACATCGAGCAGATCATCCGCGAGAACGTCGCCCAGGGGCTGCACAGCTTCTTCATCACCGACGACAACTTCGCCCGCAACCAGGACTGGGAGGCCATCCTCGACCGGATCATCCGGCTCAAGGAAGAGGAAGGGATCCGCATCCACTTCATCATCCAGGTGGACACGCTCTGCCACAAGATCCCGCGCTTCGTCGAAAAGTGCGCGCGGGCGGGCGTGCGGCGCGTCTTCATCGGCCTGGAGAACATCAACCCCGACAGCCTGGTCGGGGCCAAGAAGCGCCAGAACAAGATCACCGAGTACCGGAAGATGCTCCTGGCCTGGAAGGCCGCCCGGGTCA
The DNA here is from genome assembly GCA_044866315.1 of Thermoanaerobaculia bacterium. GTDB lineage: Bacteria > Acidobacteriota > Thermoanaerobaculia > Gp7-AA8 > Gp7-AA8 > QHVT01. The sequence continues at coordinate 9,139 of JBIOTX010000153.1, read as the reverse complement.
TCACCTACGCCGGCTACATCCTCGGCTTCCCCGGCGACACCAAGGAGTCGATCCGCCGAGACATCGAGATCATCAAGAAAGAGCTGCCGGTCGACCTCCTGGAGTTCTTCTTCCTCACTCCCCTCCCCGGCTCCGAGGATCATCAGACCCTGGTGAAGAACGGCGTGGCCCTCGACCCCGATCTCAACAAGTACGACCTCAACCACGTCTGCACCGCCCACCCGCGCATGTCGAAGGAGGAGTGGGAGGACACGTACCGCATGGCCTGGGAGACGTACTACACCAAGGAGCACGTCGAGGCCGTGCTCCGCCGCAACGTGGCCATGCGCTGCAGCGCCAGCAACGCCATCCTGCTCATGACCTGGTTCGGCGGCTCGCTGCACATCGAGGGCGTGCATCCCCTGGAGTCGGGCTTCTTCCGCAAGAAGTTCCGCACCGACCGCCGCCCCGGCTTCCCTATCGTCCCGGCCTGGAAGTTCTACCCGAGCTACTTCTTCGAGACCGCCAGCAAGCTGGCGCGCTGGGCGTCCATGTACGCCGGCCTGCGCCGCAAGTACGTCCGGATCAAGCGCGACCCGCGCCGCTACGAGTACACCGATCTCGCCCTGACTCCGGTCACGGACGAGGACGTCGAGAAACTCGAGCTGTTCCACACGCCGCAGGCCGAGGCCTGGATGGAGCGGCAGGCGGCGACGGCGGCGCGGTAGGGACGCGGGAGGTTCGCACGTCTGACGCTCAGATCCGAGAAGCAACGCGGATGCTTCACGAACTCACGCATCGCTCCGCGAGCAACTTTGGTGCTCTGCGAACCTGCAGCCGAGGTTTTCGGAGCAACAGGGATGCTTTTCGGAGCCACACGGATGCTTGCCGAGCTCGCTCCGAGCTCCGGCGAGCAACGCGGATGGTTCTCCGGTCTGACGCTCAGATCCGAGAAGCACCACGGATGGTCGCCGAGCAGTTTTAGGAGTGCGGTAGCGGAGCTACCGCTCTGCGATCCAAAGCGGTGGCTGGCGCCACCGCACTCCTAGAAAGGGTAGGGAAATGGCATCTTCGCGACCCTCCTTTTTTGATGCCCCCTGTCCGCGTTTTCATCTGTTACAGCCACCGCGACTCCGAGTACCTCTCCCCGGACTCGCTGCTCGGATTTCTGCGCGGCCTGGAACAGGAAGAAAACGTCGAGCTCTGGTCCGACCAGCGCATCGAGACCGGCGCGCTGTGGGACGACGTGATCCAGCGCCGGCTGCGCGAGTCCGACATCGCCCTGATCCTGGTCAGCCAGAGCTTCCTCGACTCGGCGTACTGCACGAACATCGAGATGCGGACGTTCCTGTCCCGCCGCCGCGAGGAGGGCATGATCCTCTTCCCCATCCTGCTCTCGCCGTGCGAGTGGGAGCGGCGGGAATGGCTCGCCGCCACGCAGATCCTGCCGGGCGGCGACGAGACGCTCGAGGAGCATTACGCGGAGCCGGCGAAGCGGAAACGGCTGTTCCTGCGCATCCGCAAGGAGCTGCGCGAGGCCGTGGCCCGCGTGCGCAGCAAGCCCGCGGCTGCCGCCGCGCCCGCGCCGGCACCGAGCACCGCCGGCTCGATCTCCGAGCGGCGTCCCATCACCGCCATCCGCTGCGCCCTCGTGCCGCTGGAGCGCGACGGGCGGCCGATGGCCGGCGATGATCTCTCCGAGGTCCTGCACGACCTGATGCCGGAGTTCGTCCAGACCTGCACCGAGGTCTTCGAGGGGTTCCAGGGCCGGGTCGGCGCGACCGCCGGCAGCGGCGTGGTCGGCCTGTTCGGCTATCCCACCGCGCACGAGGATGACAACCGCTGCGCCGTGCGCGCGGGGCTGGCGGTGGTGGAGCGCGGCCAGAAGCTGAGCGCGCGCGTGGACAAGGAGCTCGGCATCCGCGTCGCCGTGCGCGTGGGGATCCACGCCGGACGGGTGATCGCGGACACGAGCGGGAGCACGCCGCTGGCCGAGCTGGCCAGCCGCGACATGAGCCAGGTCGCGGTGCGCCTCCAGGAGCTCGCCCCTCTCGATGCGGTTCTGGTCAGCGAGGCGCTCCATCCGCAGGTCGAAGGCTTCTTCGAGATCGAGCCGGGACCGCCGCTGCGCCTGCCCTCGGCGGAAGAGATCCGCACCTATCGCATCCTGCGCGATACCGGCTCGCTGACCCGCATGCAGGGCGTGACCGGGGAGATGACCCGCTTCGTCGGCCGGGAGAAGGAGCTCGATCTCCTGGTCCGGCGATGGAACGACGCGCGCGTGGGCAAGGGACAGGTGGTGATCGTCCGCGCCGACGCGGGCATCGGCAAGTCGCGGCTGGTGGCGGAGGCGAAGAAGCGCATCGCCGGCGAGTCGGGCTACTGGTTCAGCTGCCGCTGCGCGTCGCGTCATCAGAACAGCGCGTTCTTCCCCCTCATCGCCTGGCTGGAGAACTGGATGGGCATCGAGCCGTCCGACTCCGACGCGGCGAAACTGCGCAAGGTGCGGGACACGCTCACGCCGTTCGCCTCGGCCATCGACGACCCGATCCCCCCCATCGCCGCGCTGCTCTCCATCACCGACCGCCCCCGGTCGCGGCACTCCTCGCACATCGCCAACGTGCGCGAGAGAAGCGAGACCACCCAACAGGTCATCGCCCAGCTCATCGTCGAAGTGGCGATGCGCAAGCCGGTCGCCTTCGTCGTCGAGGACCTGCAGTGGGTCGACGCCTCGACGATGGAGCTGCTCGACCTGCTCGTCGAGCAGGCCCGGTCGGTTCCGCTGTTCATCCTGGCCACGCTCCGGCCGGAACAGGCGCCCGCGGAGTGGATGCGCCGCGAGTACGTCGACCAGGTCACCCTCGACCGCCTGGACCGGAAAGAGTCCATCGAGATGGTGCTCGCGGTCACCGGCGGGAAGCCGCTGCCGGCCGCGGTGCTCGACGAGATCGTGACCCGCACGGACGGCGTGCCGCTGTTCATCGAGGACCTGACCCGGATGGTCATCGAGTCGGACGTCGTGGTCGAGCGCGAGGACTACTACGACCTCACCCGCCCCTTCCAGTCGCTGACCATTCCGACCAACATCCACGACACGATCCTGGCCCGCTTCGCCAAGCTCACCGCGGCCAAGCCCATCGCCCAGGTGGCGGCGACGATCGGGCGCGAGTTCTCCTTCGACATGCTGCGCGTGGTCAGCGGCGTGGACGGGCGCGTGCTCACCCAGGAGCTGGACCGGCTCATCGGCATCGGCCTGCTCTACCGGCGCGGCTTCGCCAACAAGGCCCGCTACGTCTTCAAGCACGCCCTGGTGCAGGAGGCGCTGCAGGAGTCGCTGCTCAAGCGCCAGCGCAAGCGCTATCACGAGAAGATCGCCGAGCTGCTCGAGCAGGACAACGAGGTCGTGAAGTCCCAGCCCGAGCTGATCGCCTATCACCACGACGAGGCCGGGATGAGCATGAAGGCCGCGCGCTGCTGGGGACGGGCGACCTGGCGCGCGCTGGAATGCTGCGCGAACCGCGAGGCCCTGCAGCACGTCCGGCGCGGGCTCGAGGCCGTGGCCGCGCTCCCCGCCGACGCCGCCCGCAACGATGTGGAGACGCGCCTGCGCCTCCTCGAGGGCGCGCCGCTGGTCGCCCTCAACGGCTGGGCTTCCCCGGACGTGGGCCGCTGCTACACGCGGGCGCTCGAGTTGGCGCGGCACTCGCCGTCGTCGGGGCAGCTCTTCGCCGCGCTCCGCGGCACGGCCATGCACCGCACGATGTCCGGCCGGCTCCCCGAGGCCCAGACGGTCGCCGACGAGCTGCACGAGATCGCTCACGCATCGCGGGATCCGCACCTGGTGCTGGAGAGCCACGCCGCGCGCTGCGCCATCTACTTCTGGCAGGGCAGCTGTTGGCGCGCCGCGCAGGAGGCCCATGCGGCGCTCGCCATCTACGAGCCCGACCGCCACCACGTGGCGCACTGGCTGCGCTACGGCGAGGACCCGGCCGCGGCCGCGTATGCCTACGGCATCGTGGCCGAGGCGGCGGCGGGGCGGCGGCGGGAGTCGGCGGCGCTCATGGCCCGGGCCCTGGAGACCATTGAACAGTGGTCGCAGCCGCACAGCCGCGCGTTCGTCCTCGCCGGCGTGGCCTGGGGAGCGATCGAAGAGGGCGACGTGACCGCCGCGCGGCGCCACGCCCAGGCCCTGATCGAGATCGCCAGCGAGAACCGCTTCGCCGCCTGGGAAGCCCTCGGCAGCGTCTTCAAGGGATGGGCACTCGCCGCGAAGGGCAACCCGTCCGGCGGCATCGCCCTGATGGCGGACGGCCGCCGCCGCTGGCACGAGACCGGGGCGCGCGTCGGCGCGTGCTGGATCCCGGCGCGCATCGCCCAGCTCTACGCCAACGCCGGCCGGCCCAATGACGCCCTGCAGTGGATCGACGTCGGCCTCGCCGGCGCGCACCAGTTCGGCGACGGCTACTATCTCCCGGAGCTCCACCGCCTGCGCGGCGATCTCCTCGCCGCCACCTCCGGCGCCGACTGCGACGTCATCGACGCCTACCGCCAGGCCGTGCGCATCGCCGGCGACCAGCACGCCGGCATCCTGCAGATCCGCGCCGGCGAGCGCCTGGCCCGCCTCTACGTGGCCCGCGACCGCCGCGCCGACGCGCTGGCGGTCCTCAACAACGTCTGCGGCCTGCGCACCGTCGACGGCGACGTGGGCGAGCTGAGCTCCGCGCGGGCGCTGTTGTCCACGGTCGCGTGATGAGGCGCATAGGGGCACACAGGCTCGCGCCCTCGCGACTGTGAGCCTGCTTCCGGATCCTGTGGCCTGTCATCCCTTTGCACCCGTAGCTAATGGGCTGGTTTCCATTTGTCGGTGCATTCGACTGAAGACCGTATCAAAACCGACGCCTGCCGGAATGGCAACGAGCAGCGCAGAAATGAACTGAATCTTATCGGTGGCCTCCGTTAGAACGCCGGCCTGTCACGCCGGAGGTCGCGGGTTTGGCGTGGCTGACGGGACTCGAACTAATTGACTCATTCGCCGCCACTTGGCGGCGTTGCTTTCTGGCAGCGTCTTCTTCAAAAAGTAGCGACTCGCAAAGTCACTCGCAAGGTTTGGGTTTTCGTGGACGCGCGAGACTCCGAATAACACTGCTTTGCCGTGGAACATTTGCGCGGTTTCGAGCGACGTTCCACAGAAAAGTACCTTCAAGTGAGATGCAAATGGTTTGCGGCTGGCACGGCGAAGGCGGACCGTAAAGAGTGGGAGGCATGGCGTGAGATCGCGTGCAACTGCGGCGGACCCCTAGCTCGTTACGGGCACACGAATCGACGAGTCCAAAGGTCTTCGTCTCTCGTGCTGGGATTGTTTGGCTCCAGTCAGGTAGGGATTTGTGCCAGGGCGACCCTCCTTAGTCAGGCAAATGCCAGAACATAAGATCGTCGCCGGCGGCCGGCAAATCATCATCTGGAGCGAGCCGGGGAAAGCGCGTCTGTTCCTAGACGACGAGGAGATTCGCATTCGTCATGAAGGCGGCGCGAAGCCATTCTCGACACCGTATCTCCCCCACCTTCATTACGACTCCCTGGAGAATCTCGCGAAGGCACTCGTGCACCATCGCTTTCCCGGCGGCTCCCGATAGACGGACGATGACCTAGGAGGTTCCATGCTGCCAAGCGTGGTCGACGTGAGCGCCATTACGGGTCAACGCATCACGGGCCGCGTCACGAGCTGGCAGACGAGGAACGGACCGTTCAACGTCGAGCACCTGGCCGGCCGCAATCCAGCCGACGACCTGATCGTCTTCTGGTGGTCGCCGCAGCACGACTGGCAAGCCGTCAACGTCTCTCAAAAGACAGGCCGGAAGCTGGCAGGCGAACTGACGAGCTGGCAGACCCGCAATGGTCCGTTCAACGTGGAGCATGTCGCTGGCCGCAGTCCCTCCGGTGACCTGATTGTCTCCTGGTGGTCACCGCAGCATGACTGGCAAGCCGTCAACGTGTCCCAGATCACCGGGCAGAAGATCGCGGGAGAGGTGACGAGTTGGCAGACGCGCAATGGGCCGTTCAACGTCGAGCATTTAGCTGGCCGCAATCCGGCCAACGACCTGATCGTGTTCTGGTGGTCGCCGCAGCACGACTGGCAAGCCGTCAACGTGTCTCAGATCACCGGGCAGAGGATTGCGGGCGAAGTAACGAGCTGGCAGACGCGCAACGGACCGTTCAACGTCGAGCATCTCGCGGCTCGTAATCTCGCGGGCCATCTGATCGTGTTCTGGTGGTCGCCGCAGCACAACTGGCAAGCGGTCGATGTATCGCAAAAGAGCGGGCAGCGGATTGCCGGCGACGTTACCAGTTGGCAGACGCGCAACGGACCGTTCAACGTCGAGCATCTCGCGGCCCGCAGCCCCGCGGGCGATCTGATCGTCTTCTGGTGGTCGCCGCAGCACGACTGGCAGGCGCTCAATGCCTCGAGCATCGCAGGAGGAAACGTCATCGGGGCGCCGGTCTCCTATCAGCTGCGCGACCCCGACGGCAATGCCGAGATCCTGGCTGCTCGCGGCAACGACAACTCGCTGCTGTATTACTGGTGGAAACCAGCTCCCGATTGGGAAATGGCAAATCTGACCAAGCTAACGGGTCGCCGCATCCAGTCCGATCCCGAAGCGTGGACCACGCCCTCCGGCGACCATGTCGTCGAGCATCTGGCGTGTGAAGGCGACAATCGCTCGCTGCTCGTGTTCTGGTTCGACGCCGAGATCCGGCGCGAAGGCATCTCGACGGATCGATGGGTCAGCATCGGCCCGCGCAACATTACTTGTGTCATCCGCGCGCTCGCCGCCGACCCAAACAACGCCGCGATCGTCTACGCCGCCGCTGAATTCGGAGGCGTATGGAAAACCAGCAACGGCGGCGCGACATGGGTCCCCACTATGGATGCCATCGTCAATCCATGCGTTTCCGCATTGGCGGTTTCAAGGTCGCGCCCAAACGTCGTCTTCGCCGGCATGAGTCCCGGCCGGATCGGCAGCGGCAGCGGCACGTCGGTCATGGTCTACCGGAGCACGAACGGCGGAGCCACATGGACACCGCGAGCCGAGGTGACGAGCACGTTCTGCCGCGCGCTGGCGCTCCATCCCTCCAATCCGGACATCCTCTACTTCGCAGGCGACGCCGGAGTGCACAAGTCGGTCGACGGCGGCGGAACATGGACCGACGTGCTCCTCGGAGACATCGATGACCTCAACATTGATGTCGACGCGCCGGAGACCCTGTATGCGTCCGTTCATCAGCGAGGAATCTTGAAGAGTACGAACGGCGGAGCGAATTGGATCAGGATAGGCGACGGCCTCGCGTTCACCGTCTTGGACGACAGCCGGAATGTGCAGAATGCGGCGCTCGATGGCGGTTTTCGAACCATACTCGCGATTGGCGAAGATCGCCGGCCGGGAAAGCACGGCACGCGCTTCGTCGTTGCCAAGATTCAGGGCACGATCTTGTCTTCGACCGACGGGGGCGACAATTGGCGCGTCTTACCGGGCACAGACCACGGCTTCGATGATCAGAATTGGTGGGACTCCTGCGTCGCCGTTTGCCCGGCCGACGAGGACTTCATCGTCGCTGGCGGATCCCGCATCCAGTTCACTCTCGCTGCCGGTTCTTCAAATCCGACATGGCAAGATCTGCCGGATTCACTGCACGAGGACCAGCAGTCGATCGCATTCACGAGATCCAGCCCGAACGACTTCTATTTTGCGAACGACGGCTACGTCGGCGTGGCTCGCAACCGCGGCGCTACGTCCGCTAGCGTCAGCCAAGGTCTGGTCGCGAGCCAGTGTTTCAACGTCGCGGTCTCGCAGGGACCTGCGCTAGTCGCTGGCTGTTCGACGTACCACACGGGAACGATCCGAACCGGACGCAGCGCGTTCCTGCAATGGGAGGGGATCGACGGTCCCGAGGGCGGTCTCTTCGAGATCGACTCGAGTGACGGCGCTACGATGTTCGGCTCGCCGTGGGGACAGAGCAGGGTTCATCGATCGCGGGACGGCGGGAGCTCGTGGGAGCGATTCGACGTCACGATCGACGACGGAACGCCAACTTTCATCGAAACGATGTCAATTCGGCCTGATGAACCCTCGCGGATCTACGCAAGCGGCTTTTTCGGCCGGCTGCATTACAGCTCGAACGGCGGCGACGAATGGAACGTCGTAATGAACGCGGCAGGAGAACCCATGCTGCCCGACATCGGCACAGGCCGGGCCAACGGAGATTTTGTATTCGCATACTCGCCTTCCGTCGTCGCCGTTGTGTACCTCGGCACGAATGGCGGACACCTCTGGAGAACCACGAGCTCCGCTACCACGGCCGCGGGCTGGGTGAAGTTGAACACGCCGCGCCCCGCCGGCAGCGGACGAATCGCCGCAATCGCCGTCCCCTCCGGCAATCCGGACACGGTGGTGATCGGATACCAGATCGCCGGTGACCGTGCGTTATGGCGCGGCGCCGTCGGCGCCGGCGGAGTCGTTCAATGGACGGACGTTGGTGGATCGCCCGTGGCTACACTGCCGCTCATGCCCATCAACGCGTTGCTGATCGATCCGACCAACAGCCGGCGTATCTTCGCCGCGACCAACGTCGGGATGTTTACCACGGACGATGGAGGCGCGTCCTGGCGTCTCTTCAGCGAAGGGCTTCCGAGGATCCGGATCGTGGACTTGCAACTTCGCACGCGGAACAGGATGCTGTATGCGGCCGCGTACGGGCGCGGGATTTTTAGAAGGCGAATCTAGCCACGCTCACGCGGGATGCAGTCCGCCGGGACATTTCCCTGCTTGGTAGACGCGCCGCGGAAGCCGTGGCTTGCTGAGGGGAAACTTTAGACCTCCGGCCTGTCACGCCGGAGGTCGCGGGTTCGAGCCCCGTCGGCCCCGCCAAAATAAGCACTCGATAAGCCGCCGAAAGGCGGCTTCCGTGTTGGGTCGGTCCCTCCGTGATCGGCTGCAATCGGTGGCCACGGCCCAGCAGCATCCTCATCGGCGATGACCCATGCCGCATTGTGGCACTGCCTCCGCGTTATCGATCGCACCTTCCATCCCGGCCATGCCCGAAGAGAACGGCCCGATGTACCATCGCCGCGGCCTGAAGCCGTCGCTCGATCGAGTGTGGCCGT
>JBIOTX010000152.1:0-12004 GCA_044866315.1 Thermoanaerobaculia bacterium | reverse complement strand
AGGGCATTGAGCATGCCGGTGGTGTACTGGATGTTGCCTCCCCACAACGTGCCCAGCCAGTTGAAGACCTTCACGGCACTGGGCAAGGCGATCATGATGGTGGCGACCATGAAGCCGGTGCCCAGGCGCGGGTCCATGCCGGACATGAACATGTGATGGCCCCAGACGATGAAGCCCAGGCCCGCGATGCCGGCGATGGCGTAGACCATCGGCTTGTAGCCGAACAGCGGCTTCCGCGCGAAGGTGGAGACGATGTCGGAGACCATGCCCATGGCCGGCAGGATCATGATGTAGACGGCCGGGTGCGAATAGAACCAGAACAGGTGCTGCCAGAGCAGCGACTGGCCGCCGCCCGGCCCGGTCTCCCAGTTGCCGAAGGTCAAGGTGCCCGGCGGCAGGAAGAAGGTGGTGTTGATGGTCTTGTCCAGCAGCTGCAGCACCAGCGCCACGGTCAGCACCGGCAGGGCCATCGCCTGCAGCAAGGCGGTGATGAACATGGCCCAGATGCTCAGCGGCATGCGGAGCAGGGTCATGCCTGGGGCGCGCATGTTGATGATGGTGGTGATGTAGTTGACGGACCCCATCATGGAGGAGACGCCGACGAAGAGGAGGCCGAGCAGCCAGAAGACCTGGCCGTTGTTGGAGTTGGGGGCGGCGTGCAGATCGGCAACTACACGACGACGCCCGGCGGCGGGCAGCCGCTGTTGTGGCAGCACCTGTTCTGGTTCTACTCCCACCCGGCGGTGTACATCATGATCCTGCCGGGCATGGCCGTGATCTCCGAGTGCGTGGCCGCGTTCACGCGCAAGAAGATCTTCGGCTACAAGTTCGTGGCCTACTCCTCGCTGGCCATCGCCTTCCTCGGCTTCCTGGTGTGGGCCCACCACCTGTTCGTGGCCGGGATCTCGATCTACTCGGCCATGATCTTCTCGTTCCTGACCATGCTCGTGGCCGTGCCCTCGGCGATCAAGGTCTTCAACTGGACGGCCACGCTGTACAAGGCCTCGGTGTCCTGGCAGACGCCGATGCTGTACGTCCTCGGCTTCATCGGCCTCTTCACCATCGGCGGCGTGACCGGCCTCTTCCTCGGCGCCCTCGGCGTCGATGTGCACGTGCACGACAGCTACTTCGTCGTCGCCCACTTCCACTACATCATGGTCGGCGGCACGATCATGGGGTACATGGCCGGCCTGCACTACTGGTGGCCGAAGATCACCGGGCGCATGTATCCGGAGTGGTGGGCGCGCCTGTCGGCGCTGCTGGTGTTCGTCGGCTTCAACCTGACCTTCTTCCCGCAGTTCCTGGTCGGCTACGTCGGCATGCCCCGCCGCTATCACGCCTACGCGCCGGAGTTCCAGGTGTTGAACGTGCTCTCCACCGCGGGGGCGACCGTGCTCGCGGCCGGGTACCTGCTGCCGATGATCTACTTCCTCTGGTCGCTGAAGTTCGGGCGCAGGGCGGGCAACAACCCCTGGGGCGCGGTCGGACTGGAGTGGGCGACCAGCTCGCCGCCGCCGAAGGAGAACTTCCACGAGACCCCGGTGGTGACCTGGGAGGCCTACGATTACCCCGCCTTCCTCAAGGCCATGAGAGAGACCCAGAATGCGTAACCCCACGCTCCACGAGCTGCAGCACCCCGGGGCCGGCGAGGACGAGCACGGGCACCACCACCCGTTCCTCCAGCATCACTTCGAGGACCTGGGGCAGCAGCACGAGGCCTCGAACCTGGGCATGTGGTTCTTCGTGGCCCAGGAGATCCTCTTCTTCGGTGGCCTGTTCTGCGCCTACTTCGTCTACCGGGAGATGTACCCCTTGGCCTGGAAGGCCGGCTCCCATCACCAGAACTGGCAGATCGGCGCGGCCAACACCATCGTCCTGATCGGCAGCTCCCTGACCATGGCCCTCGCGGTCTGGGGCGCGCAGGGAGCGAAGCGCAAGTTCACCACCCTGATGCTCGTCCTGACCCTGATCCTCGGCGGGATCTTCGTCGGGGTGAAGGGCTACGAGTACTCCGAGCACATCCACGAGGGGCTCTTCCCCGGGGCCATGTTCACCTACGTCGACCCGAATCCCGGCCTCACCCGCGGGGTCGAGCTGTTCATGACCTTCTACTTCGCCATGACCGGCCTGCACGCCCTGCACATGGTCATCGGCGCGGGGCTCCTGATCTACTTCATCCGCCGGGCCTGGCGCGGCGACTTCGGCCGCGAGTACTACGGGCCCGTGGAGATCATGGGCCTGTACTGGCACTTCGTCGACATCGTCTGGATCTTCCTCTTCCCGCTGCTCTACTTGGTTTGACGCGCATGGAACAACCTCACCAGCCCGACCACGAAACCTACTCCGGCCACGCCGCGCCGCACCACCAGGCCTCCCTGGCCGCGTACTTTGTGGTGTTCTTCGTCCTGATGATCCTGACCGTGATCACGGTCTGGGTCTCCCGCATCGACCTCGGCACCCTCAACACCGGCGTGGCCATGATCATCGCCGTGACCAAGGCCACCGTGGTCATCCTCTGGTTCATGCACGTGATCCACTCCCCGCGCATGACCTGGATCGTGGTCATCTCCTCGTTCCTCTGGTTGGCGGTGTTGTTCGTGCTGACGTTCAGCGATTACCTGACGCGGTCGTTGAGCATTTACTGATACGGGGGCACGGGGGCACGGGGGGACGAGGATCTGCCATCCCCTCGTGCCCCCGTGCCCTCCGTGCCCCCGTGCCCCGTCCCGGAGGCCGGCCTCCCCAGGAGACCCGCAGATGAGCACGAGCCGCGGAATGTCCCTCGTCTCGATCGTGCTGAGTGCCCTCTTTGCCGCCTGCACACCTCTTCCCGCCGGATGGCGGGACGCAGCCGCCGTCGAAGGTTTCACCCAATCGGAGTGTACGGGCAGAGCGAGTGAGCTTCGGCGCCGGCCCGGTGAGCGGATCGCCGCGCAGGCGTCCGGCAACGGCCGGCTGAGACTGGAATACCGCGACGCGCACTTCCGCTGCCAGCAGCGCGTCAGAGGCTACGCCAAGGTCGCGGACGGCAGAGTCGACGTGCTCGTGCAGCCGGTGGACATGAACCCCTCGTCCGTCACCAAATGCGACTGTCTGTATGACATCCGGCTGGAGGTGCCGGGTCTGGCGCCAGGCACCTATGACGTGACGCTCCATCGCCGCACCGACAACTGGGGCGGCCCGAGCCAGCTGGTCCGGGTGGCGCGCGCGCGCGTTGCGGTGCCGTGAGGTTTCGCACCGCCTCGCCCTTCGTGCCCCCGTGCCCTCCGTGCCCCGGTAACCCCCTGATGTAGGAATTCACGAAACTCCTCGTCATCCTCGCGCGTCGGCACTCCCATTGGCCCCCATCCCTCGCTAGCATTCCAGTTGAAATGACCCGCGCGGCCGTCGTGGCGACGGCATTCCTGATCGCGACCTCGCTGCAGGCCCAAGAGGCGCCGGAGTGGCTGTCCAAGCTCTCCGTCCACGGCTACATCAGCCAGGCCTATGCCGTCAGCGAGGACCACCAGATCCTGGGCATCCCCACCGACGGCACGACCGACTACCGCGATCTGGCGCTGCAGTTCCGCTACGACCCCGACCGCCGGAACAGCTTCGTCGTGCAGCTGCGCCAGGAGCGCCTCGGCGAGAGCCGCCGCTCGCGCGACGACGTCGAGCTGGACTGGGCGTTCTATCAGCGGAGCTTCTCCGACCGCCTCTCGCTCAAGGCCGGACGCATCCCTCTGCCGCTGGGCATCTTCAACGAGGCCAGCGGCGCGGCCACGACCTCGCCGTTCTTCCGCCCGCCCGCGGAGCTCTACGAGCGGCAGTACACCAGCAAGACCCTGGAGGGCGTGCTGACCTCCGTCTCGCTCGGCGCGCCGGGGGGGTGGAGCTTCGACGTCGACGGCTACTTCGGCCAGTGGAAGCTCGATCAAAGGGGCAGTGACGAACGCGCCGACGCGCGCAACGCCTGGGGGGCGCAAGTCTGGACCAACACCCCCCTGCTCGGTGTGCGCGTCGGCGCTGGTGCCTACCGCTGCGATGTGGAGCGGCCGGAGGGAGTGGAGCGCGACTACTTCATGGTCCACGGCTCGGTCGACGCCGATCTCGACCGCTGGCGCCTCGCCGCCGAGTACCTGAGCGGCAACCTCGACAACTACGTCCGCTACCGGGCCTGGTACGGGCAGGTCGGCTTCGAGGTGAACCGGCGCCTCTCCGTCCACGCCCGCGGCGCCGTGGCCCGGATCCGGGTCCCCAACAACGGCCACTCCATCACCCCGAAGCTGAGCGAGGACCTCGGCCTGTCCGTCAACTACGCCGTCAATCCGAATCTGACGTTCAAGGTCGAGGGCCACACCAACGAGGGACTGCTGCGGGAGGACGTGGCCGTGAGCATCTCCGATCCCCCCTCCACCACCCGCTATTTCATCGCCAGCGTGGTCGCCAGTTTCTAGTACTGTTCTCGCGACCGGATGCTGCGCGCGCTCGTTTTGGTCCTTCTGGCCGGTGTACCTGCGCCCGAGGCTCGCCCGGGCGCGCCCTTCCAGGTGGTGGTGCACAGCGCCAATCCCGTCGAGTCGCTGAGCCGGAGCCAGCTCTCGGCGATCTTCATGAAGCGCATCCGGAGCTGGCCGGGGGGCGGGGAGATCGTGCCCGTCGAGTCCCCTGTCCGCTCGCCCCTCCGCGAGCGCTTCTCCCGCGCCGTCCACGGCAAGAGCGTGGCCTTCGTCGTGCGCTACTGGCAGCGCCTCATCTTCGCCGGGCGAGGCATCCCTCCGCAGGAACTGCCCTCCGACGCCGCGGTGCTCGACCTGGTAAAGAGCCACCGCGGCGCGATCGGCTACATCAGCGCCGAGACGCCGCCCGGCGACGGCGTGAAAGTGATCGCGGTGCGGCCATGACCTTCCGCACCCGGCTCGCCCTGATCATGAGCGCGGTGATCCTGGCCATCTCCGCCGCGATCTGGATCTACCTGCCGCGCAAGCTGGAGAAGGAGGCCATCTCCCTCATCGCCCGGAAGGCGGAGACCCTGGCCCAGCTCACCGCCTTCACCATCCATCCGGCGATCTACTTCCAGGATCGGGCCGCGCTCGAGGAGGCCCTGACCGGGACGCAGCGCGACCGCGACGTAGCCTTCGTCATCGTCACCGATCCGGTGGGGAAACAGCTCGCCGCCTTTCATCCCGAGCGCGCCGGAGGCGAGCGTATGTACGAGGTCACCGCCCCGATCCGCGAGGGTACCCAGGAGCTGGCCCGGCTGCGCATCGGCATGTCCCTGGCGCGCCTCGACGGCCAGCTCGCGCGCATGCGCATGATCATCGGCGTCCTGAGCGCCGCCGTGCTCGCCGCCGGTCTCCTGACCGTCGTGCTGATCAGCAACCTGATGACCCGCCCGCTGCGCGAGCTCTCCAAGCGCCTCCTCACCGTGCAGGAGCAGGAGCGCGTGCGCATCTCCCGGGAGGTCCACGACGAGTTGGGGCAGGCCCTCACGGCGATGAAGATCGACGTCCAGCACCTGATCCGGGAACGCGGCGACCTGACCGAGCCGCTCGGCAAGGTTTCGAAGTGCATCGACGAGATCGTGGACATCGTCCGCCGCATCGCCGCCGATCTCCGCCCGGCCATCCTCGACGACCTCGGCGTCACCGCCGCGCTCGAGCAGCAGCTCCGCCGCGTGCGCGAGAGCACGGGCATGAAGACCGCGCTCACCGTGGACGAGGAGCCGGAGCTGGACATGCTCACCGGCGTGACCCTCTACCGCATCGCCCAGGAGGGGCTGGCCAACGTCGTCCGCCACGCCAACGCCACGGAGGTCGAGGTCACCCTGGCCGTCCGCGACGGCGCGGCGGTGCTGACCATCCGCGACGACGGACAGGGCATCCGCACCGACCAGGTCGCCAGCCCGTCCTCCCTCGGCCTCCTCGGCATGCGCGAGCGCGCCGAGCTCCTCGGCGGAAGCGTTACGATCAATGGACAGCCGGGACGGGGAACCGTCCTGACGGTTACACTTCCTCTTAGCCATGCGAGCCCTGTGCGTTGACGACCACGCGATTTTCCGCCAGGGGGTGAAGCAGATCCTCCTGCAGTACGACCGCCAGGCCAAGATCGGCGATGCCGCGACGGCCGAGGCGGCCATGCAGATGGCGCGCGAGTCGCGGTGGGACGTGGTCATCCTCGACCTCTCCCTCCCGGACCGCAGCGGCTTCCAGGTCCTGACGGATCTCAAGCGCGAGCAACCGCAGCTGCCGGTCATCGTCCTCAGCATGCACGCCGACGACGAGTACGCCCTGCGCGCGTTGCGCAACGGCGCCGCCGGCTACGTCACCAAGGAGAGCGCCCCCGAGGAACTGGTCGCAGCGGTGCAGAAGGTGATGCGCGGCGGCCGGTACATGACCCCGGCGCTGGCCGAGAAGATCGCCTTCAGTGTGGCCTCGCCGACCGCGCCGGAGAAGCCGCACCACACTCTCTCCGAGCGGGAGATGGAGGTCCTCCAGCTCATCGGCGCCGGCAAGAGCCTCAAGGAGATCGCGGCCATGCTCTCCCTGAGCGTCAAGAGCGTCGGCACCTACCGCGCCCGGGTGCTGGAGAAGATGACCATGAGCACGAATGCGGACCTGATCCGGTACGTGGTGGAGAACAACCTCCGGGTCTGACGTGCGATTCGCCGGCAAAACCGTCTGGATCACCGGCGCCTCCTCGGGAATCGGCGAGGCCCTGGCCGTGGCCTGGAGCGGCGAGGGAGCGCGGGTCGTGCTCTCCGCGAGGAGCGCGGCGGAGCTCGAGCGCGTGCGCCGGGCCTGCGTGGATCCAGAGCGCCACACCGTCCTTCCGCTCGACCTGACTGACGCGAGCGCCGTCGCGCGCGCGGCCGAGGAGGTCGGCGACGTCGACGTGCTCGGCCACAGCGGCGGCGTCAGCCAGCGATCGTTCGCCGAGGAGACCGACCTCGCCACCGACCGGGCCATCATGGACGTCAACTACTTCGGCACCGTGGCCCTGACCAAGGCCGTCCTGCCGCGCATGCTCGCCCGCGGCTCGGGCACCATCGTGCCCATCAGCAGCGTCATCGGCTACGTGGGCATCCCCACGCGCTCGGCCTACGCCGCGTCCAAGCATGCCCTGCACGGATTCTTCGAAGCCCTGCGCGCCGAGACCGCCGGCCGCGGCATCCGCATCACCATCGTCGTGCCCGGGTACGTGCGCACCAAAGTCTCCGAGAACGCCCTTCGCGGCGACGGCACGCGCTACGGAAAGCTCGACGACACCCACGCCAAGGCCATGCTCCCCGAGCGCGCGGCCCGGAAGATCATCGACGCCGTCGCCCGGGGGAAGGACGAGGTGCGGGTGGGCGGGAAGGAGATCTGGGCCGTGCTCCTGCGGCGCTACCTGCCGGGGCTCACGCGAAGAGTGCTCGCGCGACAAGCGACGGGCGCGTTCAAGCCGACAGGTCGATGATCCAGAGCCCGAAGTCTTCGTTGTAGACACGGCTCACGGCGGTCTCGAAAACGGTGATCGAGACCTCCACGGATGCGCGCACGGTCAACGCGACCGCGTGACCGGCCACGATTCCTCCGGGCCCCGTCATCACGGCGTGGGCGTGGATCCGCGGACCGTCGGTGTTCCAGGTGATGTTGCCGAGCAGCGAGACCAGCTCGAACTGCCCGGTCGCGGTGTACTTCTCGACAGCCTTCGTGTCGGCGCTCCACCACGCGAGCGTCGCAGAGGACACCGAACCGATCGCCTGCAGACGTCCCGAGGCGATGTTGTTCGTCGCGGCGAACTCGTTCAGGGCCCCGATCAACTCCACGTCCGGTTCGGTGAAGACGAGGAGATACTCGTTCGCGGAAAGCTGACGTGATTGCATTGAGTTACGATACACCGGGAGGCTGCCATGACACGAGGAAAGGCGCCCAAGCAGATCACCTGGATCATCTGCCTCATTCTCTATGTGATTGCTCTTCTCGCTCATTTCGGAGTGCTTCACATCGACGCCGCGATTGCGACGTGGTCATGGATCATCGGCTACGCCATTCTCCTGATCGCCGTGCAAGTCCGGGGTCTTTGACCCGAGCGGTGATGCACCTCTGTCCGGTCTGCGGGTACGAGCTTGGCTTCGAGCCGTGGCACGGCGCATCGCCCTCCGACGAGATCTGTCCGTCGTGCGGGATTCAATTCGGGTATGACGACTCGCGTCCGGAGTCGCGCGCGTTCGTGTACGCGGCGTGGCGCAAGCGATGGGTGGATGGCGGGATGTGCTGGTGGAGCCAGCTGCCCGAGCCGGATTCCTGGGATCCGAGCGAGCAGCTCGCGCGGCTGCAGCGTCTGACGACGTGAACCCTCGACGCCGCCAGTGCGTCTTCAAGGCGTGCTGGCTCGCCGGGTCGCTCTGATGCTCACCACGCTGGTCTGGCTGCTTTTCCTGATCCTGTTTCACGCCGTCATGGATGACGTACCCGCCGGCTATCACCGCCATTTCGGTGCGTCGATGGAACGAGTCGACCCTCCGGTGGTGATGAAATTCGTTGGCCTACCCATCCTCGGCCGAGGACGCCAGGTCGCAACGACGGAGCACTGGCTGTGGTATCTCGCGCGTGGCGTGCTGGTCATACCGCCGCTCGCATTGCTGCTGTTCGCCTGGTGCGCCTCCAACACGCGCGTTCTGGATGTGATAGCAGCCGTTGATAAGCGGCTACTAGGAGGGTACTAGGGATGCCCTGATATTCTCGATGATTTCGAATGTGTTTGCTTCGTAGTGCTTAGCACTTGCGTCGATGGACTCAACCTCATTGCGATATTGTTCAAGCGCTGCCTCTGTCGACGCGCGCTCGGCTGCGGAAACAAAGTTGCGCTTAGCCTGAAACGCAGCCATATTTTGAAGTAGCACGTTAATAGAATTGACTGCGAGCTGATAGTGTCTCATTGTGTTGAGGACAGCACGGCTGAACTGTATATTGGCAGCGTTAGGAAAAAGAAGCTCAAGTAGTGCCAGGGCGACGAGTACCTCTTTGTGTTCGGGGGCTCGTTGTGCCAGCCGAGTTGCAAGTTGCGTACAGTCCTGGATGTCGATATCGACTCCGGCCGATGCCCGCCTTGCTACAAAGGCTACCTCTTTACCCGCCTCTGAAGTGAGTATCAGTGTCGCGGTGATCTTCGCGGCCGCATCCAACCTAGAGTCAAAATAGTGCTTGTTCAAGTCGTTTAGGTGCTGCGCTTTCAGCTTGGTCAACTCAGCGTCGTTTGTTGTTTGCAGCTTCTCCATGTCGGCACGATGCTGGCGCCGTTCACTGAGCCAAGCGAACAGTTGCTGCACAATGATGCCGACAATTACTCCTAGACCTGACGCTTTAAATAGATCCGACAGATTCATCGACTGTCCCTTTCGCTGCAGGTTAAGGTGAACTACCTCCGCATACGCGCGCTCGCGTAGCAGGGTTCATGCTACAACTAACAGTAGCGGGCCAGTGACCTGAATCCGAATTCCAATGCGATACAGATGGCGGTATGGCGACGGATGTCGGTGGTCGCTCGGATACCTGTTTTCCGGGGAGGCGTACGTGTGTGGTCGCTGGGCGCGAACGGCACGCCCGACCGTTCCGGGTGGTGGTGAGTTTGCGGATCGCCAAGTCGACTACATTTTGTAATCCGGCGCGATCTGGCACGGGCCCGTTGGGTCTTCTGAGGAGGAGTCCCAAAAGGATCGGCTATCCCTTCGCGAGAACGGCCGATGAGCTTCGTGCACTTCGGCAAAAGACAGCCTCGCGGTTCCCCCTGTCAGCATTGGTCAGGGATGCTGCTGAACGTAGATCGACGTGAAACCTCGACGCCGCCAGTGCGTCTTCAGAACGTGTTGCCTCGCCGGATCACTCTGACGCTCACCACGCTGGTCTGGCTGCTTTCCTGATCCTGTTTCACGTGGTCATGGATGACGTAGCCGTCGAGTATCAACGTGATTTCGGTGAGCCGATGAAACGGCTCGATCCGCCGGTCGTGATGAAATTCGCCGGCCTACCCATCCTCGGCCGAGGACGCCAGGTCGCAACGACGGAGCACTGGGCTGTGGTATCTCGCGCGTGGCGTCTTTGTCGTGCCGCCGCTGGCGCTGTTGCTGTTCGCTTGGCGCGCTCCCAACACACACGCTCTGGATGTGACGTTGCTGTACGGCCTGACGGCTTATGGTGCGACGCTCGCCGTGATCGTGGCGGTCGTCGGCTTCACTCTGTGGGCGCCGTTCAAGTGCTACTGAAATGCAGCCTCAGCGGCTCCTCGGGCATCGTTCTTGAGATTCGTGCCCGTAAGGAGAATCACGTGGGAACGATCAATCAACCCAAGCCATCACAGCCGAAGTCACCTGTCGCCGATCAATCGCCGCTGCAGCCTGGCGGCGCGTCACATGGTCCGCTCCACTCGGACCGGTCCACCCGCCCCATGCCGGAGGCTCCGGAGGCGCTGCGGGAGGAGCTTGACGACGCGGAGGACACGGCGCGCCGGTTTCACGACAAGAAGTAGTCAGCCGCGTCGTTTCACCACCACGATGGTGGTGTCGTCCGCCGGCGCGGCGGCGCCGGCGTGTGTGCGCCAGTCTTCGACCAGCGCGTTGAGGATGGCCTCCGCCGGCCGGCGCCAGACGTTGGACAGCAGCTGGCGGATGCGGTCGAAGCCGTAGGCGTGGCCGCTCGGGTCGACGGCCTCGAAGAGGCCGTCAGAGACGAAAACGAGAGTGGTTCCCGGCTCGATCGACAGCGGGGCGTCGCCGTACTGGCGCATCGGTCCCTGTCCCAGCGGCAGGGACGGGAGCTCGAGCTCGCGCGGCTGGCCTTCGGCGACGATCCACGGGTAGGGGTGGCCGGCGTTGCTCAGGATGGCCTCGCCGGTGGCGGGGTCGAGACGCATGAGGGCGAGCGAGGTGAACGTGCGCGCGGAGCCGATGCCGCGCAGGACGCGGTCGAGCCGGTCGAGGACGGTCGCGGGGGTGCGCTCGGCCTCGACGAGGCTGGCCAGGCCGGCCTTGGTCATGGCTTGGGCGATGGCGCAGGAGTAGCCGTGGCCGGAGACGTCGCCGGCGGCGATCCACACGCGCCCGCTGGCGTCGTGGACGAAGTCGTAGAGGTCGCCGCCGGCCTCGGTGGCGAGGATGGAGCGCGCGGCGATCTCCCATCCTTCGAGGTGCGGCGTCTCCTGCGGGAGGAGGCCCAGCTGCATGCGCGCGAGGAGCTCCATCTCGTGTTTGACGCGGTTCTCTTCCTCCAGCCGGCGCACGAAGGCGGGGACGGGGAGCGGGCCGTGCTCGGCCTCTTCGCCGCGGCGCACGCCGATGACGCCGAGGACGATCGGCAGGACGGCGACGGCCACGAGGAGCGCCGCCGGCCACGGGAGCCACTGCGCGTGCAGGACGGAGAACAGCGCGGCCGGGAGCACGGTGGATGTCATCGCCGCGGCGAGGAGGGCGGTGAGGCCGAAGGCCGCGTAGGCGCGCACCATGAGAACCGCGAGGATGAGCGCGGCCGCGACGGCCACCCAGAACGGGGTGAGCGGAAGGCGCGTGGCGATGCCCAGGGCGGCGAGGACGATCGCGCTGCCGCGGATGCGCCGGGCGTACGGCCAGCGCAGGGCCGCGCAGAGAGCGAGGAGGACGAAGCCGGTGCGGATCGCGCCTTCGTCGACGGGCGAGGCGGCTCTGCCGAAGAGCGGCAGGTGCAGGCTCGCATCCAGGGGAGCGAAGTGCGGAACGAACGTCGCCGCCGCGAAGGCGATCAGCCAGAGGCCGGCCGCCGCGGCGCCGTAGGACCAGCCGGCGAGAAACGCTCTGCCGGCGGTCGGACCGAGGCGGCCGGCGCGGAGGGCGTCGAGCGACGTCCGGAACGTGGGCACGGTCGAGCGCACCCACGACTCCGCCGCGGACCAGAGGACGAACAGCGCCAGGCCGCGCGTGACCACCTCGGCGAGGGCATCCATCATCTCCAGCAGCGTCGCCGCGTCGCGGATCGGGCCGGCCATGGAGAGGGCGATGGAGACCGCGCCGAGG
>JBIOTX010000151.1:0-2168 GCA_044866315.1 Thermoanaerobaculia bacterium | reverse complement strand
AGCGCACCTACCTCCCGGCCGACTTCGCCCAGTTCGCGCCGCGCACGGCGCTGGACATGCTGAACCGGGTGCCCGGCTTCACCATCAAGCAGGAGGACCAGGAGCGCGGTCTCGGCGAGGCCACGGGCAACGTCCTGATCAACGGGCAGCGGATCTCCGGCAAGTCGAACGACATCGTGACCGAGCTCGGCCGGATCCCGGCGGGGAACGTCGAGCGGATCGAGATCGTCGACGCCGCGACGCTCGACGTGCCCGGCCTCACCGGCCAGGTGGCGAACGTGTTCGTGCGCTCGAGCGGCATCCACGGGCAGTGGGCCTACCGGCCGGAGTTCCGCTCGTACTACACCGATCCGCTCTTCTCCCGCTTCGAGGTCTCGCTGAGCGGGAACAAGGGGCCGATCGAGTACACCCTCGGCATCGACAACCGCGGCAACCGCAGCGGCGCCGGCGGCCCGACCTGGATCTTCAGCCCCGACCGGGTCATGGTCGAGGAGCGCGACGAGCAGTGGCGCGGCAACTTCGACCAACCGCGGATCAGCGGCCGCTTCGTGTACGACGGGCCGGGCGACGCCGTCGGCAATCTCAATCTCTCCTACACGCGCTTCTTCTACGACTACCTGGAGACCGGGACGCGCATCAGCGCGGACGGGTCCGAGCGCTCGCGCAGAGTGACCGTCGACGAGGGCGGCCACAACTACGAGATCGGCGGCGACTACGAGTTCTCTCTCTCCAAGGGAAAGCTGAAGCTGATCGGTGTGAACCGCGGCCGTCACATCCCGAGCGAGACCACCGTCGTCACGCGCTACGCCGACGGCTCACCCGCCACCGGCAACCGCTTCACCCTCAAAGGCGACGAGGACGAATTGATCGGCCGCGGCGAGTATCGCTGGAACGCCGCCGGCGCGGAATGGCAGATTTCGGCCGAAGGGGCGTTCAACAAACTCGACAGCACGTCGCGGCTCTTCGAGCTGCACGCCGACGGCGACTATCACGAGATCCCGCTCCCCGGCGGCAGCGCCGAGGTCCAGGAAGACCGCTACGAGGTCATGGGCAGCTACGGTCGGCCGCTGACGAAGAGCGTCACCCTCAAGCTGTCCGCCGGCGGCGAGTACTCGCAGCTGGCCCAGGTCGGCGCGGGCGGCACCACGCGCACGTTCTGGCGCCCGAAGGGAGAGCTGTCGGCGGCGTGGAAGGTCTCGCCGCGCACGGACTTGAACGTGAAGCTGGCCCGCCGCGTCGGGCAGCTGAACTTCTTCGACTTCCTGGCCTCGGTGGACGTGGCCACGGACCAGGAGACGTCCGCGAATCCCGACCTCGTCCCGCAGCAGAGCTGGGAGCTCGACCTCGAAGGCGTGCGCAGCCTCGGCGCGCACGGCAAGAGCACCCTGCGCCTGTACGGGCGGCTGATCGACGACATCATCGATTACATTCCGATCGGCGACACCGGCCAGGCGCCGGGCAATCTCGACCACGCCACCATCTACGGCGTCGAGTCGCGGAGCACGTTCACCTTCGATCCCATCGGCTGGCGCGGCGCGCGTCTCGACGCCCAACTCCGCTGGCAGGACAGCGAGGTCGAGGATCCGCTGACCGGCGAGGAGCGGCCGATCAGCAACAGCCTGCAGGAGTTCTTCAACCTGGCCCTGCGCCACGACATCCCGAACACCGACTGGGCCTGGGGCACGGGCTACTCCTATCAGCTCAACGCCCTCAACTATCGGCTCACCGAGGTCGGGCGGCTGTGGGAAGGGCCGCTGTGGGGCGACCTTTACCTCGAGCACAAGAACGTCGCCGGCCTGACCGTGCGCGCGGGCGTGTACAACCTCCTTGCCGCGGACAGCATGTGGGACCGCACCGTGCACACCGGCCGGCGCACCGATCCGGTCGACTTCATCGAAGAGCGCGACCGCCAGATCGGGCCCATCTTCTCGTTCCAGATCCGGGGGAAGTTTTAGGAGTGCGGTGGCGGCAGCCACCGCTCTGCGATCCGGATACAAGAGCGGCGGCTACGGCCGCCGCACTCCTATAACCTTGTGCCAGACGATGTCGTGACCCTCGCGGCGGTCGGCGAAGCCGGTGATCTCGCCGCGCTCGTTGCGCAGGAAGATCCGCCGCGTGCGCGGCTGCCCGGGCGTGAAGAAGACGTCCAGCACCTCGGCCTTCTGCGT
>JBIOTX010000150.1:0-18066 GCA_044866315.1 Thermoanaerobaculia bacterium | reverse complement strand
AAGATCGAATCCGAGCTGGTCGAGATCAGCAAGCCCTACGAAGAGCTGATCGGACGGCTCGACGAAATGCCGGGCATCGATTGGGATGCCGCGCTGGCCATCCTTGGCGAGATCGGTCCGGACATGTCGCCATGGGCGGACGAACATCGGTTTGCTGCCTGGGCGGGCCTTTGCCCAGGGAATCACGAGAGCGCCGGCAAGCGAAAGACGATTGCTGTTCGGAAGGGGAATCCCTTTCTGAAATCAACTCTGGTGCAGGCAGCGAGCGCTGCCGTGCGTACCGAGCAGAGCTACTACCAGGCGAAGTTTCGCCGCCTCGTGAAACGGCGCGGATACAAGCGGGCCATCGTCGCCATCGCCCATTCGATGCTCATCGCCATCTACCACATGGTCCGAGACAACACTCCGTACCGGGAGCTCGGAGGGGACTGGCTCGACCAGCGTTCCCCAGAATCGAAAAGCCAAGCGCTCGTCCGACAACTCGAGCGTCTTGGTCACCGCGTGCAACTCCTTCCTACCGAAGTGTAGTCGTACGCGTTGAACATCGGCGCGCTCGCCCGCGCGCATCTCCGTTCACGGACCAGCTCAGTGTCCGCCCGCCCTACGTGTAACTTCTGCCCCGAATACTGTTTGGCAGCAGAGGGAAGAATGAAGAAGCACGCCCGGGCGGGTGGGCTTCTTCACTCTTAATTCTTCACTCGAAATTCTTCATTCCGGCCATGGGTGCCTTCGTCCTTCATCCTTCGTCCTTCATCCTTCGTCATCTGCCTTCCTGAGATAATATCCATATCTCCGGAGGCGCTCATGCCCCATCCACTGGGTCCTCTGATCCTTTCCGTCGCCGTGCTCGCCGCCGTGACGGTCGCACCGGCTCACGCTCAGACCACTGCCACGCAGCCTCCTGCCATCGGCACCGCGCCGGCCGCTCCGGCTCCCGCGACTCCCAATCCGCAGACGCCCGACCTGGCCGCGCTCGAGCAGCGGATCGCGCGCCTCGAAGAGCGGACGGAAGCCGCGCTGACCCTCACCAATGAACGAATGCAGACGGTGAACGAGCGATCGGAGATCAGCACGCGCATTCTCTATCTCGCCAGCATTCTCGGCGGATTCTTGGTCCTGTTCTTCTCCGTTCGCGACTGGTATTCCCGCTCGGTCGAGACCAAGCGGCAACGAAGCCTCGATGCCCAGCAGGGCGAAGGGCTGCAGAAGGTCAAGCAGGTCATCGAGGTGGTCAATCGCACGCTGGCCTTCCGCCTCCAGCAGGAGGAGAAATTCGCCAAGACCATCGAAGAGATCGAGCGGATGAAGGCCGAGCAACAGGAGAAGAAAAAGCAGAAGCTCGCTCAGGCCATCGCCATCAACGACCACTTCAAGAAGATGAGCCGCATGGAGTACGCCTCGCTCACGGACGAACAATACCGGCGAGGACTGCGCCTTCAGCGCCTGCTGAACGAATCCGAAGAGCTTCTCGGCGACGAGCACTATCTGGTGGCCGGGAGTCTCCTGTACGACTGCGGTGTCATTGCCTACTACGACAACGACATCGTCGAGGCCAAGGCCTATCTGGACCGCGCCGCCACGAGTCGCGCTCCGGACCATGACGCACAGCTCGAGGCCAATGAGGGGTACCGGCGCCGCTTCAGCTTCGTGCACTACTTCCGCGCGCTGATTCAGAAAAACTGGGGCGAGCTGGCAGAGGCGCGGCGCGAGATCGAGCAGAGCATGTCCTACGAGACGCGCGAGACCGAATTTCTCACTCCCGTGACGAAGGCCGAGATTCTCTCGTACATCCCGGGAGACGAGGACCTCTGCATCAAGGAGCTCGGCGCTCTCCTGAGCCGCATTCGCGCCGTCGAATCGGACCTGCGCGACAAGGGTATGGAGCTCGATCCGAACCAGCGACGGCTGCGAAACCGCATGCTCGTTCTGGCCGGGAACGTTCACTTCATCAAGAGAGAGTTCGATCGAGCCCTGGTCCAGTACGAGGCCGCCATCGCCTTTCAGCCCAGCGACTACTACGCCCTGGCATCGGCAGGACAGTGCCAACTCGAGCTGGGCAACGCCGATGCCGCGACGGAGCACTTCGAGAAGTGTCTCGCCGCCATCGAGCGATCGGGCGACTTCCGCCGCAAGAGGGAGCGCATCACCCGGGCGGTCATTGCCGTCACTGCGGTCAACGCGGCAAAGGGATGCGCAGATCCGGCTGCCCGCGACCAGTGGACCCGAGACGCGAGAGATCTGTTGAGCGGCAACCTGGACGTCGATGGCTGGTCGCCGAAGTTCTTCTCGCCTGCCTCGAAACGCCAGGTCGGCGCGCAGGAACTGCTCGCACAACTGAATTAAAAGTCGCCGTCGTCGTCCTCCTCGCGGTGAGCGCGCCTGGGACCGGAATGGAGAGGTTCGAATGAAGAGGGAAGAATGAAGAACGCTCACCCACCCCTATCATCGGGTAGGCTTCTCATCCTTCATTCTTCATTCGGACGCTTTCATTCTTTCGCCTTCATCCTTTGCTTCAACTCTCAGGGAAATTCTTCGCGTCTGATTCCCTGCCTCGTCGAACACGTGCAGAAAGTCGTCGCCGGTGGCTAACACGTCCGCGGGAACGGGTTTCGGCGACGGCTCGTCCTTTGGGTCGCCGAGGTACTCGATGGCCTTGTCGAAGAAATCGGCCATCGATTTCGCGCACCAGTTGTGCGCCAGGGTGCGGTCTTCCGTGCCCGCGCCGCAGATCTGGTCAATGATGTGGCTGCCGAGCATGCGGTAGCTTTCGAACTGCGACTCGCTGAACCACTGGTCCGCGGTGGTCTCGTGCGGAAAGTCGTCGCTCTTCTTCGCGTAATTGTAGATGTCGGTCGGCTCGTTCATGTACACGCCGGGCTTGATGTACAGGAGCTGGCCGTCCTTTCCACCCTCGTCGACGCACGAGTAGCGGATCGTGCCGAGGGCGCAGTACTTGCCCATCTTCTCGCTGCCCTTCGGGTAGATGTAGATCTTCTCGATGTCGATGGGGATGCCGAGGTCCGTGCGGATCTTGCGGATGGCGTTGCCCAGGTCGTCGAAGGCGTACTTGCGGTCGCAGGTGGCGTCGCTGATGACGATGTAGTGCCGGCGGCGCAGGACCATCTCGTAGAGGCCGAGGTTCTCGAAGTGCCCGCCGTCCGACAGGTAGACGTACGGGAAGGAGTCGTTCGTATCGCCGCTGGCCTCGGCGAGGAGCGGCCCGATCGCAAAGCGGGGACCTTCTTTGGTCCAGGTGCGCTGCCCCTGCACGCCCGGATTGCCGAGCCACCACCCGAGGCGGACGTTGAACAGCGTCATCAGGAAGGCCAGCGCGGAGGACGTCTTCTGCCCGCGGTTCGGACTCACCGCGGCGCCGGAGATGGCCACGGCCGTGCCGAGGGTGATCCCGGAGGGATCGCCGTAGTGCGAGGAATCCCGGTACCCGAGCATGTAGCTGCCGGTATGCATGGGCGAGGTCGTGAACGACTCGGCCTTCCGCTCCTGCCAGGCCAGGTTGTCGCCGCGCACGAGATTGAGGGCCATGTTGACCAGGTGCATGGGGCGCGGAGAGCGGAGCGGGTGCAGGGCGCACCGCCCGTCCACCACCAGCCTCTCATCGAGACGTCGCCGGTTCTGGCGCACCTTGAAGGATGACGGCGGATACAGGTCGAGCCTGAGGAAGCCCGTGCTCTGGAGGTTCTCGCACTCGAGATCGTACTGCTCCATCACCCGGTTCAGCTCGCGGGTGAACACTTCAATGCGCGGGCGGAGAAGCGGATGGTCGTGCCGCAGCTCCGACAGCAGCTTCTTCACCTCGTCGCCGAGCGCGTCGAGCAAATGGCGTGTGAACGGTGTCCTCGGCGGTATCAGCAGCTCGCGCAGGACGTCCACGTCGCGGACGTCCGCGAGCTTCACGATCGGGTGGTCGTAGGCATACAGAGACGTGGCGAATTTCTCGTCCAGCCGTTCCCGGTTCCGCCGGAGAACGGCGCCCGGCAGCCGCGGCGTGTCGTGGCGCTCGTCCACGAAGGCCGCACGGATCGTTTTCCACGCCCGGCCGAGCCATCCCGGTGAGCCTTCCGGGAGCGGCTTCGCCTCCGGGTCGAGATCGACCTGCTCGAGCACGCAGTTGATGACCTGCGCCAGCTCGGCGGCGAAATCGTCCCGCTCGCTCTCCTGATCCAGGTCCTTCTCGCTTCTGAGGCGATACACCTCCCGGCGCAGCCGGTAGATGAACGGGTCGGCATCCTCGCGAAGGGTCTGAAAGAACGCCTTGACGTCGCGGAACGACCCCACCCACAGAAACTCGGGCCGCAGCGCATGCATGGGCAGGTCGTCTTGCGGGTCGAAGCCGGTGACCGGATTGGGATCGCGCTGGAGGCGCGAGGCGCCGAGATAGGCCCGGATCAGGCGATTGCGATACATCGAGTGCATGGAGAACTTGTTGGCATTGACGGACCAGGACGCCAGCAGCGCCAGCGCGATCAGCGCGAGAATCGCCGCTACGATCGCGCCGATGGGCGTGACCTCCAGCGAACGGAGATGGCTCCAGGCCTGGAAGCGCTCGGCGTGCTGCAGTTGCGTGGTCCGGGCGATGCCGGCGGCGGGAGCGGGGAAGAACGCGCTGGTGGTCAAGGAGACGAAGGCAAGCAGCACCACCACGAAGACGGGGGCGACGAACGACAGCGCCGTCTCCACCGTGTCCGACGCCCCGGCCTTGTTCCGGTCCACCATGGCCCGGTAACGACTGAGGACGTACGAGGCAATGCCGGTCGCGCCGCCGACCGATGCCGCGAACAGCGGCGCGAGATGAATGAGGACCGGGCCGAATACCACCACTCCCGTCAGCAGGATCCAGATGGCGATGGCGGCGAAGGTCATGCCGCTGCAGCGCGCCCACCACTCGCGGTCGTAGTCCTGGTTCACCCGGCTGGCGATGGCCACGAAGATGGCCGCGCAGAGGAAAAAGACTCCCAGGATCAGCGGTACGGCGAAGACGACGTACAGCGCGCGCATCGGAGCCTGTTCGTCGAGGGCCAGGACCGGCGAGGGGAACGTGGATAGGCCAGCGGCCTGCGCCGGCCTGGGGAAGACGTACTGCGCCAGCAGCGCGAGAAGTGCCACGACCACCGCACTTCCGACGATCACCGCGAGCAGCTCGATGAAGAACCGGCGTCCGGGTGTGATCAGGCCGCGGAAGTGGGCGAACAGCGTCTCCCGCTGGTCGGTGAGGGAGGTGAACCGGAATCGCAAGCCGTAGACGACGGCCGCGAGCGGCAGCAGCAGCGCGATGCCGAGCAACGCCAGCCAGGGGAGCGTCTTCGCGCCATGCTCGCCGGCGTAGCGCGCCCACGCCGCCGCGAGCGCCACCGACGCGAATACCAGCGGCAGAATGCCCAGGCTCAGCAGGCGGTGCTTTCGCCGTCCGGCGTACTTGTTGCGCGCAGGGCGCGACGCGCCGAGATAAACGAAGGACAGGGCCAGGAATCCGAGGCCGACGGCGTACCACGAGGCGCCGTTCGCCGGCCAGCGATCCAGCCACGATGCGAGCGGCGAAAAGAGCCGGGCAACGGTCTCGCTCGTGAGAAACATCCGCAATCCCGAGCCCAGCCAGCTCTTGTCCTCGACGAGATGGACGCCGACGTCCGAGCAGTTCACCGCGAAGAGCAGCCACGGAAGGAGGAGCGCCGCCACGAGCAGCGGCACGAGGACGATCCAGTTCAGGAGCAGGTTGCGGAGGTAGAGCGCGACGACGGTCAGGGTGTCGCCGCTCAGCGCGCCGACGCGCGGCGTCAGGTAGTTGCTGAACTCCCGGAGATGCTGCACCGGCGGCGGATCGGGCGACAGCTTGTCCTGGGGCATGGCCGCCAGGTCGCCGCTCACGCCGCGCACGCCGCTCGGATGACGGCGGGCCCACGATGAGAGCCAGCCGCCGATGTAGCCGCCGCCGGAGACCGTGGAGATGTAGTCGAACTTGTCGAGCAGGTTCCGCCGGGCCAGTCCCTGCAGGATGCCCAGGCCGAAGGTCGCGCTGCGGATGCCGCCGCCGGAGAGGCAGAGCGCGCTCGTGTGGCCCTTCTCATGGATGGTCCGGATCTGCTTGGCCATCCGCGCCTCGGGGCCGCTCTGGACCGCCTGGCGGAGGACTTCATCGAGGATGCGCCGATTCAGATACCTCCGATCGTGGCGCCGGAACTTCTTCTCCGAGGCCAGCAGCGTGAGCGTGTCCTCACAGAGCTGTTCCCTGATCTTGTGGCACGCCGGGCCGGCGGTGAGGAGCTCCTCCCCGCAGATGAGCGCATTCAGGTGCGCGACGATGTCGTCGACGCACTTCGCCGCATCGACGTTTCGTGCCGCCCACGCCGCAGGCCCCAGAGTCTCGCCGATGATCTCCCGGTAGAGCTGCGCCGCCAGCCGTGGAATGCGAATCTGCTCCGCCGTGTAGGTCCAGCCTCCGCGCTCGCGGATCGCGCCGGCGAGGCGCGCGTCCAGCTCGTCGCGCTGGCGGCGGCGACGCTCGCGCTCGCGCCGCTCCGGTGCGGCGTCGGCAGGCTCCTCAGGGGGCTGGATAGTCAGGATCGGCTCGAACGTGACGACCTTCTCCGTCAGCATCTCCGCGAGCCGGACCTTGCGCCGCCCCTCATCGGCTTCCGCACCGAGGGTATGCCCGAAGTCTTTGCCGAAGACCTGCTGGCATCGCAGGATCGCGGCGTCGGTGGAGACGACGTCGGAAGGCTCCACCCGCCAGTCGTCCGCGCCATAGAGCGCGTCGTGCTCCTCCTCGAGGACTTCGCAGAAATGGAGCGGTCTGAGTGCCATGCGGCCTCCGGGAAACCGAGATTTGCGTGTGTCCCAATTTTACGCGTTTCCCGGAGCGGGAGAAGGATGAAAGATGAAGGATCAACGCGCCTGGGGACCGGAGGGAAGAGGTTCGAGGGAAGAGGGAAGAATGAAGAACGCCCACCCCGGTAATCGGGCGGGCTTCGTACTCTTCATTCTTCCCTCGAACCTCTTCATTCCGGTCCCGGGCGCCTCATCCTTCATCCTTCATCACTTCAACTCCCTCTCGAACAACCCCAGAATCCTCTTGTACTCATCCGCCCAGCTCGTCCCCTCCACGAACCCATGGTCCTCCACCGGATACATGGCCGCTTCCCAGTTCTCCTTGCGCAGCTCGATGAGGCGCTGGACGAGGCGGACGGTGTCCTGGAAGTGGACGTTGACGTCGATCACGCCGTGGCAGATGAGCAGCGCGCCTTTCAGTCCCTCGGCGAAGTAGATCGGAGACGACTTGCGGTAGGCCTCGGGATCCTTCTGCGGGGTGTTGAGGATGTTCGAGGTGTAGCCGTGGTTGTAGTGGGCCCAGTCGGTGACCGGGCGCAGGGCGGCGCCGGCGGCGAAGACGTCCGGGGTGGTGAACATGGCCATGAGGGTGATGAAGCCGCCGTAGCTGCCGCCGTAGATGCCGATGCGCCTGGGATCGACGGCGTGCTCGCGGGCGAGCCAGCGCGCGGCGTCGACGTGGTCGTTGAGGTCGACGCCGCCCATGTGCCGGTAGATGGCCGTGCGCCAGTCGCGGCCGTAGCCCTGGGAGGCCCGGTAGTCGAGGTCGAGGACGAGATAGCCGCGCTCCATGAGCAGGTGGTGGAACATGTACTCGCGGTAGTAGTTCGACCAGGCCCGGTGGACGTTCTGCAGGTAGCCCGCGCCGTGGACGAAGATCACCGCCGGCCCGCCCTTCCAGTTCGCCGGCTTGTAGATGCGCGCCGGTATGGCCGCGCCGTCGCGCGCCGGGACGCGCACGATCGGCACGTCGAGCCACGGATAGGTCGCGAACTCCGGCGCGTGTGAGGTCGTGACGCGCGCCCCATCGACGTACACCTCCCACGGCTTGTTCGAGTAGGAGTAGACGTCGGCGATGGCCTTGCCGTCCGGCGACGGCGTGGCCTCGTGCCATCCGGCGGTCGTGGTCAGCTTGGTCATCGCCCCGCCGCCGACGGGCATGCGGTAGAGGTGGCGCTCGAAGAGCGAGTCCTGGCTGGTGGTCAGGTAGAAGTGCTTGCGGTCATCGGCGACGACCACCGTCTCGACCTCGAACTTGCCGCTGGTGAGCGCGCGCGGTGCGCCGCCCGCCCAGGGGACGGTGTACAGATGCATCCAGCCCGTGCGCTCGGAGTGGAACCAGACCACGTCGCTGTCCGGCACGAAACCGGCGAAGCCGCGGAAGGTCCAGTTCACCCAGGCCGGGTCGTGCTCGTTGAAAAGCACCCGTCCCTTCGCCGTGGCCGGATCGAACGCGAGGAGCCACCAGTCCTTGTTGTCCGCCGCGCGCACCATCAGCGCGGCCTTCGTGCCGTCGTCCGACCAGAACAGGTCCTCCGCCTCGATCTCGCGGTCCTTCGGCTCCTTGGTCTCCGTCTTCGCCGCGGTGGACTCCCCCTCCTCGGTGGTGGTGACGCTCTTGGTCGTCCCCTCCTTCTGGGCCTCGGTCACCGGCTCGGCGGCCTCCTTGAGCCCGTGCTGCAGCCACTGCACCTTGCCGTCGGCGGTCGAGATGCTCCCCACGCGCGAGAGGCCCCGCGCGTCGCCGACCTTCTCCCGCGCGCGCAGATCGGTCGTGTAGCCGGTCTCGGTGACGTAGCTCGGCACGGCCGTCCGCTTCCCCTTCTCCGACTCCGTCTCGATGAAGACCACCACGTACTTTTCGTCCGCCGTGAGCTGCAGGTCGGAAACGGTCTCGTCCTTCTTCAGCTTCAGCGGCTGGAGGGCGAGCTCCGCCTTGCGCTTGGCCTCCTCTTCCTTCTTCTCCGCCTGCCGCCGCGCCAGCACCTCGCTCAGCTTCTTCGCCTCCTCGGCCACCCACTTCTGGCTGTCCGTGCGGTCCTTGTTCTCGTCCTCGAAGAGCGTGACGTTCGGGCCCTTGTCGTCGGCGGCGACGATGTTCGTGCGCTGCACGATCGAGCCGTCGTCGAGCGACAGCACATAGAGATTGTTGTCGCGGACGAAGGCCACCCGCCGCTCGTCGCGCGTAAACCGCGGGTTGGACTCGGCCTCGGTCGTGCGCGTCAGCTGGCGGCGCTGCTTCACGCCGGCCTCGTGCAGGAAGACGTCGCCGTTGGCGGCGTACACCATCCGCCGGCGGTCGCGGCTGAAGTGCCCGCGCACCGGCGTGGCATGCTTCGCCTCCTCGTCGGTCAACTTCCGCAGCCCCTTGCCGTCCCGGCCGACGACGTAGGTGTCGTAGTTCTCCTCGACCGGATCGGTGTACTGCTTCCACTCGAAGTACACGGCCTGGCCGTCGAGCGACCAGCGGAGGCTCCGCGGAGCGTACCCGGCGAGCTGCGGACCGCGCATGATCGTGTCGACGGTGAGCGAGAGGCGTTCTTGAGCGAGAAGGGGAAGGGCGGCGAGGATGAGGAAGGCGATCCGTCTCATGGAGGCGGGATATTAACTTCCCGCATCGACGCCGCGGCGCCGTTCACCAGAACGTGTCTTCGCAGCCACGGCGCCATTCTTGCCCGTTGGCCACTACCCTCCATGGTGCTATCTTTCCTTCACTCGGTAATCTGATTTCGCCCATCAACTGACTGCGGACGGCGTGCGTTTCGCGCAGGAGGTACGTGCATGCGTCGACTCCCTGCAATTCGGCTGTTGTTCAGTGTGAGCTCAGTAGCCGTGATGGCGCTTTGTATGGCCGAAACATCATCTGCACAGAATCGAGGGTACGACTTTTCCGAACGAATCTACAAAGACGTCACCGGCGGCGATTTTTACATCGTACAGAACTCTTTTTTTGCCAATAACGTTGGCCAGAGGGGCATCGTTTCAATCGGTGCTTGCTCATCGGTCGACTCATTCGCCGGCATTCCGACCAGCGGTTACACCAGGTTTGGAGTGGCCGCAGTGGCCGGCAACTGCTATGTCGCACTCACTCACAATGACGAGCGCGACCACATCGTCTTTCGAGCCGACACGGTTACCTCCGCCGGCGTATCCATCACCTGGAAAATCATCACGTCTGAGAATCGCGGCGCCACGCTGTCAGTTACTGACGACGCACGACGCGGCTACGACTTTTCCGAGCGCGCATACAAAAGCGTCACCGGGGTGATCTTTACTTCGCCGAGAATTCTTTCCTCGCCAACAACATCGGTCAGCGAGGCGTTGTCTCAGCCGGCGCTTGCGCGTCGGTCGACTCCGTTGTCACCATTCCAACTACGGGTTACACGCGGTTCGGCGTTGCTGCCGTCACCGGCAACTGTTACATCGCGCTCACACATAACGATGAGCGAAACCACATCGTCTTCCGTGCCGATGAGGTAACCGCGTCAGGAACATCGATCACCTGGCGGATCGTCCCCAGTGGGAATCGAGGCGCGACGCTTTCGAACCAGTGAATGTGAGACCGCGATCATCGGGGATCATCGCCTTCCACATCGACGCCGCGGCGCCGTTCACCAGAACGTGTCGGCGCAGCGCGTGATTCATCACCGACGAGGCCAGCAGCTCGAGCTCGTCGTCGTCCGTCGGATCGGCCAGGGTGATGCCGAGGGTGCGGGTGACCTCGTCGATGGTGCGGTCGTGCAGGGCGATGATGGTCTCCGAGAGCGGCGTCTCCGGATTCATCTCGTGCGTCGGCGCGAGCGCGGCGCCGCGGAGGAGGAACGTCAGGCACTGCTGCTGCCCCAGCCACTGCAGGGCCGCGGTCAGGGTGTCGACGTGCCAGTTGCGGTGGCGGCGGTAGACCTTGCTGATGGCCCGGTTGCGCTCGCGGGCGGGCTTGAAGACGTTGGGCTGCACTTCCCAGATCAGGGCGACGTTCGCGGCGCCGTCGAAGGTGCCCGAGGTCTCGCCGACCGAGCCGGGGATCGTGTGCTGCTGGCCGACGGCCTGTCCGATCGCCAGCGCGTCCTCGAGCTCGCGCGCCACGATGTCGAAGGAGATCGTGTTCGTCCGGCCGCCGGAGTGCGCGTTGCGGCCGAGGATGAGGATGCCGCGGTCGGTGTCGCCCAAGGGGATGGCGGCGCCGGAGGCGCGGCCTTCGGCCTCACGCGGATGCCACAGGCTCGCCGTCGGCTTGCCCTCCACCCAGAGGGGGTGATTGCGGCGGAGGTAGCGCTCGACCACGCGCTCGCGGATCGCCATCGTGTCCTCCGGCCGCAACATCGCCGGCGAGGCCACGTCCTCGGCGAGATCGCCGAACACCTCCAGGACCTCGTCACCCATCGCCAGATAGAGGTCGTAGAGCGCGGACTTCGTGTCCGCGGGGATGCCGAACTGGGTGAGGACGCGCTCGATGTGGACGGGGAAGGGCACTACGCCGCCATGCGCGCGCGAGCCATGTCCAGGAGGCGCTGCGCATCGGCCACGCACTCGATCGACTGCAGCCCCATGCGGATGTCCTTGCCGTGCGGGATGCCCTTGGAGAACCAGCCGATCACCGTGCGGGACTTGTGCAGCTTCCAGCGGTCGATCTGCGGCGCGGCGTCGATCTTGCCGAGGTAACGGTGCATGGCGTCGATGCGGCGCTCGACTTCGTCCCCGTGCATCGCCTCGCCGCGGGCGTAAGCCTCGATGTCGCGGAAGATAAAGGGATTGTGCAGCGCGGCCCGGCCGATCATCACCCCGTCCACGCCGGTGGTCTCGAACATGCGGATGGCATCCTCGGGGGTCTTCACGTCGCCGTTGCCCCACACCGGGATGGTCAGCTCGCTCTTGACCCGGCCGATGTACTCCCAGTCGCTCGCGCCGGTGTAGGCCTCGTTGCGCGTGCGGCCGTGGATGGCGATGGCGGCCACGCCGATCTCCTCGAAGCGCTTGAGGAGGGGGATGACGTCGTTCGACTCCCACCCCTTGCGCACCTTCACCGTGACCGGGATCTTCACCGCGGCCTTGATCTTCTCCACCACCCGCGCGGCCTTGTCGAAGTCCTTGAGCAGGGCCGAGCCGGCGCCGCTGTTGACGATCTTCTTGACCGGGCAGCCCATGTTCACGTCGACGATGTCCACGCCCTGGGCCTCGACGATGGCCGCGGCATCGTCCATCCGCTCCGGGTCGCCGCCGTAGATCTGGATGGCCACCGGCCGCTCGCTCTCGTTGAAGGCCAGCATCTGGTGCGAGCGGTCGTTTTTCCGGGTCAGCCCCTCGGCGGAGATGAACTCGGACACCACCAGCCCCACCCCGCCCAGCTCCTTGATCAGCGACCGGTAGTACGTGTCGGTGACCTCGGCCATCGGCGCGAGCGCGAGCGGGGTCTCGATGTGCACGCCCCCGATGGCGAACGAGCGGTTGAGGAAATCCTTCATGAGAAAGGAGCTAACGTCAGGCCGGGGCCTCGTCTTCCACCAGCAGGCGCCCGAGCAGGGGCTTGCCGGCCAGAGCGGTATGGAAGCCGTAGACCCCCAGCGCGGCGATGACGAGCAGCACCCCCGCGCTGTAGCGGCCGTACCACTGGCCGAGGTCGGATGTGAACGGGATGTAGACCAGAAAGAACATCACGCTCAGGGCGGTCATGAGCGCGAGTGCGCCGTAGCGCCGGAGCACGAAGAATAGAGGCGCCAGAAGCAGGGCCCGGATGGCGGTGTCGACGAGGAAACTGCCTCCCATGTCGTCGGCGGACAGGGCCATGATCACCCAGACCGCGACGAACGCCGGAGCGTCGCGGCGGGTCACGAGCCGCGCCAGCACGAGCACCATGAGCGTGACGAAGCTGATCGGCAGGGCCCGGGCCAGTCCCACGAGCAACAGCCCCGGCGTTCCGAACGGGCTGGTGACCATCCAGTTGAGGGCGGCATCGCGCGGGACGTACAGTCCGGCCCGGGCCAGGATGGCCTCGGCCGCGGTCCAGGCGATGAGACCGACGACCATGGCCAGGGCACCGCGGAGAATGTCGGCGCCGACCAGTGGATCGCGCAGCTTCCCGGACAGGAGGCGCTTGGCCGAGACGAGCATGTGCGGCCACCGCCGGCGCACGTACGGCTCGATGGCCAGGTGACAGAGCCAGATCAGGAAGGCGAAGTAGAACGAGGTGCCGAGGAAGCCGGAAACGATGCGCCATTCCTCACCGAGGCGGGCGCTGTGACTCGCGCCCCAGAGCAGGGCCGCGAACTGAATCACCCCCGCCAGCACGGCGAGCCGATAGGCGCCGCGCAGGTCGGCGCGGCCGCGGACGACGTTGCGGCGGCCCAGGATCAGGCCGGCGATGATGACGATCGCATACACCACCGGGGCGCCGCTGGACCCGGGAACGCGATTGCCGGGAACGCCCAGCGACGACTGCACGGAAAACCACACCGGCCGCCCGCCCACGCTCGCCGCATCGACGTGCATCGCCGCGCCGTCGGCCGTTCCGTCCCAGGCATACCGGCGCTCCGCGCCGACCGGTGGAATGGCCGCGGGCGGAACAGCTCGAAACGCCGCCGGATTCAATCCAGCCTCGCGAAAGGCGCTCGCCCAATCGGCGTCCGCTGGAGGGCCGGGGGAGCGCAGCGGCGAAATGCGGCGGAGCTCCCGCAGGCGGCCTTCGGCATCGAGCGAGACCATGGTCATTCCGGCGACGGAGAGCGCCGGGTCGGTGTCGCTGACCCGGCCGAACATGTTCCGGGCGACCAGGACCTGCGGGCTGTCGCGATAGTGGAAGCGGCGCATCCAGCGCGCGGCCGGCCCGAGCGCAGCGGCCCCGCCGCTGGCGACCGCCCGCTCGAGCAACTGATAGTCCCGGGTGTACAGCGCGGCCCAGTCGGCAGGGCGAT
Source organism: Thermoanaerobaculia bacterium (assembly GCA_044866315.1). GTDB lineage: Bacteria > Acidobacteriota > Thermoanaerobaculia > Gp7-AA8 > Gp7-AA8 > QHVT01. Next base: position 4,315 of record JBIOTX010000150.1, on the reverse strand, counting down.
CGTCATAGCCCAGGGCCCGCTTGACGCTGCGGGCGCGCTCGACGAGCACGTCCTGCGACTGCACCTCCGGCGCGAACCAGGTGAGCACGGCCCGCTCCCCGGTGAAGGTCAGGATCACCAGACCGAGCAGAAGCGAGGCGAGCATCAACCATGCGCGCGAGGCCGGAAGGTCGCCGACGCGGTTCGCCGCTTCGACCATCTCCGGCGATGGGGTCTCGCCGGCGGCAACAGCCGCATCGAGCGGATCGCCGCCCGGCAGAGCGTTCAGGATCTCCAGCGCCGAGGCCGGGCGCAGGCGCGGGTCTTCCTCGAGACAGCGCGCGATCAGGTGCTCGATGGCCGGATCGATGTCCCGGACGATGGACGACGCGCGCGTCTTGGTCTGGGCGTGCTGCTGCCGGATGGCCTCGATCGACGCGAATTCGAACACGCGCTTGCCGGTGAACATCTCGAAGAGGACCAGCCCGAGCGCGTAGATGTCGCTGCGCGCGGTGGCCGCCCCGCCGCTGAGCTGCTCCGGGGCCATGTACGCCGGCGTGCCCGCGAGCTCTCCCGCAGCCTCGTGCGCGGCCGCGGCGAGCCCGAAGTCGGTGATGCGCGCCGCGCCGCGCCCGTCGATCATGATGTTCGCGGGCTTGAGGTCGCGGTGGATGAATCCCCGCTCGTGCGCGGCGGCGAGGCCGGCGCAGAGCTCGCGCGTGAGGCGCAGGGCCTTGTCGGCGGGAAGCCGTCCGATGCGCCGCAGCAGCGACGCCAGGTCTTCGCCGTCCACGTACTCCATGGCCAGGAAGCGCGCGCCTTCGCTCTCGACGATGTCGTACACGCGGCAGACGTTCGGGTGGGCCACCTGCCGGCCGATCCGGGCCTCGCTGTAAAAGCGGACGACCGCCGCGGCATCGCCGGAGACGTTTGCGGGAATGTACTTCAGCGCGACCCGCTGCCCCAGCCGGAGGTCGTCGGCCCGGTAGACCTGCCCCATCCCTCCCTCGCCGACGAGAGCGACGATGCGGTAGCGATCGGCGACGATCGCGCCGGGCGTGAAACGCATGTCGGCACCCGCCGCGGCACGGCCGGGACGAACTTCCGTCTCATCCATGGTGATGTCTCGATGATACGCGCCTCGCTCAGGCCGGGGCCTCGTCTTCCACCACCCCCACTCCGAACGCCGGCTTGCCGGCCAGGGCGACGTAAAACGCCCAGACCGCCGCGGCCGCCAGCACGACCAGCACCACGGTCGAGCGGCCGATGGTCCAGACCTCGGGCGAGAAGGTGAACGGCGTCCAGCGCACGAGCACGAACACGGCGATGGAGACTACTGCGGCCAAGACGCCCGCGTAGCGCAGGGCGAGCACGGTGGCCAGGATCGAGCCGGCGGCGACGGCCATGGACACCAGCGGCTCGGCCGGAGTCGTGGCCGTGAACAGGACCACCAGCGTGAGCGCGATCCAGGCGGCGAGCTCGCTCCGCAGCAGCCGGCGGAAGAAGACGAGCAGGAGGACCCAGCCGAATCCGTAGAGCACGGCGATGGCCAGCGCATCGAGCATCAGGCCGACGGTGCCGCCGACGTGCAGGGCGGGCGTGGAGACGAGATCGTTCTGCGGCGAGGTGAAGCGCGCGCCAGGGCGAGCGCCGTCAGCGCGCTGACCGCGGCGCCGGCCGCGCCGGCGACGAGGCCCGCCAGCGCCTCCGTTCCGACCAGCGGGTCGCGCGGGCGGCCGGACAGGAGCCGCGTCCAGCCGACCAGCATCTGCGGCCACTGGCGGCGGACGAACGGCTCGATGGCCAGGTAGCAGAGCCAGCCGAAGACGCCGTAGAACAACGAGAACCCGCCGGTGGTGACGACGAGGTTCCACTCGCTGGTGGGGGCGGCCGTGTGATGGGCCACGAGCATCGACCCGGCAAAGGTCGCGGCGACGCCGAAGAGGCCCACACGCAACGCGCCGCGCGTGTCGCCGCGGCCGGAGCGTACGTTGCGGCGGGCAAAGAAGGCGGCGACGAGGAAGACCACCAGGGTCACCATGGCCAGCGCGTGCGCCGGCGCCGGATTCGATCCGGTGAGCGGCGCGCTCCAGGGATCGAGGACGGCAAACCACACCGGCCGGCTGGCGAGCGCCGCGGCCTCGACGCGCAGCGGCACGTTGCCGTCCGCGCCGGTCCAGGCGAAGCGGCGATCCGACGCGACCGGCGGCGTCCACCGCGGCGGGGCCTCGCGAAAACGCGCGGGATCGAGTCCCGCGGCGCGGAACGCGCCCGCCCAGTCCGGCGACGCACCGCTCGCCTCCGCCTGCCGCGGCGGCACGCGGCGCAGCTCGCGCAGCTTTCCCGCGGCATCGAGGACGACAGCGGTCATGCCCGGCTCGCTGATCGGAGGATCGTCGCGGCGCAGCAGGCCGAGGGGGTTGCGCGGGAGGAGCAGCTGCGGACTGTCGCGATAGAGAAACGGCGCGGCCATCGGCGGCAGAGTCTCCGCTCCCGGCCGCGCGCGCCGGTACTTATTCACGTAGTCGGAATTGCGCAGGAACACGCCCGCCCAGTCGGCGGGCTTCTCCGCATAGCCGAGCGCGCGCATCGCGCTCCGCGCGTCGTCGATCAGCGCATCCGGCGACTTGATCTCCGCCAGGCGCGCGGTCACGCTGCCACGCTCGCGCACCACGGCCGCGGCGACGAGAGCGATCAGGAACAGGACGAGCATCGTCCACGCCCGCGCCGGCTCCAGCCCGCCCACCCTTCCCGCCGCCGCCACGAACTCCGGCGACGGCGTCTGTCCCGCGGCGATCGCGGCCTGCAGCGGATCGCCTCCCGGGAGCATGGCCACGATCTCCTGCACCGAGGCCGGCCGCGCGGCCGGGTCTTCCTCGAGGCAGCGCAGGATCACCCGCTCGACGGCCGGATCGAGCTCGCGGACGAGCGATCCCGGACGGGTCTTCGCCAGCGCATGCTGCTCGCGCAGCTGCGTGGTCGTGCTAGCGTCGAAGACGCGCCGGCCGGTGAACATCTCGTAGAGCACCAGGCCGAGGGCGTAGAGGTCGCTGCGGACCGTGGCCGTGCCATGATTCAACTGCTCGGGCGCCATGTACAGCGGCGTGCCGGTGAAGTCGCGCGTCCCCTCGTCGGCCAGGGCGGCCAGGCCGAAGTCGGTGATGCGCGCGCTGCCGCGGCCGTCGATCATCACGTTCGCGAGCTTGAGGTCGCGGTGGATGAAGCCGCGGTCGTGCGCGGCGGCGAGGCCGGCGCAGAGATCGCGCGTGAGGGCGAGGGCCTTGTCCGCCGGCAGTCGCCCGATGCGCCGCAACAGCGACGCCAGGTCCTCGCCGTCGACATACTCCATGGAGATGAAGCGCTGCCCTTCGACTTCGATGATGTCGTGCAGGCGGCAGACGTTCGGATGGGAGATCTGCCGGCCGATGCGAACCTCGTTGTAGAGCCGCTCGATGGCCGCCGGGTCGGAGGCGATGCGCGGCGGGATGTACTTGAGGGCCACGCGCTGGCCGAGCTTCACGTCGTCGGCGCGGTAGACCTCCCCCATCCCGCCCGCCCCGAGGAGGGCCACGATGCGGTAGCGCTCCGCGACCATGGTCCCCGGCGCGAACTGCGCCTCGGCGGCGGCGGCCCCCCGCCGCGGGGAGGCCAGGTGCTCCGTCGCATCTTCCGGGGTGATCGACTCCATCGTGAGACTACAATCCTAACGTTGAAGTCCAACCATCAACGGAGGAATCGATGAAGAAGCTCGTTCTCGCCGCGGCGCTCACGCTCGCGGCTGTCACCGCCGGCGCCGCGACCGTGGCCGGCGTCAAAGTCGACGATACGGCCAGCGTCAACAACCAGAATCTCGTCCTCAACGGCGCCGGCCTGCGCAAGAAGTTCGTGGTCAAGGTCTACGTCGGCGGCCTCTACCTGCCCACCAAGCAGACCAGCGCCACCACCATCCTGGCCACGGACGCCCCGCGGCGCATGGTCATGCACTTCCTCTACAGCGTCAGCAAGGCCCAGATGGCCGAGGCTTGGTCCGAGGGTCTCGAGGACAACACGCCGAACGCGTCGCCCGAGGTGAAGACCGCCTTCAAGACCCTCGAGTCGTGGATGGAGGACGTGCCCAAAGGCAACCGCATCGTCCTCACCTACGTCCCCGGCATCGGCACCACCGTCGAGGTGAACGGCAAGAGCAAAGGCACCCTCGGCGGCAAGGCCACGGCCGACGCGATCCTGAACACGTGGATCGGCCCGAAGCCAGCGCCGGGAGCGGACTTCAAGAAGGCCGTTCTGGGGATGTAGACACGTGGAGCGGTGGGCTCTCAGCCCACCGTATCGGTCTTCG
>JBIOTX010000149.1:0-6071 GCA_044866315.1 Thermoanaerobaculia bacterium | reverse complement strand
CGACATGGTACTGGTGCAGTGCGCGGTGGCCGAGGTTCTCGGCGGTGAGGTCGAAGGGCACCCACAGCTCCGCGCTCGGCGGATAGGCGAACGCCGGCGGCATCACCGCCAGGACGCGGTAGGGCTGGCCGCTCAAGCGCACGTCGCGGCCGACGATGTCCCGCGCGCCGCCAAAGGAGTTGCGCCAGAGGCGGTCGCTGAGCACGACCAGCTTCTCGCCCTTCACCGGTGCCGGCGACGGCGCCGCGCCGAGCGCCGCGGGCGTGCCGAGGAGCTCGAAGAAGTTCGGCGTCACCCGCGCGCCGGCCACGCGCAGCGGCGTGGCGATCTCGCCGACGTTGAAGCTGCCCGTCCACGAGGCCACGGCCATGTCCGAAAAGCTCGTCGACATCGTGCGGAAGTCGGCGAAGTCCGGGCCGCTGGTCGGCGCCTTGTCTCCGCGGTCGCGCGCGCGCCAGATCGCCACCAGCGACTCCGCGTCGCGGTACGGCAGCTCGCGGAGCAGCAGCGAGTCGACGATCGAGAAGATCGCCGTCGTCGGCCCGATGCCGATGGCCACGGTGAGGATGACCGTCAGGGCGAACGCGGGCGACTTGGCGAACGTGCGCAGCACGTAGCGAACGTCGTTGACGATGTCGAGCATGATGAGCATGATGCCGGACCGTTGGATGTGCGCCGGCGAAGGAACAGTCACGAACCGGCGCCAAAGGAGACAAGCGATGAGGCTTCGAATGGCCTGCGCAGTTCTGATGATGCTCCCCCTCTCCGCCCTCGCCGACGACGGCCTGTGGATGCCCCAGCAGCTTCCTGCCCTCGGCGAGGAGCTGAAGAAGCTCGGCCTGCAGATCGATCCCCATCAGTTCGCCGATCTCACCGGCTTCCCCATGGGCGCCATCGTCTCGACCGGCGGCTGCAGCGCGTCCTTCGTCTCGCCGGAGGGCCTCATCGCCACGAACCACCACTGCGTCTTCGGCGCGCTGCAGTTCAACGCCACGCCGGAGAACGACCTGGTGACCAACGGCTTCCTGGCCCGGGCGAAGAAGGACGAGATCCAGGCCACGCCCGACGCGCGGATCTACGTCACCACCGGGATCGAGGACGTGACGAAGCAGATCCTGGCCGCGTTCCCCAAGAGCACGACGGACTACGATCGCGCGCGCCTGATCACCCGCCGGCGGCGCGAGATGATCAACGAGTGCGAGAAGCCGGGCGGCCTGCGCTGCCAGGTGGCGTCGTTCTACGAGGGTGGGCAGTACGTGAAGATCACCCAGATGGAGATCCGCGACGTCCGCCTGGTCTATGCGCCTGCCCTCGGTGTGGGCAACTTCGGCGACGAGATCGACAACTGGATGTGGCCGCGGCACACCGGCGACTTCGGCTTCTACCGCGCCTATGTCGGGCCGGACGGCAAGCCGGCCGACTTCTCGCGCGACAACGTCCCCTATCGCCCGAAGCACTATCTGAAGATCTCCACGCGCGACCTCGATGACGGCGACCTGGTCATGCTCGCCGGCTTCCCCGGCGTCACCCACCGCCACCAGACTGCGGCGGAGGTGGAGGACGCGGAGAGCTTCGAGCTGCCGACGTCGGTGCGCTACCGGACGATGCTGCGCGACCTCCTGCAGGAGCGCGGCAAGAAGGACCGCGCCATCGCCCTCAAGAACGCCTCGCGGGTCTCCGGGCTCGAGAACTATCTGAAGAAGCACCTCGGCATGCAGGAGTCGTTCGAGCGCGCGGGGATCGCCGAGGCCAAACGCCGCGAGGAGGCGGCCCTGCGCGGGAAGCTCGATCCGAAGCTCGCCGCCGCGTACGACGCCGCCGGCGCGGAGCTGCAGAAGATCCTCGCCGAGAAGCGCGTCACCCGCGAGCGCGACGAGCTCTTCGCCTGGCTCTACACGGCCTCGCCGATGCTGACCCAGGCCAACCGCCTCTACCGGCTCAGCGTCGAGCGTACGAAGCCGGACCTCGACCGCGCCGAGGACTTCACGGAGCGCAACCGCAGAAAGCTCCTCCAGACCATCACCCGCGCCCGTCGCTCGATGGATCCCGGCAGTGATCGCGCCGGTCTCCGCCTCTTCCTGCTCGAGACCCAGAAGCTGCCGGCCGACCAGCGCATCGCGCCGGTCGACGCCGCGGTCGCCGCGGCCGGCGGCGTGGACCCGCTGCTGGATCGGATCTATGCCTCGACGAACATCGGCAATGCCGAGGCCGAGGGGAAGATGGTCGAGGAGACGACGGCGCAGCTCACGGCGCGCAACGACTCCATGCTCGCCTTCGCCGCATCGCTGCGTCCGTTCGCGGACCAGCTCGAAGTCCGCGAGAAGACCGTCACCGGCGCCGAGTCGCGCATCCGTCCCGTCCTCCTCGACGCCCTGCGCGTCGCCCGCGGCGGCCGCCTCTACCCCGACGCCAACGGCACGCTCCGGGTCGGCTTCGGCACGGTCAAGGGCTACTCGCCGCGCAACGCGGTCTGGTACACCCCGCAGACCGACGTCCGGGGCGTGGTCGAGAAGGACACCGGCGAGGAGCCGTTCAACAGCCCGAAGCGCCTGCTCGAGCGCGCCGGACGTTCGGAGTTCGGCCCGTACGCCGACCCCGACCTGCGCACCCTTCCCGTGGCTTTCATCTCCACGAACAACGTCACCAACGGCAGCTCCGGCTCGGCCACGCTCAACGCCTGGGCCGAGCTGTGCGGCCTGGCCTTCGACATGAACTGGGAGGGGGTGGGCGCCGACTACCTGGTGGAGGAGGATTACGCCCGGACCATCCACGTCGACTCGCGCTACATGCTCTGGGTCATGGACGCCGTGGACGGGGCCCACGAGCTGCTGCGGGAGCTGCGGATTGAACCTAGCTTTTAGACTTCTTTACGGTACACTCTGGCTTCCGCTTCAGCGGAAGTAAGTATGCACAAAGCAGAAAATCGCGTCGGCCGCCTGGTCGAGGTCAAGCTGGCCTCGCCTCTCGAGTTGGAAGAAGTGCAGGAGTTCGTCAAAGAGCTCACCACGATCATCACCCGCATCCAGGGCAAGTACGTCGGCGCGGTCGATCTCCTCGGCGCGCACGTCTTCACGCCCGCGGTGGCCGACAACCTCATGCATCTGCTGTCCGCCGCCTCCTCGCATGTCGAGCGCACGGCCATGCTCATCGGTGACAGCGCGATCTTCTCCCTGCAGGTCGAGCGCGTGATCCGGGCGGCGAACAACGAGAACCGGCGCGTCTTCCGCCGGCGCGAGGAGCTCGAGCACTGGCTCGGGGAGGTCCTCAGCGCTGACGAGCGCGTCCGTTTGAAACAGTTCCTCTGGAATGCGGCGGTGCCGGCTCGCGGTCTAACATAGCGACGGCTTCACCGCCGTCGCCTCATGGCCAAACGCTCTCGGATCAAGGACTTCTTCTGGCGGCACTCCGCCGGGCTCGCCTTTCTGGTGATGCTCGCCTTCGTCGCCTTCATCGGCTTCGTCGGCTACACCTACGTCGTCATCACCAAGAAGTTCGACTCGGCCACGCGCTGGGACCTGCCCAGCCGGGTCTACTCCGACTCGACGCCGATCGTTCCCGGCATCGCCCTCTCCCGCTCGCTTCTCGAGCCGAAGCTGAACCACGTTGGCTACCGGGAAGTGCGCAAGCGCGTGGAGAACCCCGGCGAGTACCGCTACGTGGACGGCGACCTGGAGATCTTCCTCAACAACTTCGAGTACCCGGACATGGAGTTCCACGCCATGCCCGTGCTCGTCGACTTCGACGGGGCGAGCGTGCGCTCGGTCAAGCGGCTCACCGACGGCATCACCCTGCGCGGCGCGCGCGTCGAGCCCGAGCTGATCACCTCGATCTACAACAACGAGATGGAGGACCGCGTCCCGGTCTCCCTCGACGCCGTTCCGAAGGTCCTGGTCGACGCCATCATCGCCACCGAGGACCGCGGCTTCTACCGTCATGAAGGCATCTCCATCCGCGGCATCCTCCGCGCGATCTGGACCGATCTTCGCCACAAGGCGCTGGCCGCGGGCGGCTCGACCCTCACCCAGCAGCTGGTCAAGAACCTCTACCTCACCCACGAGCGGACCTTCCGCCGCAAGTTCGTCGAGGCGGTCATGTCCCTGCTCCTGGAGATGCGCTACTCGAAGGACGAGATCCTCGAGGCCTACCTGAACGAGATCTACCTCGGGCAGAACGGCGCGGTCCAGATCATCGGCGTGGAGCAGGCCTCGCAGGTCTACTTCGGCAAGCGGGTGACGTACCTCACCCTCCCCGAGGCGGCCACGCTGGCGGGCATGATCCAGCGCCCGAACGTCCTCTCGCCGCTCAAGTACCCCGAGCGCGCCAAGCCGCGGCGCGACCTGGTGCTGAAGTTGATGTTCGACCAGCAGAAGATCAGCCAGCGCGAGTTCGAGGAGGCCATTGCCTCGCCGCTGAGCGTGACCCGCTTCCCGAAGGTCTCGCGCAGCGCCCCATTCTTCGTCGACCTCGTGCTCAAGGAGCTGCGGGAGACCTATCCCGACACCCAGCTGCAGACCCACGGCCTGCGCATCTTCACCACCCTCGACACGATCATGCAGCGGTCGGCCGAGGAGGCCCTCGACCACGGCATCGGCGAGCTGGGGCGGAAATACCGGCACATCCGCGGCTCGGCCACGCCGCTCGAAGGCGTCGTCCTCACCATTCAGCCGGGCACCGGCTACGTCAAGGCCCTCGTCGGCGGCCGGAACTACTCCAAGACCCAGTTCAACCGGGCCATTCAGGCCCGCCGGCAGCCGGGATCGCTCTTCAAGCCATTCGTCTACGTCACGGCCATGGATCCCGCCCGCGGGCGGCAGGCCCTCACCGCCTCGACCGTGCTCGATGACTCGCCGATCGCCATCCCCACCGCCACCGCGGTGTGGAAGCCGCAGAATTACGACAACCGCTTTCACGGCCGCGTGAGCGTGCGCGAGGCCCTGGCGCACTCGTACAACATCCCGGCCGTGCGCGCGGCCATGGACGCCGGCGTCCCGAACGTCATCAAGACCGCGGCGAACATCGGCGTGGAGAGCCGCCTCCAGCCCTACCCGTCGGTCTCCCTCGGCTCGTTCGAGGTCACCCCGCTGGAGATCGCCTACGCCTACTCCGTCTTCGCCAACCTCGGCGTCAAGGCCGAGCCGGTCTCCATCCTCGCCGTCGTCGACTCCCGCGGGAACCTCAAGGAGACCCGCAGCGCGAAGATGAAGCGCGTCGCCCCGGCCAGCATCTGCTACGTGATGAACGACGTCCTCAAGGACGTCTTCGACTACGGCACCGCCGCCCGCTCCCGCTCCCTCGGCTTCGAGGACGAGTTCGCCGGCAAGACCGGCACGACCAACAACTACCGCGACGCCTGGTTCGTCGGCTACTCCCCGCGCATCCTGTCCCTGGTGTGGGTCGGCTTCGACGACGGCCACTCCACCCGCCTCGCCGGCGGCGACGCCTGCCTCCCCATCTGGACGCGCCACATGAACCGTATCGACGGCCTGGTCCCCGACGTCGACTGGCGCCGCCCCGAGGACGTCAGCGAGCGCCTCATCGACCCCGAGTCGGGCATGCTGGCCACCCCGTACTGCCCCGACACCCGCGGCGAGATCTTCGTCGTCGGCACCGAGCCCCAGTCCGTCTGCCCCCTCCACGCCGGCAGCGGCGAGCCCAGCCCCTTCTGGCCCGAGCCGCAGATCTACGGCAACGAGCGCGGCCCGGTGGTCGACCCGGACGAGATCAAGCGGAAGACGGAGCTGGAGCGCCGGAAGGCGCGGGAGCGGGAGAATTCGATTCGGAAGCTGCTGAGGCGGATCTTCGGGAATGACTAGGGCCCGTCATCGCCAATTTGATCGAAATCGGCCTGGAGACGAAGGACGGGAGAAGGTCGAGTTCTTCGAGCTGGCCGATCGTCTGGCTCATGCGTCCGACCCGGCTGAACAGAAGCGGCTAAAGGAAGAACTGGCTCGTATAACCTTCGGTGAACCGTAGTGCCGGAAGCCTGCGATGGACCATGCGGTTAAACCTTCCGACTAAACCCGCAGCTCCGCCACCGTGTCATCCCGAGCGTGAGCGAGGGACCTGGGCGG
>JBIOTX010000148.1:0-3857 GCA_044866315.1 Thermoanaerobaculia bacterium | reverse complement strand
TCCTGGTCGCGCAGCGACCACGGCGGCGCGCGCCAGGTGCTGATCGTGTCGCTCGATCTGCAAGCGAAGCGCTGGGTGGACCGGGGGTGGTGGTCGTTCGAGTAACGCCGGCAGCCTGCCGGCCGGTACGCCGCCGGTCCGGCGGCGGGGAGGGCATGTTAGAGACCGTCCACAAAACAGGTGAAGAAAGGCCGTTCTCGAAACAACTCGCCGGCGCCACGCTCGTGCGGTCGAATCGTTGCGACGTCAGAAGCCGTATATCCCGCCGGCATGTCGAAGAACTGCGTAAGAAACGTCGTTCCGAACGAGAACTCGCATCCATCACGCATCACGCCGACGAATTGCGTCCAACTCATACTGGTTTCGCCTTCGATCTCGAGCAGATGCTCCCGCGGAAGCGCATAGCGACTGGCCTCCAAACGATCGATATCGTAGGAGTTCAGTCGATTCCCGGCAGCGACGAAGCTCTCCACGATTGAGGAGTGGTCGAAGCCACGACCGAACCTGCGTCTCCCGAAGAGGCCCTGCTTGTCCGCCGTCGTCTCGGCGAATCTGCGGAGCGCGAGCTCGACCCACTCCTGCCTGCTCGCAACCAGAACACAAGGCAGGTACACGCCATCGGTCAAGTAGGCTGCGCAGCGGTACGCAGGACCCTCCACCGGGCCTCGGATCGGTTCGAAGTTCGCCTTCGCGAACGCGGCGATCTCCTTCTCGTCCATGCCTTCAGCATAAATCGTTGCCCTTAGTTGGATGGCTGGAAATTTCGTTCTCGGCGAGGGCGCGCAACTCGGCCGCGCCTTCCTCGGCGTTTCCCCCGCTCCACGCCACCTCCTTCCCCATCGCCCTCGCCTCGGCCAAGCTCCTCGTCGACGCCCTGCGCCGCCGCGGCCGGAACATCGACCGCGAGCAGCTCGTGGCCACGCTGGAGACCTTCTACCGCGTCCCCACCGGCCTCACCCCACCCGTCTCCTGATCGCGCAGCGACCACGGCGGCGCGCGCCAGGTGCTGATCGTGTCGCTGGATCTACAGGCGAAGCGCTGGGTGGACCGGGGGTGGTGGTCGTTCGAGTAGCGCCAGCAGCCTGCCGGCGTAAAATCCCCAAACGATGGCACGAGACGTCAAGGAACTGATCCGAGAGGCCGCGGAGCTGTCCGAATCCGACCGCGCAACGTTAGCTGGCGCCATGCTCCAAAGCCTCGAGCCGGCGCCGACCCCTGAGGTCAAGGCGGCATGGTCGCGAGAGATCGCCCGTCGCGTTCGCGAGATCGATGAAGGAAGCGTCGAGCTCGTGGACTGGGAAGAGGTTCGCGCGGAATTGTTTGCCGACGAATGAGGGTACGGCTTCATCCCGAGGCGCGGAGCGATCTCAGAGAAGGCAAAGCTTTCTACCGGAGCAGAAGCCCGCTCGCTGCGGTTGCGTTTGCGCACGAGATCGACGCCGCGATAGCACGGATCGCTGAATCGCCTCTCACGTATCCCTTGGGAGAGTACGGAACACGGGAACACGTGCTGCCGTCGCGCTTTCCGTACACCATCGTGTACCGTGTGGGCGAGAGATCCGTTGTCGTCGTAGCAATCGCCCACCATAGCCGTGAGCCTGGGTATTGGCGTCACCGGCGGTAAGCCGCTGGATCAGCGTGCTCAGCGTGCTCGTCCATTTACAAGCGAAGCGAGGAGCGATCGTGGGTCATGTCGCCCTCCCCACCACCACCAGCCGCCCCCGCCCGCCCGAGCCTCGATTCCTCCCCGGTGAAGAAGGGGGCCGTCGGCAGTTCCTAGCCTGCGCATCGGCGTCTTGTCCACTGCTGCGAAAGTTGGCGGCACTAGAATCGCTACTCGTCTCGGCGGATCTTCTTGAGTTCCGCTAGGTAACGGTCTAATGCGCCACGATCAATATCGAGGCTTATGTGCAGTTTAGCGCGTGGTTGCCCAGACTGTATGAGTTCATCAATAGCCTTCCGCAGTCGGGGTCCAAAACTTTCTAACTCAGTAATCGCAGGTCCCAGAAACTTGGATAGTTCGCGGCTGGCGGCACGCCAATGCTCCGGAACGTGGGCGGCTCGGACGCGGCTCGACCAGGCCAGAGCATCGCGGTACATGGCGCCAATAGAGCGCGCGCCGTACACGAGCGCGCGAATGTCGCCGGAAGTCTGAGCCACATTTAAAGTATGGTTTAGTGTCTTCGAAAACGTTTCGGCAAGATGATGCCCGTGACTAAGGCATGCATTGAGCCACCGTTCGATTTCTTCTTCTGAAACGTGCTCGCCGGTTGATCGTACGATCTGATCGTTATAGTCCTGTTTTTCCGCAAATGCAGATGCGATCTCACCTTCAACGACGGAGGCAATGAGTCGTGCCGGCCATGCAGCAGGGCGTTCCACGGCGACACGAAATGCTTCACCCGATAATTCTGCCACTTCGGTTGCGTATGGCCGAGCTTTGGCCGTCAAGCGCAGCCCTCTCGCGAACTCGTAGGCTAGCTGTGTGCGAAGGGTACAGATAATCTCCTGTGCTGTTTCGAACGGGAACGTCCACACTCGGTCACCGGCACGAACCTGCTGAATAAATTCAAATAGCGTAGGTGTATCGACGATGTGGAGGTAATCTGCATTCGGATTCCGTTCCCAGACCTGCAGGACCGCCAACAAATCGCGGTAAACGAATGCGAAGATCGGGAGTGCCTTGGCTCGCGCAGTCAAATACTCAATGTTGGTAACTGACCTGCTCTCTCCGGGAACTACTGACCCATAGCGATTCCCGATGATTAGCACGAATACATCGGCTTCGTTCTCTACCCGGCGACGGCAGTTCTCGATCGTGTCGATATTAGGATCAACCGGGAACGAGGCGTGTTCTGAAGCCAAGAGACGATAACCTAAAGATTCTTCGACGAACGCCGCGAGATCAGCACGCACTTGGCGCAAGTCATAGAAGGTGGAGCTTAGGAAGATCGCGGGTATTGGTTCGGGCATGCGCCATTTTAGTCCGCCCGGCGTGCCGCACTACGCTAGCTCGACACGTACAGTTGCGGCGTGTGAGAATGGTCGAGAATCCATGAACCGCTGGTGCCTAATACTCCAGCGGTCGGACCGTTCGACCTCTTCGGGAAGTTGATATCAACGCCAATCATCGGGGACGGTCGAATAAACTTTGCTGCCAGCTGGGCAAATCCATCGCGGTAGAATGCGCAAATGGCTCGTGATCTGAAAGATGTCTTTCGAGAGGCCTTCGAGCTCCCCGAGAGCGAGCGCGCGACCTTGGCTGGCTTGCTCATCGAGAGTTTGGAGCCACCACCAGAACCGGATGTCGAAGAGCGTTGGGCGGAAGAAGCCGAGCGAAGATGGCGCGAGATCGAGTCGGGCGCCGTCGCGACCATTCCGTGGGAAGAGGTTAGGGCCAAGCTCTTTCGTCGCGGATGAGGGCGGTACGATTTCATCCTGAAGCGGATCGGGAGCTTGCTGACGCTCGTGAATGGTATAGGGCGCGCAGCGAGGTTGCCGCGCAGGCGTTTTCACTCGAGATCGATCGTGCGATCCAACGAATCGCTGAAGCGCCGCTCACCTATCCAATCGGCAGGCGCGGTGAGCACAGGTTTCTGTTGAATCGGTTCCCGTACACCATCCTCTACCGCCTGCGAGGCGAGGATGTCTTCGTTACAGCGGTTGCCCATCAGAGCAGGCGCAGAGGCTATTGGCGCAATCGGCGCTAGCACGCGGCAGCCGGCAGCAACTACACCGCCCTCCCCACCACCACCACCCGCCCCCGCCCGCCCGCCGCGATTGCGTCGAACGGCCAGCAGGTGATCAGCGTGAGCGTCGCCTCGGCGGCGGCAGTCCGCGTCACCCACGTATCCCCC
>JBIOTX010000147.1:0-6282 GCA_044866315.1 Thermoanaerobaculia bacterium | reverse complement strand
GCGGTGAGCACGGGCCTGGCGACGCTGATCGTCTCGAAGCTCACCGGCTCGATCGCCCACCGTTCGCTCGGCAACTGGCCGGGGCGGCAGGGATGGTTCGTCATCGCCGGCGGTGCCCTGGGCGTGGCCGCGGTGTCGTCGCTGGCCCTGACCGGCGTCGTGCCGAGCGAGCTCTTCGTCCGCCGGGCCATTACCGCGAGTTTGTTCGCGACCGCGTTCGCGGTCTGGATTCGCTCGAAGCCTGCCACCGAGGAACCGCCCAAGTCTGCCGATCCGCGTCTGCTGTTTGTCAGCGGCGCGATCGTCGGCGGCTTCGTCATGCTCACCTCGGCGGGATCGGGAAGCCTCCTCGTGCCGCTGCTGCTGACCGTGACCGCGTGGGGCGTTCCGCAACTCGCTGCGACGAGCAACGTCTTCGGCTGGGTCGCCGCGGTACTCGCGTTCGCCCTTCACCTCGGGCAGCGGCACTTCGACCCCACGCTCTTCCTGCTCGTGCTCGCCGGCCTCGTTCCCGGCGTACTCGCGGGCGTGCTGTTGTCGCGGCACATCGATCGCCGCGCCTTCGCCCCCGCGCTCTCGCTCTTCACGCTCTATCTCGCCATCCGCTTGCTCTGAAGAAGGAGGTTTCGTGACCACCATGGAAATCGAAGACGTCGAGACGCTCGCCGCGGACGCGCTGATTCAGATCGGCCTCACGCGGTTCGGCGGCGACATCGCCATCGCCTCGAGCTTCGGCGCGGAGGACGTCGTGCTGATCGATCTCGCGGCGAAGAGCGGCCTGCCGTTCCGCGTCTTCACCCTCGACACGGACTTTCTCTTCCCCGAAACCTACGCGCTGATCGACGCGATCGAGTCGCGCTACGGAATCACGGTGGAGCGCTGCCGGCCGGGTCTCACGCCGGCCGAACAGGCGCGCGAGCATGGCGACGCGCTCTGGACGCGCGAGCCCGATCGCTGCTGCGCGATCCGCAAGGTCGAGCCGCTGAAGGCGAAGCTGGCGACGCTCGAGGCGTGGATCACCGGCATCCGCCGCGATCAGGCCCCGACGCGCGCGAACGCGAAGAAGCTGGAATGGGACGACAAGTTCGGCCTCTGGAAGCTCAACCCCATCGCCGACTGGAGCGCGGAGCGCGTCTGGAGCTACATCCGCGGCAACGGCGTCGCCTACAACCCGCTCCACGATCGGAGCTACCCGAGCATCGGCTGCACCTACTGCACGCGCCCGGTGCAGGAGGGGGAGGATCCGCGCGCCGGGCGGTGGTCCGGATTCGCGAAGACGGAGTGCGGGCTGCACAAGGGTTGAGGGGGCGGCGATGGAGTTCAAGCAGTTGGAGATGTTCGTCGCCGTCGCCGAGGAGCGAAGCGTGCGCCGCGCGGCGGAGAAGGTGTTCCGGACCCAGCCGGCGGTGAGCATGGCCATCGCCAAGCTGGAGGACGAGGTGGGCTGGCCGCTGTTCGTGCGGCAGGAGCGATTCCGGCTGACGGAGGCCGGGGAGACCCTGTATCGCTACGCCCGCGCCCTGCTGCAGCTCCGCAGCGACGCGGATGCGGCGGTGCGGCGGGCGTCCTCCGGGTCATGAGGTCCCGGCTCTACTGCGGCAGGTCCGCATAGAGGATCGCCAGATCCAGCGTCGCCCCTGAGGCGAGCTTCGCGGTGCCTTCTCGGACGTCGAGGTACTCCCAGCTTCCCGAGGCCATGCGGCGGTAGATCTCGATCCGCGGATCCTGGCTGACCAGCACGTACTCCTGCAGCGAGGGGATGGGTTGATAGTCCCGCCACTTATCCCCGCGATCGACTTCCTCCGTCGTAGGGGAGAGGACCTCGATGAGCAGCGTGGGATTCGTGATCGTCGTCTGCCGCGGGTCGGCCGGATCGAACTCGATCGGTCCGCAGACCATGGACACGTCCGGATAGCTCGCTCTCCCCGTCGCGAGAACCCGGAGTCTCATGTCGGATTGGAAGGCGGTGCAGCCGGGAGGGAGGGCGTTGTAGAGCGCTCCGCCGATCCTGAACGCCAAGGCGCTGTGCCGGGCGTTGCCACCCGCCATCGCCGGGATTTCTCCCGCGACGAACTCGTGCTTCGTGTCGCTGTCCCGTTCGAACGCCAGGTACTCCTCGTACGTGTAATGGTGGCGGGAGCGCGGCAGGGATACGGTCATGGCCGGGATCAAGGATAACTCACGGTCGGCGAAGCATCCGCCGTGCTAAAGTGACTCTGAAAGGTGTCTTATCTTGTCACTTTGCACCTCCACCGGACCCTCCGCGCGCACGCGGCAAGACGCTCCCGCGCCGCGATGATCGGCGGCGCGTAAGGTCGCGGCAATGGCGACACGTCGCGACCGCAGCGAAGAGCTCCGCGAGCTGGCGCGCGTACTGTTTCGCCTGATCCGCGAGCGCGAAGTGGCGGATCACACCCGGTTCAAAGTCACCCCCGCAGTCACCCGGATCCTGAGGCATCTGCCGGAATGGCGCGCGTTGCGCCGGCAGGACGAGGACGACGAGGAAGCGCGGCTGGCGAAGGATCCCTCGTTCTTCACCATGGTCGATGTCGCCCGAGAGCTCGAGGTCCCGGTCTGCGTATTCGCTCCGACCCTCGAGCATCAGCCGCTGACGAAGGCCCAGCGGAAGCTGCTGACTCAGGCCGCGCGATGGATGCTGGCGAATTTCGCGCACCGCGCGGAGGAGCGCGGCACCTGGACCAGCGACTTCGAGGACTTCGAGCCCTACGTGACGTTCGAAAAGCTGGAGTACCCGTCGGCCGCGGGGCACGGTGTGGATGAACAGCTTCCACCGGAGCTGATCGAAGTCGATGCCTCGATCACCGGAATCCGCAGCGAGCGTCTGCAGGTCACGACCGTGCGCGGCGAGTCGATGGCCGGCCGGCTCCACCCCGGCGATCGCGTGCTCGTGGACATCTATCGGCGGACGCCGCGCGAGGGCGACATGGTGGTCGTCGACCGCCGCCATTTCGGCCGCGCCATCGGCTACTGGCGCCGCGAAGGCAAGCGCTGCTTTCTGGACAAGGAAAACGAGTCGGCCATCGACCTCGGCGCGCCCGGCGATTACGCGATTCTCGGCACCATCACAGGAATCGTCTGGTCGCCGATCGCCCGCCGTGCGGGCTGACTACCTCGGAACTGGGGGATTGCCGAGGCATTCTTCACCGGTCATCCGGCAGCTCCTCGGAATGGAAAATCCTGCGCCGCCTAGTCCACACGCTGTAGATAAACGCAACCGTCATTGGAGCCCCGCCGAGGCAGCGGAACCGCGGCCGAGGCACACGGAGTAGACATTTCCTCGGCCCCGAGCGTGGCAGGAGATGCTTTTCCCGGAGATAACGACCATGAACGCATATCGATTCGAAGCAGAGATCGCGCTGGCGGATGAGTTCCTGACCGAGGTCGTGCGCGAGCGGGTGTACGACGAGGTGCGCGTGAACGCCGAATGGCCGGCGCAACTCGACACGCCGGAGGTTCGAGTCACGCTGGAGGTGCGCGGCGAGCTCGAGCCGCGCGACGCGCCGGCCTACGTCGAGCTGTTCTTCCATGACCTCTATCTGCTGCTCAATCTCGCCTCGCCGGGCTCGTTCGGCGGCACGATCTCGTTCACCGGCGGGCCGCTGCGCGTGCGCGAGCTCGCGTTCGACCCGCGCGTGTTCGCCTACGCGGCGCCGCTGGGAACGCTACCGCTCGCGGACGTGACGCGCTGGTACGACGGCCTGCAGCTCGGGACCCAGCAGCTGGCCACGAGCGACGTCGCCCGGGCTCTCGTGCAGCTCCTGCATCTGGCACGCTCGCCGGAGCAGGAGGAGGACTCGATCCTGCGCCTGGCCATCGCCGCCGATGCGGTAGTGGACCGGACGCGGGCGCCGCGGCGTCTGTTCGAGCTGCGGGAGGACATCGCCCACGGCCGCGTCCCGGTCATTCATCCGATGTACGACGACGCGCTCGACGCGCGCGTGGAGGACGCCACGCGCGAATGGATCGAGGTCACGGACGAAGCGGCGCGGTTGGTGATCGGGGAGCTGCAGGAGCGGGTGCGAAGCGCGTGACCCCTTGGCGCAGGGCCTTGCCGTCGAAGTTGAGCACGGCCGTGCCGCCCGGTGTCGAGACGGCGATGTCGCGCCGCTTGTCGTGGTCGACGTCGATGATCTGCAGGCCGTCGATCGTGCCCGTGGCCGAGTCGAGGGTTTTATGCCAGCGCCGGGTCAGTTTCTTCGCATGGAGCAACAGCACGCTGGTGCCCGTGGCCACGACGATCTTCGGCGCGTGCATGTTCGTGGGGCGGCCGATGGCGACGTGGAGCAACTGGCCGGCGTAGTCGAATCGTGAGAGCTCTTTGCCGGCGCTGTCGAGAACCGTCAGGCGCGAGCTGTGCGCGTCGTTCCAGATCGCGACGATCGGATTCGTGCGCTTTTCGAAGAGATCGCCGGTGGTGAACGTCCGCAAGATCGTTCCCTCGTTGCTGCGGGTCCAGAGCTGCTTGCCGTCGCGATCGAGCACCACGATCCGGTCGCGAAGCCCGACCACGACCTCGAAGAACGCGTCGGCATCGAGGTCGGCGGCTTCCGCGTGCACGATCGCTTCGCCGAAGTCCTTGGACCAGAGCGGGCGAGTGTCGTCGCCGTAGGCGCGGATGGTCGCGCCGTCGAAGGAGACGCGCAGGTGCGAGGAGGGAGGGCGCCAGCATACGGAGAGGGGCATGTTCCGCGTCTCGCCCTCCATGCTCACCTGCGTGGCGGGGTTGACCAGGACCTTCTTGTTGTCGCGGATCCAGCCGCGCACTCGGCGATCGAGGAACGCGAACAGCGTCTCCACGGTGACCGTTCCGCGCGGCGAAGAGGCCTCGCAATTCAGGCCGTCGAGCACGGCCTTGGTAAAGACGCCGTTACCGTGCACGGGATCGTCGAATGCGTACCGGCCCGGCGCGGCGGCGTAGAAGATCACCTGCCCTTTCACCCTGGCCATGCGCCCGATGTGCGGCGCGGCGGCTGCGGGGTCGGGAGTGGCAGCGCGCGAGGCCTGGCCGATGCGGTCGCGGCAGGCATCGATGAAGATCAGCGAGCGACTGGCCTGGGCCGCCACGTCGAGGATCGTGGCCATGCGCAGCGAGGTCTCGGGCGATCCGAACGCGGACGTCGAGCCGAGGACGTAGGCGTCGCCGTCCTGCTGGAAGCCGTGCGTGGCGATGGAGAGCACGAACAGGCCGTTCGCGCCGGCGCGCGCCGCCTGCTCCTTCAGCAGATGAAGGATGTCGCCGGCCGTGGCGTCGTACACGATCCTCGCGCCGGCGTCCTTCAGCTCCTGCAGGTGTTTTTTGGATTCCTCTTTCTGCGGCGCGCCGGAGAGCAGGACCACCGCCCGCCGCGGCGGCACCAGAGCGACGCGCGCATTGAGACAGAACTGGTAAGCGAGATCGACCGCGTCGTCGGCGGCGTACGGCACGGTGAGCGCCGGGTCGTGCGGGAACGTGCGCACGCCGACGAACAAGCCGGTCGATGCATCGCGCGAGAACGCCGGCGGTGCGATCGTGCCGGCAAAGTGGACCGGCCCCACCGATCGCTCCTCCGCAGACTTCGAGCAGGCCAAGAGGAGCAGGCCGAGGGCGAAGGCAAGCAATTTCGGCGTTCTCACGATGCTGAAGAAGACCCGGGTTGGGGGAAAGAGTGGCGCAATTCGCGTCCGAACGCCACTAAAGCCGCGTTTCGGGGTCTTGTCTCCTTCGAACAGCCAAGGAGACCCGATGAGACGACTTCCCCTCGCGGCGGTTCTGCTTTTCGTTGCCGGCGTGGCGCACGCGCAGAAGCTCGGGCCGGTGGACTGGATCTTTCTGGTCGACACATCGAAGTCGATGCGCGGCGTCGGCGGGACGAAAAACATCTGGGGCGATGTGAAGGGCAGCCTCCACTCGTTCATGCGTGAGGCTGGTGATGGGGACACGGTGGCGATCTACGCTTTCGATCGCGACGTGCGGAAGATCGACGCCTCCGCCATCGACTCTCTCGAGGCCGAGGGGAACCGCACGCACCTCGGCGCCGCGATCGCGAAGGGGCTCGAGCACGCGGAATCGCTCCGGGCGGGCGCCGATCCGAGGCGCACCCGTGCGGTCGTGCTCTTCACCGACGGCAGGGAAGACGTACGCGGTATCGAGAACCCTATCCGGATCATGGCCAACGTGGACCGTGTCGGGGACACGTTCGTCTATTTCGTCTCGATGGGGGAGCACGAGTCGCAGCTCGATGACTTCGCCGAGGCGACGGAGCGGACGACCGTGCTCAAGGC
>JBIOTX010000146.1:0-27209 GCA_044866315.1 Thermoanaerobaculia bacterium | reverse complement strand
AGTGCGGCGGCCGCAACCGCCGCACTCCGGGATCATTACCACCAGCCCCAGACTTCGAGGGCGTCGACCACCATGGTCGTGTTTCCCGGTGCCGATCCATCCAGACGCGTGACCTGCACGCGGATGGTCTGGCCGCTGTAGTTGCTGATGTCGTAGTCGTACTGGCCGGCGGAGTCGGAGGGCCAGAAGACGTCGACGGTCTCCAGGATCGACCCTCCGGTGGTCAGGATGGCCAGCCGGAAGCGCTCGGTCCCCGGCGAGCTCCCGGAGATGCTGCTGATCCAGATGGTCATCGACAGCGACGAATACGACGAAGTCGAGCCGCTGACGAGGACGTCCTGATAGAGCGTCCCCGAGGGAATGGTCGCGTAACCGCCACCCGTGGTGGTGATGGTCACGCCCCCGGACGTCTTCCACTTGTCGCAGACTTGGTTGAAGGTGTGGTTGTAGACCAGCGGGTCGTAGCTGCACGGGCCGATGCAACTCTGCCTGTTGCAGGCACCGAGCGCGGACGGGGCGTGGACGAGAATGGCGGCAATGAGAACGGCGATGAGCTTCATGAATGCGGATCTGTGCATGGAATCTCCCTTCCCCGGGGTCCGACGTTGAGGGATCCGCTGATATTGGTATGGGCTCAGGGCGCGCCGACGATGATGAAGGGGGCCCAATAGAACGGGTGGCGCCAGCGCCGGTCGCGCCGGAGGGTCAGCTGGGCCTGGCGCAGCGCCTCCGCCTTCGACGCTCCGCGGCGCACATGGCGGTGAAACTCCACCATCAGCTCCGCCGTCGCCGCCGACTGGGCCTTCCACTGGCTGACCACCGTCGTCGGGCAGCCGGCGGTGAAGAAGGCCCAGGAGAGTCCGATCACGCCGTCGCCCCGGGTGTCCTCGGCCTTGCCGGTCTCGCAGGCGGAGAGCACGGCCAGGTCCACGTCGAGGTCGAGCCCGGCGATCTCCCGGGCCTCGAGCACGCCGTCCTCGGCGCGGTCTTCCCGGGAGGTGCCGAGGAGGAGGGAGGAGAACATCGGTGTGTGCGGGTGGGCCAGTCCGTGGGCGGCGATGTGCAGGACGTCGTGGTGGGGCGCCTCGCGCTTGAGCACGGACTCGCGCGCCTCCCGGCCGACGTAGATCCTGCTGCGCTCGGGGCCGTAGATCCGGGCGATGGCGCGCACTTCCGTCTCCGTCTCGGGGATGGCGCCGATGGTCGCATCCCGATCGAGGGTCCGGTAGAGCGAAGCCGTTTCCGCGTCGACGTTCGGGTTGGCGAAGGCGATCAGGCCGCGACCCGTTCTCGATGCGCGTTCCCGGCCGATCGACTGCGCCGCCTCCAGGACCGTGATCGACGGCGTGTAGAAGACGGGCATCCGCTCGACGAGCGCGGGTCCGCCGCGTGGCCCGAGGGCGTGGAACGGGACGCGCCACAGCGACGCCTCGGGGATGATGCACAGCGCCTTGGCAGACCGGAGCGCCTCCTCGACCGGCGCGACCAGGAGCTCGTACATCTCCGCGGCCAGCTCCGCGCTGCGGAGATTTCGCTGCTCGACGACGCTGGCGAATCGGGCGATGCGCTGCTTCAGCTCATTGCCTCGCATGGGAATCGCGCGCATCGTCACCCGGCGATGGCTCTCCTTCTCCGGCTCGATGGCGAAGACGAAGCTCTGCTCATCGCCGAAGGTGTAGAGAACGAGGGCGGTATCGTCGAGCTGCGGCGGGAGGTCCAGAAGGCTCCCGGCCGCCCGTTTGTCCTCCTCGGCCGGCGCCGCGCCTTTTCCCCGGAAGGCAAAGCGCCGCTGGCGGAAGTCGCGCAGATCGGCCTGGGCCTCGGCGAGCTGTTCCCGGAGCACGGCCGTCTCCGCGGTCGGGGTGTTCGCCGCGTAGATCCGGCGGTTGATCTCCCGGATTCTCCCGTTCAGCATTTCCTCGCGCTCCCGATCCGCGCCGGACAGCTCCGCCGGATCCATGCCCCGGTTCGTGAGCGCACGCCGGAGCGCGGCGGCCTTCATCTCCTCGGCCACTTCCAGCGCGGCGTGGATCTCGCCCTGTTCGGCGAGCACGCGGACGAGCAGGGGATAGGCGGCGCTGCCGGCGCTGCTGAAGAGCTGAAGCTGAGGATCGACCGCGGCGGTGGTGTCCTCCTCCACGATCACGTCCTCGAGCAGCCGGCGCGACTCCTCGGGCCGGCCGAGGCAGACCAGGGCCGCGGCCATGCCGTACCGGGCCCCGCGGTCGTCGCTCGCGTTGGGGGCCCGCGCCGCCTGGTGATGCGCGAGAGCCGTTTCGTAGTCGCCGGCAGCGAAGGCAATCATCCCCTTCATGTTCTCGATCGCCGGGCGGGTGAGCGGCTCCGGCGGAGCGAGCTCGAGGGATCGCTCGACGTCGCGCCTGGCGTCGTCGAGCCGTCCGGCGACCCGATGCCGGTCGGCGCGGCCGAGCAGCAGTCCGGCCCGCAACTTGGCATCGGTGATTTCGCGCAGTCCCTGCTCCAGAAGGCGCAGCGCCTCCTCCGGCCGGCCCTGATTGTCGGCCAAGATGATGAGGGAGCTCAGGGTGTGCGCGGCGACGCCCGGGAATCCCGCCTGCCGGGAGAGGTCGCCCGCGCGGCGGTAATGGCGCTCGGCGAGAACATGCTCGCCGATCCACATGTACGCCGCGCCCACGATGAGCTCCGCGGAGATCCGGGCCGCGGGATCGCCGCTCTCGTCCGCGAATCGCGCGGCGAGCTCCGCGTAGCGAAATGCCTGCAGAAACTTGCCGCGAAGCTCGTACGCGCGGCTGAGGTGCGTCGCCGTCATTGCGGCGATGGCCGGGTCCTCGAGCTCGTCCGCCAGGGCCACGCCGCGCTGAAGCATCTCCAGCTCGGGCAGGGCCTCCAGGATCTCGATGCAGCGCTCCAGGCGCAGCAGCGCCCGCGCCAGCACGTCCGGATCGCCGGCTCCCTCGGCGAGGAGGACGCTCTCCCGGGCGAGGTCGTAGGCCACGTCGATGTCGAGCTGCGAGTTCACGCGGGCGAGAACGCTGCGCGCGCTCGCGGCGTCCGCCATCGCCGCGGGATCGCCGAGGCGCTCGGCCAGCGACTGCGCCACGAGGCCGCCGATGTCGGCGGCGTCGAATTTCCGCTGGTTGACCAGATCGACCACGCGCCGGCTGAGGAGGCGCACGAGCGTCGTCGTGTGCAGCTCCGGCCGCGCGGCGAGGATCTCGGTCGCCGCGGCGAGCGACGGCGCCTGCACGATCGGCTCGACCAGCTCCGCCTCGCGCCTCTCCCAGGCGGCGATGCGCCAGCCGCTTCCGTCGCGCTGCAGCCGGAAGCGCGAGGCCGAGGTCTCGATCCAGCGGTGGACGAAGAAGGTCTCGGTGGTCTCGACGATCGCCGGATCGGCGGGCGAGGCGGAGACGTCGAGCGATGCGAGACGCAGGCAGCGGCGCTCGAGGCGCCGGCGGTGAGCGCGAAGGAAACCCTCCGCGGGTGCGCCCTCCACCCACAGTCGCGATGCGCCCGCGGCATCCGAGGCCGCGTAGCGGGTGAAAAACTCGCGGACGACGTCGGCCGGCTCCGCGGCAAGGGGAAGGGCGATGAGTGCGAACGCGAGGCAACTAAGGCGGAGAAGAGGTCTCATGATCGAGGATCCGTTTCGCGGCGGGATCGGTGGAGCGGCGGAGCGCGTCCAGCGCCTCGCTGCGCATCCCGCTCCGTGCGTATAGGACGGCCTGGAGCAGATGATCGTTCGGATGGAGCGACCGGGCGCGCTCGATCTCCCGCTGCTGGGCCTCGGTGATGATGCGGAAGAGCGCCGGCGGCGCGGGCGGCTGAGGAATGGTCTGGAGGGCGTTGCCGCGCATCCACTCGACCTGCCAGGTCAGGGTGCGGCCGCGCGGGAGATCGCGGTTGGGTCTCCAGGTGGGAGTCTTCCGCGGCGGACTCTGGGCGATCTTCTGGTCCTCCTCATACACTGATACGACGTACGTCGCATCCGCGTCCTGCGCCGGCCAGATGAAGGCCGGCCGGACGTCGTCGATGACCACGCCGGACGGGTGGACCTTCGCGAGCACGCCGCCGCTGCCGCGAACGACGTCCGCCGCCCGGCGCAGCTCCTCGGCCTCCGGCGCCTGGGGAAGGTTGCCGCGCTGTCGGGTCTCGGCGACGAGACGCTCCCATGCCGGATCGGCGTACGCGTGCGCAATCACCGGAGTCGTGGTGGTGGCCACGCGCGGCGGATCTTTCGGAGCAGGAGGGATGGCGTCGCGCTTGGCGGGCTGGCGAAGAAGCAGGATCAGGAGAAGGATGGCGAGCGCCGCCGCCGCCGCAAGTGTCATCCCGAGCGGAGCGAGGGACCTGGGCGGGCGGGGCGCGAGATCTTGCCTGAGCGCCGCGATGTCGCTCGCCGCCCGCCCCCGCCCCGCGGCTGCACACGCCTCGCACGTGGCGAGATGCTCGAGCACGTACGCGAGCTGGTTCTCGTCCAGATCGCCGCGCGCGAAGCGCTCGAGCAGGTCGTGGTCGAGATGGGTCATGAGCGAAGCCTCCGCCACAGGCGCTCGCGCGCCGCGCTGCGCAGATTGATCACCCGCTGCCGGGAGATGCCGAACCGCTCGGCGATCTTCGCGTCCTCGATCGGCAGCGACTTCCAGATCGCGGCCAGCTCGGCCCGCGACATCTCCAGTGCGGCGGCGATCTCGTCGAACCGGGCCACGCCGGCCAGGACGAGCAGCGAGATGACGTTCGACTCGCCGCCGTAGCGCAGGTTCAGAAGGAGGGCCTTGCGCTGCATCGGCGGGAGCAGGAGGATCTCGCTCCAGAGAGCGCGGACGAAGTCGAGCTCGTGCTGCCGCGAGGACGAGGCCGCGGCGAGGTCGTCGAGCGGAAGGGACGCCTGGTCGACGATCTTCCAGGCCGCGGCCACGGCGTCCACGACGGCGTCGAAGAGCACGGGACGATCGATGATGCGGAA
The DNA here is from genome assembly GCA_044866315.1 of Thermoanaerobaculia bacterium. GTDB lineage: Bacteria > Acidobacteriota > Thermoanaerobaculia > Gp7-AA8 > Gp7-AA8 > QHVT01. Next base: position 22,261 of record JBIOTX010000146.1, on the reverse strand, counting down.
GAGCTGCAGTAGCGCGCCCGCCGAATCGTGCCGCTCGACCGAGGCGATCGCGGCCACCACTTCGCGCGCAACCTCCCCGGCGGCATCCGCCCGGTCGCGCCATTCCGCCAGTCCGCAGACCGGCCCCTGCGTTCCCGGCCACAGCGCCAGCCTCTGGTCATGGGTGAGCGTGTAGCGCAGGCGCGCCTTGAGCCGGGCTCGCTCGGGGAACTGCCGGCGCAGGTGATCGTTCACCGCGTTGTAGGTCAGCCGGGCCGCGTAGCCGCGGAGATCGTGAATGGGCTCCGTCTGCGGCGCGGCCGCCAGCTCGCGCAGCTTGCGCACCAGCCGGAGCTGCACCGTCGCCGCGACGTCCTCGGCATCCTGGCGCGTGAGCAGCGTTCCCGACCGCAGATAGGTGGCCCGCACGTCGTCGATCACCGGGCGCATCTCGACCAGGAGCCGCTCGATCTCCTGCTCCACGGCCTCGGGCGCGGCCACTCCGGGATGACGGATCATTCGATGCGGATCGGCTTTTCGATGAGAAACGGCTCGCTGTAAGGCTGCACCGGCTCGTACTTCGGGCAGCCGCCTCCCGGCCTCTCCCGCCAGCGCCGGGCGACCCTTTCGATGCCGATGGGAAAGATCGTCAGCGACCCGTCCGGATCGATGCGCAAGCGGATGAAGTTCTTGTAGTCCTGGATCTTCAGCGAGGAGAAGCCCTCGTTCCAGTGCCGGCCGAAGACGTTGATGGAGAGCAGCAGGTAGAGGCCGAAGACGAAGGAGCCCACCAGCCAGCCGCCGGCGAAGATCAGCGCGGCGGTGAGGAGCAGATGGAGGAGCGTGCCCACCGGCCAAAGGAGTGCTGCGACGTACACCGCGGCTCTCCCGACGAGGATTGCCGCGCTGATGTGCAGCAGCGCGTGGACGCCGCCGGCCAGCCACTTGTAGGCCTGGAAGTGCGTGTCGGTGAAGAAGACGAAGCCGAGGATGATCAGGATCATCAGCACCGTCGCCGGCGGGTCGAGCAGGATGGCCCTGAGCATCTCCGGCGGTGTGTCGGCGATGCGCAGCTTCGGAAGGGTGGTCCAGGCCACGAGCAGGTAGAGCACGGCCGTGAAGAGGCCGAAGGTCGGGTTGAGGAAGGGGAAGAGCAGATTGCGGAAGCCGAGCAGGAACGACGTCTTCTCGTCGGGATAGGACTTGCGCTTGTGGTAGACGGTGTGCTCCGCGGTGGTCGTGCCGTCCTTCTCGATGAGCAGGTCCTGGTGCAGCTCGTCGAAGCCGCCGCCGTGCGTCGGATGCAGGAACGCGCCGCCGCCGCCGGAGGTGATCTTCTGCTTCCCGTCCTCGCTCTCGTGGCGGCGGTAGTGATGGAGGTCGCCGGCGAGGAAGACGTGGATGCGTCCCGGGAACACGCGCGACTCGAGGAAGGAGAGCGTCTTCTCGCTGTAGTAGCGCGGGTCGGTCTCGCGGTAGGACTCGGCGAAGATCCAGTGCGGCTCGGCGGTACAGAGGATGACCTTGTCGTCCGGTCCCATGTCCGCCGCCGCGCTGCGGAAGTACTTGAGCTGCTCCTCGTCGATGTCCGAGCCGAGCTGCACGTCCGTGCCGATCAGCCACCACCCGTGCGGCAGGCGGAGCGCGAAGTAGCTGCGCTTCTGCCGGATGCGCCAGCCGGCGAACCACTCCTTGCTGCAGAAGAGACGGGTGAAACTGACCAGGTTGTCGTACCAGTCGTGATTGCCGGGGATCGCATACAGCTCCGGCGGACTGGCCTGGTTCGGAGGATCGAACGCCGCCTGATACGGCTCGAGCAGGCGAGCCTCGTACTCCGCGCGGCTCGCCGAAGGGTAGACCTGATCGCCGCCGAAGATGAGGATCCGCCCCGGCTCCGTCTCCGCGGAGACCTTCTCCTCGCCGCGCGTCTCCACGCGCAGCTGCGGCCGGGTCATCCAGTAGGCGACGCTGTACGTCGGATTCCAGCCGTCCCCCGTGTCGCCGGTGTAGTCGATCCAGGCCGGCTGATCGCCCTCGCAGAACCGGCAGTCGAACGCGTCCTGCGGCCCGCGCAGTGCCTCCAGCATCCGGAAATCCGCCGCCCGCCCGAAGATGGTGGAGATGGCCACGTCCACGCCGGTGCGCGCGAGCTGCTGCGGGTGGTACCACCCGACCATGGGCTTGCCGGGGCGGGTGGGGGTGGGGGGATTGCTCACGGTGTTGCGGGCGCGCGTCAACGCTCTTCGAGGGCGCGGATGCGGCGCTCGACCTTCTCGTCGAGGTGGACCACAGCTTCGGCGATGAGGCGGATCTCGTGACGCGCCGCTTCGGTCGTCACGTCGAAGTAATGACGAACCTCTGCGGCGAGCCGGTTTGCGACCTCATCGAAGTAAAGGCGCGTCTCGGTATGGGTTGCGGAGTTGTCGCGGCGCATGAGATCCATCTCGCCGCGCAGCTCGCTGATCTCGCGATGCACGATCGCGAACGCCTGGGCATTCTGCGTCTGCATCGCATCCAGTGTTTGCTTCAGATCCTCGTCCATGACTTGCAAATCTTACCTCGGTCACTCGCGGCATCTACCGGGCGTGGACGAGTGTCCTTTGGAGTGCGGCGGCGATGCCGCCGCTTTCAAAGCGGCAGCGATGCTGCCGCACTCCAAACGAATCCCGTATACTCCCTCCGTCCCAAACTTATCTGGAGGAAAGAACTTGACCAGGAAACTCGTGCTGTGCGCCGTCCTGCTGCTCGTCGCCTCGTCCGCTCTCGCCGCCGATGTGCCGCCGCAGAAGCCGGGGAAGTGGGCCATCAAGATGGAGATGGAAATCCCGGGCATGCCGTTCAAGATGCCGCCGATCAACATGGAAGTCTGCCTCACCGAGGAGGACGTGAAGAATCCGCAGAAGGCGGTGCCGAACGATCCGAAGGCGAAGTGCACGGTCAGCGACTACAAGGTCGACGGCAACAAGGTCACCTGGACGGTCGACTGCCCGAAGGACAAGACCAAGGGCAACGGCGAGATCACCTTCACCGAGAACAGCTACAAGGGCTGGATGAAGATGCAGGTGGGCGAGCAGGAGATGACCACCAAGTACACGGGAACGTGGAAAGGGGAGTGCTCGAAGTAACCCCCTCACCCCTGACCCCTCTCCCCGGCGGGGAGAGGGGAACCGGAGTTGTGTAGTGTCGTCCTTTCGGTACTGGGCGTTCATCAGCTACAGCAGTCGCGATCGGGCGTGGGGCGAGTGGCTGATCCGCGCGCTCGAGCAATACCGAATCCCGAAGGCGTTCGTCGGCCGCCCCACGGCGCATGGCCCTGTGCCGCGGCGGCTGTTTCCGGTCTTCCGCGACCGCGACGAGCTGCGCGCGGGCGGCGAGGTGGGCGGCGCGCTGCGCGAGGCGCTGCTCGCGTCGCGCTACCTCGTGGTCATCTGCTCGCCCTCGTCGGCTGATCCCTCCTCCTGGGTGGGGAAGGAGATCGAGATCTTCAAGGCCGCCGGCCGATCGAACGACGTCCTGGCGCTCATCGTCGCGGGGCAGCCGCACGCGTCGAGATCCGCCGACGGTGCGGGGCAGGAGTGTTTTCCCCTCCCGTTGCTCCGCCGCTTCGACGACCAGGGGCGGATGACGGACGAGCCGGTAGACCCGCTCGCCGCCGACGTCCGCCGCGAGGATGCCCGCCCGCGGGCCAGCCGGCGCAAGGCCCTGCTCAAGCTGATCGCCCGGATGATCGACGTCGACTTCGATCAGCTGGAGAAGCGCGACCGCCGCCGGCGCCGCAGGCAGGCGCTGCTCTGGACCGCGGCCGCGCTGGTGCTGGTCGCGGCTCTCGCGGCCGCGGCGGTGCTGCGTCTGCAGAGCAGCCGGCAGCAGTCGGCGAAACGGCTGGTGACCCAGGCGACGACGATGCGAACGAATCAGGACCACGACCGGGCCCTGCTCCTCGGCGCGCGGGCGTATGAGGTTGCGCCGATCCCGGAGGCCCACCGGTTCCTCATCGAGACCGTCCGCTCGAATCCGCACCTCCTGACGCACTTGCATCGGGGCCAGCGGGTGCACGACGTCGCCTTCAGTCCGGGCGACTCGCTGCTTGCCGTCGCCAGCGCTTCGACCGTCACCTTCTATCCCCTGCAGACGCTCCGGCCCAGAGGCGCACCGCTCGACCTCGGCGGAGAGATCACTCACCTCCGCTTCCAGGGCAGCAGGCTGCTCGTGGCCTACCGCGACGGGGACTCGCATCGCGTCGTCGCCGTTGATCCCGACCGTCCGGCCGAAAAGCCGTCCCGGGTCTTCGCGACCGGTGAGCCGATCACTGCCGTCGCCGCGAGCAGCGACGGGCGTTTGTTCGCGGTCGCGACCGCATCGGAGACGAAGGTCTTCGACCAGCGAATGCGCTGCTGGATCTCCATGCCGGTTTCCGTGATGACGTTCTCACGGGATGGCCGGTACATCGCGGCCGCGAACGAGCGGGAAGCGGTCTGGGCACGCCTGGGCGACGGCGCGGGGTCGTCGTGCCGCACGAATCCGGTCCGATTCTCGTCGCTGACGCCGAGGGATGTCGCCTTCGACTCCGCGGGCACGGAGGTGTATCTCGCGTCCGCGGATGGCATCGTGATCCGGCAGCGACTGGATGCGCCCGCGGAGTATGCCGTGCCGGTCCTCGTTCCCGTCGCCAGCCCCGAGGGGTGGATGCACTGGTTCGATGGAGAGGCTCGTTACCTGGTGTCGCACTACAAGAGCGACCTGCGGGTCGAGGACTTTGCCAAGCGAAGGGAGCTGCGGCAAGCGCGGCAAGAGGCGACTAGCTACGACCTGAGTGCCATCGACCGGGCCCTCGCGGATCTCGTCGTGGCCCGCCTTCCGCACGGCGCCGCGAAGCGCGCCGTCGTCGGGAGCACCGGCCGGTTCGTCGCCACGATGGACGACGGCAACGTCTATCTATGGACCATCAAGCCGGATGCACTGGTCAGTGAGTCCGAGGCGCCCGACGAGGTCACGGAGAGCCGCACCGAGGCCCGGAGCGCGGATGGACGGTTCCGGGTCACGGCGGCGGAGCAGAGCGAAGGATGCGGGGGCGACGGCATCGAGTCGTGCCGTGTCCAGACGATCCTGAATCTCTACGACGTACGGCGGGGCGAGACAATCATCACCATCCAAGAGCCCAGAGAGCCCCATCCGGTGGACCACATCGCGGTGGAATTCACGCCCGATCATCGCCTCATCCTGCGGCGGGGGATGATGCGGGAAGTCTGGTCGCTGGCGCCGGAGCACGTGCTCGCGAGAGCGCGGCGGATGGTGAATCCCCTCACCCCTGATCCCTCTCCCCGCTGAGCGGGGAGAGGGAAACGGAGAATCACGGCAGGTACAGCAGGCGGTTCGGCGAGCCGGTGCCGATGCCGCTCAGCACACCGTTGGTCGCGTCGCCGATGACCAGGCTGCGTAGCTGCGCCGGGGTGAGCGACGCGTTGGCGTCGAGATAGAGGGCGAGCGCACCGGTGACGTGCGGAGCCGCCATCGAGGTGCCGGTCAGCTCGCAATACGGAGCGCTGTAGAGGCTGCCGTTGCCACTCTGGAAGGCCGCCGAGGTGATCAGCGCCGCCGGTGCCCAAATGTCGACGCAGGAGCCGAAGTTCGACGAGCTCCAGCGGCTGTCATTGTGGTCCGTGCCGCCGACCACCAGCGTGTCCGTGGTGCCGCCGAATGAGAGCGAGCACGCGTCGGTGCCCTGGTTGCCCGCCGACTGCACGAGCTGGACGCCGCTCGCGATCAGGTTCTGCGCCGCTGTTTGCACCGAGGTCATCCCGGCCCAGGCGTTGTTCGAGCCGCTCAGGTTGGCGACCGACCGCCAGCCGCCGCTCGCCGCGTGCTGGCGAACGTAGTCGAAGCTGCTGATCAGCCAGGAGGAGAGCGCGTAGTTGTTGCACTGCACGAACTTGACCGGGATGAGCAACGCGTCCTTGGCGACCCCGTAGGTGCGGCCGGCGATGATCGCGGCCACGTGCGTGCCGTGGCCGTAGCAGTCGGTGACGACACCGTCGTTGGTGAAGTCGACGCCGAAGCTGGTGATCACCCGCGACAGCCCGAGGTGGTCGCGGAATTCGCGGTGATGGTCGATGCCGGTGTCGATGACGTAGACGTGAACGGCGTATCCGTTGTCGCCCCAGCCATAGAACGCGTCTCGAGGCAGGTAGCGCTGGTCGACGCGGTCGATACCCCAGTTGTCGATGCAGGTGCCCGTGGGGCTGCTGCAGTTGATCGATTGCGAGGAGTTTGAAAATGACGAAGGGAGAGTGCGGGTGTCGACCGGAAACGTGGCTCCGCTGTAGCAGTTGGGGGGGCCGGACAGCGCCGGGCCGCCGAAGTCCTGCTCGACCGACTTGACGAGGGGATGCCGGGCCAGGCGTGCCGCCTCGGCCTCGGAGAGTCCCTCGGCGACAAACCCGTTCAGTGCATGGCCCCAGGTACGCTCCACCCGCAGGTCAAAGCCGCGGGCCAGGGTTCTGGCCAGCTCCGCGACCCGGGCCGGAGCCTTTCCGTGTCCCGCGGGCCCGCCGACAGCGGCGTCTTCGAGGACAACGATGTAGCGGCCGGGGACCGGCCCCTCGCTCGGTGCCTCGGCGGGGGAAGCGGCAGCGGTGAAAGCAGCGATCAGAGCAATGAAGAAAAGCAGAGCGACGGAAATGCGGCGGGACGACGATGTCATTACGTTCTCCTTTCTCTTGATGCTCACTCCCTCGAGGAACATCGGTCGTCCCCGGGCCGCTCGGGTTTCGCAAGGGTGACGGAACCGCAAGAAAAAAGCCGCGTGGGGCGCGCGGCTTGTACGTTTTTGCTCTCGATGAGAATCACGGCATCCAGTAGTCGCGTGGCCACAAGCGCCACAGCTTCGTCTCCGGTCCCTCGGCGTTCTTGAGATACGCCTCCCAGGCGTCGAGCTGTTTGTCGGGGCCGATGGTGAAGTAGATCGCGTCCGGGACGTCTTTGCCCTTCACGTTGTAGCCGGGCAGGGAGCGGCCGTAGACGGCGTCCTTGCGGTCGAAGAGCTTGTTGCCGAGCTCCGGGTCCTTGCGCAGCTCGAGGATGGACTGGCGGAACTTGCGCACCTGGTCGGGCGTCTGGTTGTCGGCGAGATCGTTGGCCATCCCCTCCGCGCGGGCCTCGTAGTTCGCGGCGGCGCGGGTCTCGCCGAAGACCTGGGCCACGGAGTAGTCGGCCAGGCGCGGGTCGCGCTCGGCGCTCTTCAGGGTGTCGACGACGAACTTCACCGTCTGGGGGATCTCCGGCGTGCGCTCGGCGTAGTAGCCGACCCGCCCGCCCTGCACGTTGCCGCGCAGGCCGTTGCTGTAGGCCAGGCCGGCGGCGAGGGTCTTGAGGAAGACGCCGTGCGCGCCGTAACCGGCGAAGAGCCGTGAGGCGAGGTAGTCGAGCTGCTTCTCCTTGTCGTTGGCGTCCGCGAAGTGGACCGACGGCACGGAGGTGATGATCACGCCGCCTCGCGTGTTCGGGGCGAGGAGGCCGACGTAGACCGGATCCTTCGCCGCCGGCTCGCGGGCGAGGAGACGGGCGTCGACGTGGCGGGGGCCGGCGGGCTGAGAGCCCGCCGCTCCACTGCTCAGCGAGGAGGACAGGGCCTCGACTGACGGCGCGAGCGACTTCTGGATCGCGCTCGACGACACGATCCACATGCGCGCGTTGCCGCGCCGCAGCAGCGTCTTGCGCGTGTCGTCGAGCGCCGCCAGGGCGGTGGCGGGCGGGGTCATCAGGTCATCGCGCATGGCCGTGACGAGATACGTCCAGTCGGCGGCGAGGCTGTTGTCGGGGATTTCGATCAGGGTGAGGTCGAGGTCTTTCGCCGCGTCCTTGGCAATCGCCTGCGCGGCGGGGGAGAGATTGGCGAAGAGCTCCGGCTTGGCCAGCGCCGCCTTGAGCTCGGCGCGGGAGCCGGTCTGCGTGGACAAGGCGGTGAACCACTGCGCGAGCGCGTCGCGGTCGGCGGCCGGCGCCTCCTTGAGCAGCCAGCGCAGGCGCAGGGCGTTGTGCGTGCGCGTGGGGAACGAGTCCGCCGCTAGGTAGTGCGGGTTGGTCTGCATCCGATAGGCGTTCATCGGGTTGTTCACCCACGACTCCTCGGAGCCCTGGGTGGTGTTGCGCAGGCCGCTGAGGAGCTGGTCGACGGCGTCGCGGATGCGGGGAAGGTTCTCCGGCCGCCAGTCGGGGTGATGCAGCACGAGGGACATCCACTCGAGGGCGCGCTTCGCCTCGTCGGCGCCGAGGCCGGCGCCGCGGAGGACCAGCTCGACGCGCTCGGTGCGCGGGTTGGTGGAGAAGTTCGCGTTCAGGGAGAGGATCTCGTTGCGCAGGCGCTCGGACATCTCCTCGAACGAGACCGGCTTGCCGTTCTCGATCACGCCGGAGCGGGTCATCAGCTGCGGCAGCAGCGACAGGTAGCGGAGCTGCTCGCGCGAGGCGCCCTTGACGTTCAGGGCCAGGCCGACCGTGGCGCTGGACATGTTCTCGAACGTCGAGGCCACGATGGGCACGCCCGACTCCAGCTTGTTCTGGGCGAACTTGAGCTCCTCGTCGAGCGACATCGGCGGGTTCTTCACGAACGAAGGCGGGGCGATCTTCTTCGCCTCGTCCTCGATCAGCACGCCTTCCGCGTCCTTTTCCTTTTGATAGCGGCGCAGCGCCGCCTGCACGTCCGCCTCCGAGTACTGCTTCGCGATCCGCTGGGCCTCGGCGTCCGCGCGCGCGACGCGTTCCGCGTCCTCGCGCTGCAGGAGCGCCGGACTCGGCTTCGCCGCGGCGCCATACGGCGTCACGCCCGTGATCTGCCACTTCGCCAGCGCGTCGCGCCAGATGTTCTTGTTCGAGGCGAGGAGCTTGCGGATCGTGGCGATCTGCGGCTTGAGGGTCACCGACTTCTTGAAGTCGGGCGTGCGCTCGAGGAGGAGCAGCTGGTCCATCCAGCCGGAGCCGGTGCCGCGCGCGCCCCAGGACGGCGGGGTGTTGACGAAGTTCGCAAGCTGGCGCTCGGTCTCCACGACCCGGCTCAGGGCGCGGGTGTTGAACTCCTTCAGCTCCGCCGAGCCGTCGGCGAACGACGCCACGCGCGCGATCTCGTCCGTTACCTTCTTGCGGATCTCGGCGATCTTCTCCGGCGTCAGATTGGCGACGGCGACGTTGTCGATGCCGAAGATGACGCTGTTGCCCGGATCGCGGTCGACGTTGCCGAAGACGGCCGTCGCGCCGATGTCCATCGCCCGGGTCTTGCTGTCGACGAAGAGCTTGTAGAGGTTGGTCGTGGCATCGCCGGCGAAGGTCTCGGCGAAGAGCTCGAGCAGGAGCAGGTCGTCGGCGGAGAGGTTGCGCGTGGCCGGCCAGACGAGGGCCAGAGGGCTCGGCTGCTGGTCGTTGCGATGTGGGTACTCACTCACGACGATCGTCCCCGGCGCCTCGGCCGCCGGCTGCGGGAACGGCTTCGACAGGGTGGACTCGCGCTTCTTCGGCTCCTGCTCGACCTTGGTCAGGATGGCGTCGGTGCGGCCCAGGATCTCCGTGAGCGGGACGCTCTTCGGGAACGAGACCATCGTGCCCATGTTGGCGAGGTAGTAGTTCGCCGCGTGGAAATTGCGGATGTCCTGCGGCTGCATGGTGCGGATGCCGGCAGGCGTGCCGCCGGAGTTGTAGGCGAGGGGGTGCTCCTTGCCGAAGACGAGATGGCCGATGGTGCGGAACAGGACGCTGTACCGGTTCGCGCTGGAGCTGGTCATCTCGTTGTAGACCGAGCCCTTCTCCTCCAGCCGGAGCGTGCCGTCGGGGTTCTCGGTCACCCCGAAGCTGCGCACCTCGCGGCGGATCTCCTCGTCCGTGTAGTTCGGATGCAGGAGAGCGTTCAACTCGGCGGCGAAGAGCTCGAAGAAGACGTCTTTGCCGGCGGTGGTGTTGAAGTGGTAGCTCGTCCGCCACTGCTGGGTGAAAGCCGTGGATGTCGACAGCCACATCGTGTCCAGGCCGGCGAAGGCGCGGCCGGTGGTGCCCTTGCCGAGGAGCAGGTGCTCCTGGGTGTGCGGCTCGCCCTGGTCGCCGACGGGCTTGCTGTTCACCCAGGTGTAGCCCTGCGGCACGGACTCGATCTGCAGGTAGTCGAGGGTGAAGCCGGAGCGGCGGTGGGTGAAGCGCGCGCCGATCGGCTGATCGGCGTTGTTGAGGTAGACGGTCTCGACGCGAAAGCCTTCGATCACATCGCCTTTCTTGAGCTGCCCGAGCTGCGCGTCGGCAGCGGGCGCGATGGCGGTCGCGGCGATCACGCAGAGTGCGAGTGCAGGGATGATGCGCATGGTGGGGTACCCTCCGAGAAGGCCTCAGGCTCAGGGGCTCAGAGGCTCACAGGCGCACCAGCTTACTGAAGAGCCGCGGATTCGCTGTGAACTTCTGTGAGACTTTGAGCCTCTGCGCCTCTGAGCCTCTGCGCCTCGGCCCGCTCCGCCCACCAGAGCTGCGCGCACATCAGCAGCATCCCCAGGTCGCGCAGGATCACCAGCCACATGTCCTTGATCCGCTCCTCGTGGGTCTTGCCGGCGGCGGAGACGTCGAAGCAGCCGCAGTCGATGGCGTTGTTGCGGGCCAGGTTGACGGCGATGGCGACGATGAAGACGACCAGCATGGCCGTGATGATCCAGCGCGCCGGGCGCTTCCAGACCCCCACGATGAGAGCCAGTCCGATCAGCAGCTCGACCCAGGGCATGGTCAGGGCGCTGATGTTGATCAGGCCCGCCGGCAGGAGCCGGTAGTTGTAGATCATGTGGGCGAAGGACGGCGGGTCGGCGATCTTCGGCAGCGCGGCGACGACGAAGATCGCGCCGAGGGCGATCTGCACGCGGATGGTGAGCCAGGGGTGGGTCAGCCAGTCTTTCATTCGGGTCGTCCGCGCCTTACGGATTCGCACCTCGCCGGATCGCGCCGCCGCGCTGCTGCCAGTCGGGGAAGCCGTCCTTGTAGACGTAGACGTTGTTGAACTGCACGCCCCACAGCTTCTGGGCCAGCATGTGCGAGTCCTCGCACGCGCCGCCCGAGCAATAGATGACGATGGGCTTGTTCTGCGACTCCGGATCGCTGCGCTCGTCGAAGAGCGCCTTCACCTTGTCGTCGACGTCCGCCTCCCACACCGAGAACGAGCGCGCCCCGGCGATGTGCCCCTCTTCGAAAACCGAGGTGCGCCGCGCGTCGAGGAACAGCGCCCCGGCCGCGTAGAGCGCAGCGACGTCGTCGCCGGAGACCTCCACGTAGGCCTTGTCCGGGTGGGGAGTGAAGCGCGAGGCGTCGGGCTTGTTGGGCGCGGGGGCAGGGGTGGGCACGGGGGAGGGCTTGACCGGCGCCTCCTTGGTGGGTGCCGTGGTGGTAGTCGCCGTCACCGTCGCAGTGACCGGAACGGTCGCCGTCGTCGCCGTCGGTTCCGTGATCGTGATCGCCGGCTGCCCCGGCCCCGGTGACTGCTGCGCGGTCGTCACGGCAGCCGGAGGCGGCTCGGTCACTCGCACCGGCACCTTCGTCGCGTTCGGATACCAGCCCGGCAGTGCCAGCCGCCGCTCGCGCGCGGCGAAGCCGTTCGAGACCACGGCCAGCACGGCCGCGGCGACGATGAAGAGGACGGCCTGGAGGAGGGGGTGTTTCATGCGCGCGTAATTATGACGGGCGCGGGGGGAGGGGGTTACGGGGTTACGAGGTTGCTGGAAGACCCGCGGTTACCCGCGGGTCTTTTTTTGTGTGGCGCGTGCTACGGACAGGCGATGACCACCCACGAGCTGCCGTTCCACTGATAGCAGGTTACGGTCTCCTGACCGTGCAGGCAGCCGACGGTCGTGACCTGCCGGTACGCGCCGGACTGCTGCCCACCCTGTGCCGTCTGCCCCTGACAGCCGCACCACGACCACCCGACCAGGGTGACGAAGTAGTCGCTGTAGTAGTCGATGTACTTCTCGGGCTGACAGGGATACACGGCGGCGGCGACCAACAGCAGGAGGGAGAGGGCGGTAATGCGGAGGACTTTCATCAGACACTCCTTTCGTGGGGGCGGGGACATAAGTATATCGGTATGCCGTGAGCGTGGCGTCATAAGGAGGTAACCGTCGAGCACGCCGTTTGGGAAGGGATGAAGGCAGAAGGCAGAAGGCAGAAGGCAGAGGGAAGAAGCACACCGGGTGGGGTGGCTTCTGCATTCTTAATTCTTCCCTCGAACCTCTTCATTCATCCTTTCATCCTTCTGCCTTCTGCCTTCATCCCCCAACCCCTCAGTCCACCCTCCTCAACACCACCACCGCATCCCCCACCACCTCCACCTCCTCCCCCGCCCGCCACTCCCGGTGCTCGCGCAGGTCGGGGACGGGCTCGTTGGTGTCGATCACCTTTTCCCAGCGGTCGCCCCAGGGGCAGGTGGGGAGCTTGAAGGGGATGGGCTCGTGGTGGGCGTTGAAGAGGAGGTAGAAGCTGTCGTCGACGATCGGCTCACCGCGGTGATCGGGGGTGGGGATGGCCTTGCCGTTGAGGAAGACGCCGAGGGTGCGGGCGAAGGTGCTGGTCCAGTCCTGGTCGGTCATCGGCTCGCCGTCGGGCTTGAACCAGCCGATGTCGCTCACGCCGGTGCCGCGTAGGGGGCGGCCGAGGAACCACTTGCGGCGCTGGAAGACGGGGTGCTGGCGGCGGAACTGGATCAGCCGGACCACGAACGCGAGCAGGCCGTCGTCGACGCGCTGCCAGTCGTACCAGGAGATCTCGTTGTCCTGGCAGTAGGCGTTGTTGTTGCCGTTCTGGGTGCGGCCGATCTCGTCGCCGCCGAGGAGCATCGGCACGCCCTGGGACAGGACGAGGGTGGTCAGGAAGTTCCGCTGCTGCCGCGCGCGCAGGGCGTTGATCTCCGGGTCCTCGGTCGGTCCCTCGGCGCCGCAGTTCCAGGAGCGGTTGTCGTCCGCGCCGTCGCGGTTCTCCTCGCCGTTGGCCTCGTTATGCTTCTGGTTGTACGAGACCAGATCGCGCAGGGGGAAGCCGTCGTGCGCGGTGACGAAGTTGATGCTCGCGTAGGGGCGCCGTCCCGTGTCCGCGTACAGATCGGAGCTGCCGGTGAAGCGCGTGGCGAAGTCGTCGAGGGACTGGTCGGTGCCCCGCCAGTAGTCGCGGATGTTGTCGCGGTACTTGCCGTTCCACTCCGACCAGAGCGAGGGGAAGTTGCCGACCTGGTAGCCGCCCTCGCCGACGTCCCACGGCTCGGCGATCAGCTTGACCTGGGAGATGTGCGGGTCCTGCTGGATGATGTCGAAGAACGCGGAGAGGCGGTCGACGTCGTGCAGCTCGCGGGCGAGCGTGGCCGCGAGGTCGAAGCGGAAGCCGTCCACGTGCATCTCCAGGTGCCAGTACCGCAGCGAGTCCATGATCAGCTGCAGCACGTGCGGGTGGCGCATGTTCAGGCTGTTCCCCGTGCCGGTGTAGTCCATGTAGTACCGCCCCTCGTGGGTGCGGTAGTAGGCGCTGTTGTCGAGGCCCTTCATCGACAGCATCGGCCCGAGGTGGTTGCCCTCGGCGGTGTGGTTGTAGACCACGTCCAGGATCACCTCGATGCCCGCCTCGTGCAGCGACTTCACCATCTGCTTGAACTCCGTCACCTGCTGCCCGCGGTGGCCGCTCGCCGCGTACTCGTTGTGCGGCGCGAGGAAGGCGATGGAGTCGTAGCCCCAGTAGTTCCGCAGCCCTCGCTCGAGCAGATGGTTGCTGTGGAGGAACTGGTGGACGGGGAGGAGCTCCACCGCGGTGACGCCGAGCTGCTTGAGATACCGGATCGACGCGGGGTGCGCGAAGCCGGCGTACGTGCCGCGGAGGTTCTCCGGGATGCCGGGGTGGCGCATGGTGAAGCCCTTGACGTGGACCTCGTAGATGATCGTGCGGTGCCAGGGCGTGCGCGGGCGGCGGTCGCTGTCCCAGTCGAAGAAGGGATTGATGACCACCGACTTGGGCATGAACGGCGCGCTGTCGGCGTCGTTTCGCGAGTCGTCCGGCTGGTTGAAGTGATAAGGGAAGACGGCCTCGTTCCACTTCACCTGCCCCTCCACGGCCTTGCCGTAGGGATCGAGGAGGAGCTTGTTCGGATTGCAGCGATGCCCGGCGTGCGGCTCCCACGGACCGTGCACGCGGAAGCCGTAGCGCTGTCCCGGTCCGACGTTCGGCAGGTAGCCGTGCCAGATGAAAGACGTCACTTCGGGAAGGTCGACGCGGGTCTCCTGACCGCTCTCGTCGAAGAGGCAGAGATGCACCCGATGGGCGACCTCGGAGAAGACGGAGAAGTTCGTTCCCACGCCGTCCCAGGTGGCGCCCAGGGGGTACGGTTTGCCGGGCCAGATGCGCACGGCTCAGGCCCCTTTCGAGAGGTATGCCATGGCACACCTCTCGCTCTGAGCAGTCCTTGAAATGCGAACTCCGACCACCAAAGAACGCCGGTGCAGCTACGTCGTGGTCGTGCAGAGCGCGACCCGCTCGGCCGGCGAGCTCCGTGACTTTGCCCACTATCTATCCACCGTCAGCCTGGCCGGCTGTGAAGTGCTCATCCTCGACCCCTCCCCGCGGCTGCAGTTCGATCTGAATGCGCGCTCGCTGCGCTGGGTGGGACGGCACATGCCGGTGCGCCCGCAGCACCGCACGCCGGGCGGCGCCATCGACGTCGTCCGCGCCGCGGCCGATCTGGCCGGGTGCGAGAAGGTGATCGTCGCCGCGGATGACGTGCGCTACAGCGCCCAGGCCATCGGCCAGCTCTGCGAGCTCCTGGAGACGTACGAAGTCGTCGAGCCCCAGGACTACCTCGATCCGCTCCCGTGGTGGGGCGGGATCGACGCCGGACGGATCCTCGTGCATCGCGGCATCGAGCCCCAGCCCGATCACGGCGCGACGTTCGGCTTCCGGCGGAGCGCGATCCGCGCGCTGCGCACGCTGAATACGTCCGACGCCGCCGACGATCCGCCGCGCCGCCTGGCCGCGCACGGTGCGAACGTCCATCCGGCCGCGGATGTGTTCGTCCGCCGCCAGCCCGTGGCCCTCGGCGAATGGCTCGCCCAGCGCCCGCGCCAGGCCGGAGAGGACTTCGTCCTGCCGATGAAGACGGCCTTCTTCTTCTCGCTCGTGCCGCTGCTCCTGCTCCTGGCCGCCCTCGGCAACCTGCGCATCGCCGGCGGCTACGCCGGGGTGATCGCCTTCGCGTCCATCGGTCTGGCGGTACGCGGCCGCACCGGAGCCGGCGCGTTCTTCCCCTTCCGGGCCTGCCTCTTCGCCCCGCTGTGGGTCTTCGAGCGGGCGGTGAGCGTCTACTGGGCGCTCTACCGGAAGCTGCGCGGCCTCGACACCACGCCGCCGGTGACCGTGCCGGAGCGGGGGAGGGAGAAGGTTGCCAGTAGCCAGTAGCCAGTAGCCAGTAGCCAGTAGCCAGTTACTCGGTCGCGTACACGCGCAGCGGTACCTTCGTGAACGTCGACAGCACGTTCCGCGTGACGTCGATCTGGCTGGCCTTCGCCTTCGGCACTTCCACGATCACGGCCTCGGTGATGTCGCTGTAGGTTTGGCCGCCGTCGATGACCAGGTTGACGATCGCCGCTTCCAGCGGGGACATGCTGGGGTTGAAGGCGGCGTTCTCGGCGACGCCTCCGGTGTAGATCCCGGCCTTGGTCTTCAGGGCGACGCCGGAGTAGCTGAGGCTGTACGGGGCGTACGAGGCGTTGGCCGCGGCGAGAGCCGCTTTCACCATTTCGTCGTCGCTGTGCACGTTCAGGCCGTGATTCTGGGGGGACATCAGCGCGGCGGTGATGCCCAGGTCGGCGGGGCCGAAGGCGTGCGGGAGGAGCGTGGTGAGGGGGGTGACGGGCATGTCGGGAAGGTGGATCTGCAACTGTTTGGCGGTGGTGAGCTCGTGGAGGAACTGCCGGCAATACCCGCATGGCGGGGCGGAGACGGCGAGCATGGTCATGCCGGTCTCGCCGTGCGCGAGGGCGTGCGCGGTCGCGGCTTGTTCGGCGTGCACAGTCACGCTGAGGGCCTGGCCGGGGAACTCGTAGTTCGCGCCGAAGTAGAGGCTGCCGCTCGACCCCCGGGCCACGACGCCGACGAAGAAGTTGGAGATCGGCGGGATCGCGTACGTTTTCGCCAGCGGGATCAGGGCGAGCATCAGCTGCTCGACGGTGAGGCCGGACGAGGCCAGGATCTGCTGCACCAGTTCCGCGGGCAGAGAGCCGCCGCGGATCTGCGACCGGATGTCATCGAGCACGGGCTCATCCTACCGTGATCGTGGCGCAGAGCGGCCGCCGAGCGCGACGATACAAATGTCCCTAGCCGGTGTTTCCGTTTTCAGCGATTCTCCCCGTGCCGTTCATTCCTTCGTCCAGAGAGGACAATCCATGAAACAGCTGTTCACAGTGGCGGCCATCGCCGTCCTGACTGTATGTGTGTCGCAGCCGGCGTCGGCTGCAGTCGTCCGGTATACCCAGTATCTGGATGGTGGCGCGTCCGTCATCGTCGACAATGCATCCGGCTGGTCGCAGA
The DNA here is from genome assembly GCA_044866315.1 of Thermoanaerobaculia bacterium. GTDB lineage: Bacteria > Acidobacteriota > Thermoanaerobaculia > Gp7-AA8 > Gp7-AA8 > QHVT01. Next base: position 5,716 of record JBIOTX010000146.1, on the reverse strand, counting down.
GCGAGGTCTGGAATCTCGTCTTGGCCGCGGATCGGTCCACGCGTACGGACTGTCCGTATTCGATGGCCGCGAAAGGCCTGTTCAAGACCGGCGACCGGATCTTCGTCAACCAGAACTACATCGCCTGGTTCGACTTCACCCGAGGGGACGGGGTCAACTTTCCGAATCCGCCGTACTCCAACAGCTTTCCACGCTCCGGGGAGCTGGCCGGATTCTGGAGCCTCGATCCGAGCACGCACCTCTTTCGCTACTATCGAACGGGCCCGAACGGGTGTTTCAACTGGCCGCCCAACGAGTTGATCGCCGGATCGGCCTCTCCGAACGCCAACACCAACTGGTGGGATGCGCACTCGCCCGGCTTCGAGCACGCCATCGGCGTGAGGCGAACCGATGGATTGGCGAGCATGTACCTGTCCTTCAACTATTCGCAGGCTGCACCCAATAGCGGATTCCTTCGTCTCCTCGACGGGTATGAAGATGGCGCGGGCGTGCACTACAAGCAGAAGGCTCGCCTGGCCGATGGCGCGCTGGCGACCGACGTCAACGACGGCAGCGACGCGGCGCTCTCGTCCGCCTACATCAACGCGGAGATGGAGTACATCTGCCGCACCAACGACATTCTGTCGATCTTCCGGATCTCGCCGACCGTGAACATCACCAGGAACAACCTGGTCATCGGGCTGTGGGTGGCGTACGGTCAGGATGAGGACGGTCTGCAGACCAGCGACGTCCCCTCCTATCCCTGCGACGCCGGCGGGGCGGGAGAGCAGTGGCCGAGCAACAGCGAGGTCACCAAGCGGCCCCGCTATGCGCAGTTCAGCCAGACGGCCACGCAGAACTGGACCGGGACTTCGTTTTCGGCGCACACGTTCATCCCTCACACGATGGGCACGGCCTGTCCCAACAACGCCAGCTACATCAATTCCGACATCTACACCGGCGCTCCGTCCATCGGCGCGTTCGGGCGGATCGGCTATCACTCCACCATCAACATCAGCGAGCCGCGGTGGCAGATGCTTCTGCTCGGACAGCCGGGCTCGGGCTCCGGGACGCAGACCAATCCGATCAACCTCGCCGTGGGGGGCTTCATCATGGGCAACGAAGTGCGCGACGGCACGATCGGCCTCGGGATGATCAACTACGGGAACGATGACACGCTGCTGGCGAACACGTGGTACCAGTCGTACGTCTCGATCCAGACGAACTTCTGAGGAAGACTTCGGTCGTAGGGCGGGCGCGACGCTCGCCCTACGCCTGCTTGAAGGCCTTCAGGGCCTCGTCCTCCGAGTCGTAGACCGTGAACATCGGCAGGAGATTGGTCAGGCGCAGGGTCTTGGTCACCCGGTCCTGCGGCTTGAGCAGCCGCAGCGACGCGCCGCGGCGGTTCGACTCCCGGAAGGCCTGCACCAGCTCGCCCAGGCCGTTGCTGTCGATGTAGTCCATCTCCGAGAGGTTGAGCAGGATCTTCTTCCCGCCCTCGTCGAGAATCTCGTCGATCAGGGTGGGCAGAACCGAGTCGCTGACCCCGATGGCCATCCGGCCCTTGAAGTCGACGATGGTCACGTCAGCGACTTTGCGCGTTGAGATGTCCATGGCGGCGCGGATCATAGTCGACCAGTCGACGGGCCGTCGAGTTGGACCGATACTTCGTGGATGAAAAGAAGGATGGCCTTCTACGGGGCCGCCCTGGTTCTCGTTCTCGCAGCGGTCGTCGCGCTGCAGATCAGGGCACGCCGTCCGATGGTCATCGGGCGGCCGTCGCTCGGCGGACCGCCGCCTTCCCGGAAGGTGCCGCAGCTCCCGAAACTCCTAGGAAAACCCGCCGCGACGTTCGCCGCGCGCGATGTGAGCGGTCAGCCCGTGGGGACCGACGCCTCCCGCGGCCGGGTGATGGTGGTGAACATCTGGGCCACGTGGTGCAGGCCCTGCGTCGACGAGATGCCGCAGCTGGAGCAGGAGATCTGGCAGCGCTTTCAACCGGACGTCGCCCTGATCGCCGTCGCCACGGGAGAGAATGCGCGCAAGGTGCGAGCGTTCCGCGAACGCGCGAAGGTGACCTTCCCGCTCGTCCCTGATCCGCGGGACGAGATCACGCGCCGCTTCGGCGGTCATGGCCTCATTCCCCGCACCTACGTCATCAATCGATCCGGCGTGATCGTCTACGAGACGTTCGGCTACAGCGGGCACAGCGTCGCCGACCTGGCCGCCGCCGTGGAGAAGGCCGTCGCGGAGCGGTAGGGGGCAAAGGCTCACAGGCTCACAGGCGCATAGGCTCATAGCGGAGGCCCCTATGCGCCTATGAGCCTCTGCGCCTATGCGCCTATGCGCCTTCTTCACAACTTCTTCATCCCCACCGCTACCATCGGCCTATGCGCCGCCGCATCCTCCTCGTGGAGGACGATCCGAAGACCCGCGAGACGGTCGCCCTGTACCTCCAGCGCGAGGGGTACGAGGTCGCGACGGCCGAGGATGGGGTGCGGGCGCTGGACGTGGCGCGGGAGGTCGATCCGCACCTGGTCGTCCTCGACCTCATGCTCCCGCGGCTGGACGGGCTGCAGGTCTGCCGCGCCCTGCGCGAGAACGGCGACACGGCCATCATCATGGTCACCGCCCGCTCCACCGAGGAGGACAAGCTGACGGGACTCGACCTCGGCGCGGACGACTACGTGACCAAGCCCTTCAGCCCGCGCGAGCTGATGGCGCGCGTGCGGGCCGTGCTCCGCCGCGCGGCGGAGGAGGACGTGGTCGAGGCGGGCGAGCTGCGTCTCGATCGCCTGCGCCGCGAGGTGCGGGTCAGGGACGTGCCGGTCGCGGTCACGCCGACGGAGTTCCGCCTGCTCGACGCCCTGGCCCGCGCGCCGGGCCGCACCTTCACCCGCCAGGAGCTGGTCGAGCGCGCCCTCGGCGAGGACTACGACGGCCTCGATCGCACCGTCGACGTGCACGTGATGAACCTGCGCAAGAAGCTCGGCGAGGCGGGGAAAGTCCTCGTCACCGTCTTCGGCGTGGGCTACAAGTTCGGATCATGATCCGCTCGCTGCGCTGGCGCCTGGTCCTGGCGATGATGCTGATCCTCGGCGCGGCCATCGCCGTGGCCGGCGTGTTCTCGAGCGTCACCGTCAAGCGCGAGTTCGACCGCTTCCTCGTCGAGCAGCGCAGCGATCACACCCCCGAGGCCATGGACCTCATCCGCGAGGGAGGAGTGCCCGCCGGTTTGCAACGCGTGTACGACGAGCTCCACATCCGGACGATCGTCACCGACGGCGCGGGGAAAGTCATCGCCGCGTACCCGCCGGAGATGCGCGCGTTCGAGGTGCGGATCGCCGGCGACACGATCACGCTCAACCGCCTGCGGAACGGCAGCTACGAGTCGCTGCAACTGCACGGCAACGCGCGGAAGCTGCGCGGCGTCGGCACGGTCTGGCTGATGCCACCCGGTGACGGTCCCGGCAACCCGAGCCTGGAGTTCCGCGGGCGCGTCGACCGCTGGCTGCTCGCCGGCCTCGGCGCGGCGACCCTCCTGGCCGTGCTGGTGATGCTGACCATCTTCCGCCGTCTCTTCGCGCCGGTGGAGGCGCTGACCGCGGGCGCGCAGCAGATCGCCAGCGGCCGGCTCGACGCGCGCGTCGACGTGCGCGGCCGCGACGAGATCGCCGAGCTGGCGCGCTCGTTCAATTCGATGGCCGAGGCCTTGGAGCGGAACGAGCGGGCGCGGCGGAACATGGTCAGCGACGTCGCCCACGAGCTGCGCACGCCGCTGACGAACATCCGCGTGCAGGTGGAGGCCGTGCAGGACGGCGTCGCCGCGGCCGACGCGAAGTTCCTCGGGTCGATCGAGGAGGAAGTGCTCAACCTCTCCCGCCTCGTGGACGACCTGCAGCAGCTCTCCCTCGCCGAGGCCGGGCAGCTGCGGCTGGAGGTCGCGGACGTGGCGGTGGCGGAGATCGTCGACCGGGCCCTCGACGGCATGACGGCGGCGGTGACGCGCGAGATCCCCGAGGGGCTGGTGGTTCGCGCGGATTCTCGGCGCATCGTTCAGGTGCTGCGCAACCTCGTCGTCAACGCCGCGACCTACGCGCGCTCGTCGATCGCCGTGCGCGCGGCGCGGGAAGGGGAGGAGATCGTGATCCGCGTCGCCGACGACGGCCCGGGCGTCCCTCCCGAGCACGCCGAGCGCGTCTTCGACCGCTTCCACCGCGCCGACGCCTCCCGCTCCCGCACCACCGGCGGCGCCGGCCTCGGCCTGGCCATCGCCCGGGAGCTGGTCGAGCTGCACGGCGGGCGCATCTGGCTGGAGAATCGTCCAGGCGAAGGGGCGACGTTCGCCTTCGCGCTGCGCGCCGCATGAATCTCATCCTTCTCTTTCCCGACGACTTCACAGACGAAGATCGCGTCCGTCTCACCGGGCGACGTCTCGAGCACGTGACGAACGTCCACCGTGCCAGGGTGGGGGACACGCTCCTGGTCGGCGTGGCCGGCGGGAAGATCGGCACGGGCGAGGTCACACGCCTCGGCGACGTGCTGGAGATGCGCGTGCGCCTCGAGCACGACCCGCCGCCGCCCGTGCCAGCCACGCTCGTCCTGGCGTTGCCGCGTCCGAAGGTCCTCAACCGCATCCTCGCCGGCGCGACTTCCCTCGGCGTCAAGCGCATCATCCTGGTCAACGCCTGGCGCGTGGAGAAGAGCTACTGGAAGTCGCCCAAGCTCTCGGAGGAGAACCTTCTTCAGCAACGGGTCCTCGGCCTCGAGCAGGCGCGTGACACCATCCTCCCCACGATCGACCTGCGCCGGCTCTTCCGGCCGTTCGTCGAGGACGAGCTGCCGGCGATCGCCGCCGGCTCGCTGGCGCTCGTCCCCCACCCGGGCGCGGCCGCGGAGTGCCCGCGCGATGTGGGGCGAGCGGTGACTCTGGCCATTGGGCCGGAGGGCGGGTTCATCGAGGCGGAGATCGCCTCTTTGCAGCGGATCGGCTTCACGCCTGTGTCCCTGGGTGCACGCATCCTGCGCGTGGAAACGGCGGTGGCGGCGGTGCTGGGGCGGTTGTTTTAGGAGTGCGGCGGCCGTAGCCGCCGCTTTTGTATCCGGATAGGAAAGCGGTGGCTGCGCCACCGCACTCCTAAAAACGGCACAGTTCGTGGACCGCCCCCGCCCGTGGCGCGCAACCGCAAGCCTCGGGCGGAGCACGTGGTGCTCATCAGCATCGACGGGCTCGTGCCGGAGTATTACCTCGACGAGCGGTGGCCGGCGCCGGCGATGCAGCAGCTGTATCGCGAGGGGGCGCACGCGGTCGCGGTCCGGAGTGTCTTCCCGGCGCTCACGTATCCGGGGCACACGACGCTGGTCACGGGCGCGTTGCCCGCGCGTCATGGCATCTGCAACAACCGCGAGCTGGTGCCGGTGCCGGACCCGCCCTGGCTGAAGGAGGCCAGCCTGCTGCGCGTGCCAGCGCTGTGGGACGCGGTCCGCGCGCGCGGCGCGACGTCCGCCTCCGTCCTCTGGCCGCTGACCAAGGGCGCGCCGATCGACTGGTGTCTGCCGGAGATCTGGCCCGGCGGCGAGGGCTCGCTGATCGACGCCCTCCGCGGACACGACCAGCCGCAGGGACTGCTCGAGGAGCTCGAGCGCGACGCCGCCGGGAACCTGACGCCGGAGAACTTCAACAACAAGTGGATCTCCCACGACCTGCGCGTGGCCCTGATCGCGGAGTACCTCTTCG
>JBIOTX010000145.1:0-14977 GCA_044866315.1 Thermoanaerobaculia bacterium | reverse complement strand
CTTTCAAAGCGGCGGCGATGCCGCCGCACTCCAAAGTATAGTTGCCCCATGCTTCGACGTCTTGCACTCCTTCTCGGCCTTACCCTCCTCCCCCTCCCCGCCCTCGCCGCGCGGAAGATCGACCTGCTCATCACCGGCGGGGCGGTGGTCCCCATGGCCGGGCCGAACATCGAGCGCGGGTCGGTGGCGATCGACGACGGGGTGATCGTGGACGTCGGCGCGTCGAGTGAGATCGACGGCAGGTACGATGCCAAGACGGTCATCCGGGCGGGGGGGATGGCGGTGGTGCCCGGCTTCGTCAACGCCCACACCCATGCGCCGATGGTGCTGTTCCGGGGGATCGCCGACGACCGCGATCTGATGGACTGGCTGACGAACTACATCTTCCCGGCCGAGGCCAAGAACGTCGACGCGGAGTTCGTGAAGTGGGGGATGCGCCTGGCGGCGGCGGAGATGATCCGCTCGGGCACGACCACCTTCTGCGACATGTATTACTTCGAGAAGGACATCGCCCGCGAGGCCAAGGCCGCCGGTCTGCGCGGCGTCCTCGGGAACACGCTCATCGACTTTCCCGCGCCGGACAACAAGACCTGGGAGGCGATGATCGCCTACATCCGCGGCTTCGCGAAGGAGTGGAAGGGCGACCGGCTGATCACGCCGGCGATGTCGCCGCACGCGCCGTACACGGTGTCCACCGATCACCTCAAGCAGGTCCGCGCGCTGGCGACGGAGCTGGGCATCCCCATCCTCATCCACGTCTCGGAAACGAAGGACGAGCTGCGCCAGGTCGCCGAGCGCTACAACGGCATGACGCCTGGCGCCTACCTGGACTCGATCGGCTTCTTAGGCGACGACGTCGTGGCCGCGCACGGGGTGTGGCTGACGGCGGACGAGCTGAAGACGTTCGCCGCGCGGAAGACCGGCGTCGCCCACTGCCCGGAGAGCAACACCATGCTCGCCTCCGGGATCGCGCCGGTGGTGGACATGGTCCGCGCCGGAATGGAAGTCGGCCTCGGCACGGACGGGCCCGCGGGCTCGAACAACAATCTGGACATGGTCGAGGAGATGGCCAGCGCGGCCCGGCTGCAGAAGGTCACCCGCAACGACCCGAAGGCCATCAGCGCACGCGAGGTGCTGCGCCTGGCCACGATCGGCGGCGCGCAGGTCCTCGGCCTGGCCGACAAGATCGGCACGCTGGAGAAGGGCAAGCGCGCCGACGTGGTGATCGTCAACCTCCACTCGGCGAAGGTGCAGCCGGTGTACTCGGTGGAGTCGGCAATCGTCTACGCCGCGTCGGGCAACTCCGTGGTCACGACCATCGTCGACGGAAAGATCTTGATGCGCCGTGGCGAGCTGCTCACGGTCGATGAAGACGCGGCCATCGCCAAAGCCGAGGAGTATCGGAAGAAGATCCTGGCGAGCCTGAAGAAATAGTGCGCCGCGCTCTTCTCCTCTCCCTCGTCCTCACCGCGTGCGTCGCGCAGCAACCGCCTGCGCCGGCGCCAGCACCGCAGCCGCGGCCGCAGCTCGCCGCCACCGGCGTCGCCCGGCGGGTCGTGCTCCTCTCCTTCGACGGCCTCTCCGCGGACATGCTCGCCTCGCAGCCCGGCCTGCGCGCGTTCGAGTGGATCGCCCGCGAGGGGACGTCGGCGCGCGTGATCCCGGTGAACCCGAGCGCCACGGCCCCCGCGCACGTGGCCATCTTCACCGGCGCCGACCCGCAGAAGAACGGCGTGATCGCCAACGCCTTCCACGTCCGCGGCCGGCCGGTCGAGGAGGCGGCGGTGGGGATGAAGACCGAGATCGAGGTGGAGACGCTGCTCGACGCCGCGCGCCGGCAAGGCAAGCGCACCGGCGACGTCACCTTCCCCACCATCGACGCGAGCTCGCCGCGGCGCAGCGCGGACTTCGGGATGATCTGGACCACGCCGCTCACGCGCGGGCGGATCCTCCGCCTCAAACGGGAGGACTTTCATCGCGAGTGGGTGCCGCCGACGTGGACGCCCCCGAGGCCGCGCCGCCAGACGTTCAGTCCCGTGATGCGCGCGCGGCTGGAGTGGACCGTGCCGCAGCGCGCACGCCTCGACGTCGACGTCGTGGCCTGGGATACCACCGACGACGGGCAGGAGAACTACGAGAGCTTCACCATCGAGAGCGAGGACCGGGAGATCCCGATCGACGAGAAGGGATGGTTCGCGATCACCCGGCGGGCCACCGAGGCGCTGTTCGGGTCATGGTCGAAGATTCTGCATGCCGATCCGGCATTGAATGACGTGGCCATCTACTGGGGCGCGATCGCGCGGAACGAGTGCTATCCGGAGTCGTACCAGCGCCTGATCGACGACGAAGTCGGATTCTTCCCCAGCCCCCCGGACGAGGCGGCGGGCGTCGACGCGGCCACGTTCGCCGAGCAGGTCGAGCGCATCGCCGACTTCTTCACCCGGGCCCAGGTGCTGACCATCCGGCGGATGGAGTTCGATCTCCTCTTCATGTATCAGCCGCAGCTCGACGAGGCCGGTCATGCCTGGCTCGGCCGCGCCGGCGGCGAGCCGGTCCTGCGGGCAGCGTACGCCTCCGCCGACCGCGCCCTCGGCGCGATCGCCGCGGCGCTCGATCTCTCGCGGGACGCGCTCGTCGTCACCGGCGACCACGGCATGTCCCCGGTGAATACGCTCGTACGGATGAACCGTCTCCTCGCCGACGGCGGCTTCGCCCCGCGCTGGCGCGCCTACGCCTCGGGACAGATCGCCCACCTCTACCGCTTTGCGGAGCCGGATGACACGGCCGCGGTGGTGAACATGCTCACCGCCAGCGGACACTTCGAGCGCGTCGAGACCAAGAGCGCGGCCATGCATCCGAACAGCGGCGACGTGGTCGTCACCGCCAATCCGAACGTGGTGCTCTCGCCGTCGAGCGATCCGCCCGCGGCCGGCCCGTCTTCATCGGCCGGGGCGCACGGCGGACTGGAGACCAACCGCAGGCTTCACACCGCGCTCTTCGCGATCGGTGCGGGGGCTGGGCGGGGGAATCTCGGCGACGTCGACCAGAAACGGATCGCGCGCTTTGTCAGTGCGCTCCTCGGCATCAGCGCTCCCGCCGCTGCGGACTGAGTGCATGCGCGCGCGGTAATTCTCCGGCGTGTCGCCCTTGATCCGCCGGTAGGTGCGGAAGAACGTGCGCCGCGTGCCGAACGCCGCCTTGTAGGCGACCTTGGTCACCGTGAGCGACGTGTCGCGCAGCAGCTGCTCGGCGTACTCGACCTGCCGGGCCTTGAAGTAGTCGGAGAGCTTTCCGCCGTAGAGACGCCGGAACAGCTTGCTGAGCTGTCCGACGGAGAGACCCAGCCTGTCGGCCAGCTCGCTCACACGTGGAGGGCTTTCGACGGTGTAACACGCTTCGAGGTACTCCCGCAGTCGCACTTCGAATCGTTCCCGGGTCCGAATCATGAGGTATCACCTCTTCCTGCCAGGGATGGTGAACATGGGGATGATACGGGTCAGGAACCGTCAAGTGTCGGGTTGGACAAAAGTGTCTCTACCTTCCATCCCTCCGTCCAAAAAAAGACATCATCACGAATCGAGCCGGTCGTCAGGTAAGGTTAGATGATGCAAGTCTTTGCGAGGCGTGCGGGGCGGGAGATCGCGATCGGGCTACTGTACGTAGCCGCCGCGGTCATCCTGACCTGGCCTCTCGCCATCCGGTTGTCTACGTCCGTTAGCGATCCCGGCGACCCGCTCCTGACGACCTGGATCCTGGACTGGACCTGCAAGGCCCTGATGCATCACCCGCTGCGCCTCTTCGACGCGCCGGTGTTCCATCCGGCGGTGATGCCGCTCGCGTTCAGCGAGCACTTCGTCGGCGTGGCCCTGCTCGTCCTTCCCTTCCATCTCGCCGGCGCGACGCCGCTGACGGTGTTCAACCTGGCCATGCTCCTCGGCTTCGCCCTCTCCGGCTACGGCGCGTTCGTGCTGGCGCGGATGTTCACCTCCTCCTTCGTCGCCGCATTCCTCGGCGGCGCGTTCTTCGCCTTCGTCTCCTTCAAGTTCGATCACGTCGCCCACCTGCAGCTCATCTCCAGCGGCTGGCTGCCGCTGATGCTCGCCGCGCTCTTGGCCTACCGGCAGCGGCCGACGTGGAAGCGCGCCGCGCTCTTCGGCGCGGCGTTCGTGATGAACGGCCTCACCAACCTCTATTACCTGCTCTTCGCCATCGCCGCGATTGCCGTCACCCTGATCTTCCTCTTCTTCGCCGACGCGAAGCGCGGCTGGCGCTACTGGCTGCGCCTGGCGGTCGTCATCGCCGTCGCCTGCGCGGTGCTCCTGCCGTTCCTGCTCCCCTACCGCACCGTGTCCACCCTGTACAACATGAAGCGCTACGAGGAAGAGCTGCGCGGCGGATCGGGCGTGTGGCACGACTGGCTGCGCATCACGGTGCTCAGCCATGCCTACGGCGATCTCATTCCGCCCGACAAGCACAAGTCCGAGCATCAGCTCTTTCCGGGGTTGTTCGCGATCGTGATGGTGGTGGTGGCATTCGTGATGACGCCGAGGCCCCCCTCACCCCTGACCCCTCTCCCCGAAGGGGAGAGGGGAAACATAGCGTTGCGCATTCTCGACATCCTGCTGCTCCTCCTCGGGATGGCCGTCATTCTTGCCGCGATGAGCGACCCGCGGTACACGCTGAAGATCTTCGGGCGCACGTTCATCTCCATCCGCGGGACGGATCTGCCGACGATCGCGTTCCTGATCGTCCTGCTGGCGCGGCTCTCCATCCGCCTGCCGCTGGCGTGGGGCGGCGACCGCGGGCGCACGCTGCGCGACGCCGTCGCCCACTCGCGCTTCGGCGTGGGCGGATGGGTATCCGCGTTTTGGATCGCCGTCGGCCTCCTCGGCGTGCTCGGTCTGAACTCGTTCTTCTACACGTTCCTCTACGACCGTATCGCCGCGTACCAGAGCATGCGCGCGCCGTCGCGGTTCGCGATCATCGCCTACACCGGCGCCGTCCCGTTCGTGGCCCTCGGCTGCGAGGCGCTGCTGCGCAACCGCCGCGGCGTGAAGCACGCACTCGTCGCGGCGGGTCTGGTCCTGGCCGCGTACATCGACCTGCGGCCCCGCACGCAGTGGGAGCAGTACGTGACCACCACCCCGCCCGTGTATCGCTGGCTCAAGAGCGCACGTCCCGCGCCGGTGCTGGAGTGGCCGGTCGACAACTGGCTGGCCTTCCGCTACCTGCACGGCGCGACCCACCACGGCGTCACGATCATGAACGGCAGCGCCGCCTGGGAGCCGCCCGTCTATCGCGACATGCGCGTGGCCTGGGACGAGAAGAACTACGCGCGCGTGCTCGATGTGGCCGAGGCGAACGGAGCGCGGGTGATCGTCGTGCACGGCCATTGGCTCGGCGAGTTCGGCAACGAGCCGGCGGTCCTCGGCGCGCTGCGCAGCGCCGTCGACGCGGGGCGCCTGCAGTTCCTGCGGCGCTTCGACCACGGCATCCACGGCGACTTCGTCTTCGCCGTGACGAAAAACTTCCCCGGCTGGCAGCGCCTGCGCGTGCCGGATCAACCCGACGGCGCGGGACACATGCCGTCCGAGGAACTGGCGCGCTTCCTCCGCGGCGAGTCGACGTGGAGCGGCACGCCCTTCGGCTTCCTCGAGCAGCCGCGCGGGACGGCGAAAGGGCCGCTGCTCGTCAGCGGCTGGGCCATCGCCCCGGCCGGCATTCGCCGAATCGACGTCCTCCTCGAGGAAGGCAGGCACCGCTTCGAGGCCATCCGCGTGCCGCGGCCCGAGATCTCCAAAAAGTACCCCTGGTACTACGAGGACCACCCCGGCTTCACGCTGGTGATTCCGAAGCGCCCGCGCGGCGTCGACGACCGCACGGACGTGCAGATCGAGATCATCGACAACAACGGGCGCGCCACGCGGCTCGACGACCAGTACGTGGAATGGGACGACAAACCGTGATCCGCCGCGTCCTGCGCGAGCTCGCCGTCTTCGCCTTCTACCTCGTCCTGGCAATCGCCTTCACCTGGCCGCTCGCGCTCCACCTCGGCACCTCCGTCCCCGACCGCGGCGACCCGCTGCTGACGACGTTCATCCTCGACTGGGTCTGCCACGCGCTCCTCCACGCGCCGACGGGCCTCTACCAGCCGCCGATCTTCCACGGCGGCATCTATCCGCTCGCCTACAGCGAGAACCTCGTCGGCATCGCCCTGGTCGCGCTGCCGTTCCACCTGGCCGGCCTCTCCCCGCTGACCGTCCATAACCTCGCCCTCCTCCTCGGCTTCGCCTTCGCCGGCTACGGCGCGTTCGTCCTGGCGCGGCTGGTCACGGGCAACGTGCCCGCGGCCTTGCTCGCGGGCGTCTTCCACGCCTTCGCCTCGTTCCGGATCTCCCACGTCCAGCACATCCACATCGTCTGGAGCGGCTGGCTGCCGCTGCTCCTCGCGGCGTTGCTCGTCTACTGGCGCCGTCCGACGACCAAATCCGCCGCCCTTCTCGCCGCCGTATTCGTGATGAACGCCCTGTGCAACGTCTACTGGCTGCTCTACGGCGCGGTCGCGCTCGTGCTGACGGTGGTCTTTCTCCAGATCGCCGAGCCGCGACGCGAGCGCGCCTTCTGGCTCCGCCTGACGGCGTCGCTGCTCGTCGCCGGACTGGTGCTGCTGCCGTTCCTCATCCCCTATCAGCTCGTGGCCAGTGAGTACGGCGCGCGCCGCACCACCGGCGAGGCGTCGAAGGGATCGGCGAACTGGACAGACTGGCTCGTGCCGTCGTCGCGGAACCTCCTGTACGGCGGCGCCGTCGATCCGGAACTGCGGCGCGCGGAGCGCGAGCTCTTTCCCGGTTTGCTCGTGCTGCTTCTCTGCGCGGCGCCGCTCCTCTACCGAGGCAGGCCGGAGGCCCGCACCACACCGCTGGACGTCGCCATCGTCCTCTTCGCCGTCCTCACCTACTTCACCCTGATCGCCGACCGGATCAGCCTCGGCCGGGTCACTTTCAGCGGCTCCGACGTGCCGGCGACGATCCTGGTCGCCCTGCTCATCGCCCGCTGGGTGAAATCACGCCCCGTCACGACGACGCCGTTCACCACCGAGCAGCGCGCCGCCGCCCTCTGGATCGCCATCGGCGTCCTGGGCTCCCTCGGCTGGAACGCCTTCCTCCACCCGTTCCTCTTCCGCGTGATCACGCCCTTCCGCGCCACCCGCACCCCCGCCCGCTGGGCGGCCATCGCCTACGTCGGCTTGGCCGTCTGGGCAGCGATCGGCATGGTCATGCTTCTTGAGCGGACCAAGCGCAGGCGCGCCGTCGCGGCGCTGCTCCTCGCCCTGGTGATCGTCGAGACGGCGGCGCGCGTGCAGTGGGAGCACGTCGACCCGCAGCCCGCACCGGTCTACCGCTGGCTCGCCGAGGCCCGGCCCGAGGTGGTGCTGGAGCTGCCGATGATGCGCGAGGGCGCGGCGTTCCGCTACGTCCTCGCCTCGACCACCCACCGCGTCCCCATCATCAACGGCACCTCCGGCTGGGAGACGCCGCTGCACGAATTGCTGCGGCAGAAAGAGGAGCGGCTCGAGTTCGACGATCAGTTCCTCGAGCTGCTGGAGAAGAACGGCGCCGCGATCGTGATCGTGCACGAAGCGCAGCTCGCGCCGGAGCAGAAGATCGCGTTGCAGCCGTGGCTGGCGCGGCTCACGCCCGTACGTCGATTCGGCGACGACGCGGTGTACGCGATCAGAAGTCCTCGAGCACCTGCGGGAAGCGCCAGCGCGCCTCCCGGATCTCCTCCTCGATGACCTCGCGCTCCGGCTTGTCCGCGAGCTGCGGGGCGTCCCAGTTGGCAAGCCACATCGGGTTCATGTACGGCAGGACGGCGACGTGCTCGAGGCGGTACGGCAGGCCGCGCGCGGCGAGGCGCTTGTTCAGGAACGCGACCACGTCCTTCGCGGTCGGGATGTCGCTCATTCCAGGCCCAGCTCCTTCATCTTCGCCGCCAGCGTGCGCGCGGAAATGCCGAGGAGCTCGGCGGCGCGCTCGCGGCTTCCGGCGGCCTGGAGGGCGTCGGCGATCTTGATGCGCTCGATGAGCCGCGCCGCCCGCTCGGTCGCCTCGGCCAACGTCCCCGAGAGGTCGACCGCCTCCCGCAGCGCATCCTCGGCCGGCTCGCCGAGGCTCAGGTCGCGCGGCTCGATGGTGCTCGCGTCGCAGAGGATGGCCGCGCGCTCGATGCAGTTCTGCAGCTCGCGGATGTTGCCCGGCCAGTCGTACGCGCGCAGCGCGGCCCGGGCCTCGCCGCTGATGCGCAGCCCGGGGCGCGGCAGCTCGCGGGCGAAGCGGTGAAGGAAGAAGTCCACCAGGGCATCGATGTCCTCGCGGCGCACGCGCAGCGGCGGGATGGTCACCGGGAAGACGTTGATGCGGAAGTAGAGGTCCTCGCGGAACGCACCGCGCCTCACGGCCTCCTCGAGATTGCGGTTCGTCGCGCAGATCACCCGCACGTCCACGTCGATCGTCGCCGTGCCGCCGATGCGCTCGAAGCGATGCTCCTGCACCGCGCGCAGGACCTTGGCCTGCACGGCGAACCCCAGCTCGCCGATCTCGTCGAGGAAGATCGTCCCCGTGTCGGCGAGCTCGAACTTCCCGAGCTGCCGCGACGTCGCACCGGTGAAGGAGCCCTTCTCGTGTCCGAACAGCTCGTTCTCGATGAGCGTCTCGGGAATGGCCGCGCAGTTGATGGCCACAAACGGCCGGTCGCGGCGCGGCGAGAGCTGGTGGATGGCCCGGGCGAAGAGCTCCTTGCCCGTGCCGGACTCGCCCAGGAGGAGGACCGTGGAGTCGGTGGCGGCGACGCGCTGGATGGCCTGGGAGACCTCGACGATCTTCGGCGACTCTCCGACGATCGCCGGCAGGCGGTACTGCTTCTGGAACTCCTCCTTGAGCAGCAGGTTCTCATGCCGCAGCTCGCGATGCTCGCGGCAACGGCGCAGGACGATCGAGAGGTGATCCACGTCGATCGGCTTCTGGATGAAGTCGTATGCCCCGAGCTTCATGGCCTCCACCGCGTTCTCGATCGTGCCGTACGCGGTCATCACGATCACCGGACAATCCGGATCGCTCTCCTTCGCCTGCCGCAGCACGGCGATCCCGTCCGCCCCCGGCAGCCGCAAGTCCGTGAGCACCGCGACATACCGCCGGCCCTGGGCGAGCCATTGGATGGCCTCGGAGCCGGTAGAGGCGACGTCGGGCTCGAAGCCGTCGGAAAGGGCCGACTCGCGCAGCATCTGCGCGAGGGATTCTTTGTCTTCGACGATGAGAAGACGCTTCATAGGGGCCGGAGAAGGAAGAGGTTCGAATGAAGAAGGAAGAATGAAGAAGCACGCCCCCCATCCCCTCTTAATTCTTCCCTCTTCATTCGAACCTCTTCATTCATCTTTCACAACCCAAAGTACGCGCGAATCCTGGACAAAATCGTCCTCTGCTCTTCCTCCCGCCCCCCCGCCCTCAACGTATCCAGTGTCCCTTGCCTCTCCATCACCTTCGCCGAGACCGCCGCGGCCAGCTCCGGATGATCGTGCAGTACCGGTTGCAGCGCATCCTTCGCGATCTCCACGGCGGTCACGTCGGTGAGGGCGATGACGTCGGCGGTGCGAGTCTCGCCGGTGAGGAGGGCCATTTCGCCGAAGACGTCGCCGGCGGCGAGCCGGGCGACTTCGTGGGGCGGGCCGTCGTCGGCGATGCGCACGGAGACTTCGCCGGAGTGGACGATGAACATGGAGTCGCCGGCGGCTCCGTGGCGAATGATGGTCTCGCCCTTGGAGTACGTGTGCACGCGCGCCGCAGCAGCGATGATCTGGTGGGCCTCGGCAGGAAGGGGCGACAGGATGTCGATGCCGGCTAGGCGCTCCAGGATCTCCTCCGCGGCCGGGTGGTGCTTCTGGGCCGGGGCCTCG
This sequence comes from Thermoanaerobaculia bacterium, assembly GCA_044866315.1. Taxonomy (GTDB): domain Bacteria; phylum Acidobacteriota; class Thermoanaerobaculia; order Gp7-AA8; family Gp7-AA8; genus QHVT01. The sequence goes on along the minus strand of JBIOTX010000145.1, from coordinate 5,028 downwards.
TAGCGTTGCAGGGCGCGGATGGGGAACGGGATGGGGATACCGTTGCGGCGCAGCGCGTACCAGAGGGCCTTGCGGATGTCGGCGTCGATGCGGTCGCGCTGCGCGTAGTCGCGCATGAAGTATTTGATGTCGTAGGTGATCGCGGAGTCGCCGAAGTGCGCGATGCGGGCGATGACCGGGATCTCCCGGGACACGCCCTCGATATTCGACGCCGCCTGGACCAGCACGGCGATCACCGTCGCCGGCGGAACGTTGTAGTCGATCCCCACCTGCACCAGCCGGGCGTTGAGGTTGCTGCGGGGGAAGACTTCCAGGTGCTCGCGGGCAAGCACGGAGTTGGGGACGATGACGATGTCGTTGTTGAAGGTGCGGATGCGCGTGCCGCGCCAGCGCACACCCTCGACCGTGCCGATGTACTCGCCGGAGCGGATCACGTCGCCGATCTCGAAGCTGTCCTCGAGATGCAGGGCGATGCCGGCGAAGAGGTTCCCCAGCGTCTCCTGCAGGGCCAGGCCGAGGACCGCGGCGACGACCGTGCCGGTGGCCAGGAAGGCCGTGATCCGGTACTCGAAGATGGTCGACACGGCCCAGGCGATGAGGATCAGGAAGAGGCCGATGGAGACGATCTCGCGCAGCAGGGCCGGCGCGCGCACGCGGCCGCGCCGCGTGGCGAAGACGTCGAAGGCGACCAGGTCCAGGGCCCGGACGACGAAGAAGATCAGCGGCAGACAGGCGAAGAAGAGCAGCGCATTGAGGACCGGCCGGTGCTCCAGGCGGAGGCGGTCGATCAGCGCCGGGTTTTCCTGCGCGAACCAGTAGAGGGCGAACAGGGCCAGACCGAGGAGGAGCGGAAGGAGGACCCGGGGGAGGCGCTTCACCGCGCCGCGTCCTCGCGCCGCGCGCGCGCGAGCCGCACCAGCTCGCGGACGCCGACGATCAGGTGCACCAGCCCGAACCCGGAGATCAGCCCCCGCACGAACGGATTATCCGCCCACAGCCCGATCTCCATGTGACTGTGGAGCAGCGGATTGAGCGTCCACACCCGCGTCCAGGGAACGACGGTGAAGAACAGGCCGGCCTCGAGGCAGTAGAGGGCGTAGAAGAGGGGGAGGGCCATTCGCGGGCGCGATTGTAAAAGAAAGGGCCTCCGTCGCCGGAGGCCCTTTTCATTGAAACCGTAGAAGTTGCGCGTCAGTGATCGCGCTCGATCTTCCCGCCGCCGGAGCGGTTGCCGCCATCGGACTTGGAGGAGCCGCCGCCGTTGTTGCCGCCGCCGCTGCTGCGGGAGGAGCCGCCGGAGTCGCGGCTGCCGCCGCCGCTGGAACGCGAGGAGCCGCCGGAGTCGCGATTGCCGCCGCCGCTGCTGGGACGGTCGACGCGCGAGCCGCCGCTGGAGCGGGAGCCGCTGTCGCCGCTGGAGCGGGAGCCGCTGTCGCCGCGGCGGACGCTGCCGCCGCTGTCACCGCGGGAGCCGCTGTCGCGGGACGACCCGCTGCCGCTGCCACGGGAGGCGCCTTCGTCGCCGCGGGGGTAGACCCGGGCGCCGCCGATGCGGTCGATCACGCGGCGGGGCACGTCGCTGGACGAGCCGCCGTCGCGGGCCGAGCCGCCGCTGCCGCTGCCGCTGCCACCGCTGTCGCTGCGGCGTCCGGACGAGGACCCGCCGTCATCGGAGCGCACGCGGTCGCGCCAGCCGTCCGCCGGACGCGGGCGCTCGCCCGTGGTCGGCGGAGGCGTGGTCACGCGCGGCTGCTCGTCGTTGTTCCCGCGGTCGCCGATGCGCCCGCGCCAGTCGCCGGAGTCCCGGTCGCTCTTGTCGTCGCCGCGGCCGATGACCCGCACCGGGTCGCGCGGGGGCTCGTTCTGCCGGGGCGTGCGGTTGATGCCGTCGCCGCGGTCGGGATTGCTCGGCGGATCCTCGCCGCGCCGGCCGATGCTGCCGCCGGTGACCGGGGCCGGATTGCCGCCGCCGATGGGAGCGGGGCTGCCGCCGCGGATCGGGGCCAGGCCACCGCCGGTGATCGGAGCGACGCCGCCGCCGGTGATGGTGCGCGACGGAGTCTGTCCCGTGGCGCCGCCGCCCGCGCCCGGAGCCGGAGTGCGGCCGCGGACGATGCGGTCGCGGACCGGCGCGCCGACGTTCGGGTCGCGGCGGCCGATGTAGCCGGTGACGTCGCTGTCGTCGCGGCCGAGACCGCGGCGCCTGATCGTCTCCGCCGGATCGCGCAGCTCTTCACGGGTGAAGCGCCCCGCCCCGCCGTAGATGCTGGCCTTGCCGTCACCGCGGCTGAGGCGGCCCTTGATCACGTCCGCGGTCAGCGCCGCGCGGTCGATGCGCCGGGAGGCGATGATGTCGCCGGCGTCGATGAACGTCCACGGCCGCAGATCGGCCTCGCCCACCCGGATCCGGCCGTAGAAGCCGAAGCCGAAGTCGCGGTGATAGCGGTACGGGCGGTAGGCCCAGTCATAGTACGGACGGTGGCAATCCCACCAGCCCATCGGCGCCCAGCCGATGTAGCTCGGGCCGTACATCCAGTAGACCCAGGCCGGCGAGTAGCCGTAGCCGGGCACCCAGAACCAGCCGTTGAACGCATCCCAGGCCCAGCGGCCGTAGTGCCACGGGCCCCAGCCCCACGGATCGTAGGAGACCCAGGTCAGGCAGCCGTGCCGGTGCGCCCAGTAGCCGTTGTAGTACGGGCGCCAGCCGACGGAGACGAAGGGGCGCCAGGACCAGCCGATGCCGGTCACGAAGACCCAGCGGCCGTGGTCGTCGAGGTCGTCCGCCCAGTAGCCGAGGCGGCGGTCGACGTAGCGGTTGTTGTAGTTGCGGAAGCGGTCGGCGCGGCCGAGGAACCAGCGCTCGAAGTCGTCCGCGGCGTTGCGCTGGTCGCCGACCAGGTCGTACGGACCGTTGTCGTCGACCGAGGCGGACTCGCCGGCGCGGAGGCGCGTGGCCCGGTTGGGCGTGCGCACTTCGACCGAGCCGTCGAACACGACCACCCGGTCTTTGCCGCGCTGGTCGGTCTCGACCGAGTACACCGCCTCGTTGCTGGCGACGTAGCTCGCGTTCTGCGTGTCGAGGCGGACGTGGTCGCGGCCGATGTCCGTGCGGTGGACGGCCACCTTGCCGTAGCGAAGCTCGGCGATGGTCTCGTCCCGGTCGCCCTCGTAGCTGTCGAGGATGGAGCGGAACTTGACGGCGGTGGCGCGGTCGATGCCGACGGTGTTGCCGTCGGACAGCCGCACCTCGGCACGGCCGCGGCGGGCGGTGACCACTTCATCGCCCGGGTAGACCGGCAGGTTGCGGTGCGCTTCGACCTCGCGGCCGTCTTCGCCCGTCCGGACGACCGTGCCGCCGTCGTCGTACGAGATGTACGACTGGTGGCGCTCGTCATCCGCGAGGAGGGGCAGGGCAGCCGCGATCAGGGTGAGGAGGGTGAGCAGGATTGCTTTTCTCATTGGACTCTCTCCAGAAGATACCGACGCCGCACGGTTGCGGCCGACATGCCACGGTACTGCTGAGTATTCCGCCAATGAATTCAAAGACTTGGCTGCAGCGATCGCCTGGGCCCTGTCCTCGATTGGGGAAGGCTTCGTCCTGAAAAGTGGAGCGGTGGCCGCGCTTATTTCTCCGGGGCGAACTTGAGGCACCACGCCCGCAGCAACGTCTTGCGGCTCTGGGACATATCCCGGGTCCGGGGCATGTACTTGGTCGTCATCCAGTGCTTCATCCGCGTCCGGTCCAGGATCGCGCCGGCGTTGTCCTTCACTTTCTGCTCGTCGTTGAGCGGGAAGGCCTGGACGTTCATGGCCGGGTAGAGCAGGTAATAGGTCCGCAGGACCTTCGCGTAGACCACGTCGAAGGTCAGGAGGTCGTTCCCCACCGGCTCCTCGGCCGACGGGTCGATGTAGTAGCGCGAGAAGTCCTCGTTGTTCGGGAGGATGCGCAGGCTGATCGATGGGGCGTTGGTGATCCAGGGCGGGTTCTGGAAGGTGAGATAGCTCTCCGGCGGATAGCCGGCCGGTGCGGGGTTCGCGTCGTTGTTGATGGTGAAGGTGAACAGGTAGTTGCCCGGCTGGGAGGTGTCGACCACGAGCGGGTCGCCCGGGGAGAAGTTCGCGCTCAGCACCGTGGCGTTGCCCGGCGCCTCCAGGGGAATGGAGCGATACTGCCACACCGTGACCGGCGGGCAGTCCGAGGCGGCGAGCTTCTTCCCGTACTGGTAGACCGAGATCGTGGCCGGCTCGGTCGTCCCCTGGTTGAGGAAGACGTCGCCGGGCCCGTTCTGCTCAGCGTAGATGCCCTGCTGGTTGGAGACGAAGAAATACTCGGTCTCGCTCAGAACCGTGCCGTAGAGCTGATGGAGGAGACTGAAGGTGGCCGTGGGATCGCTGAGGGCGTCCTTCGCCGCGGCGTTCGAGGCCACGTCGAAGTCGAAGATCCAGCCGCGGGCGTTGCCGCCGTCCGTGTCGGCGTAGGGCACCCCTCCGATGGGCACGGCCGAGCCGTTGCCGGTGACGAGGAGGACCACGTTCCCGAAGACGAACTTGGGATTGAACTTCGGTCCCATGGAGAAGTCGGGGAAGGTACCGGAAAAGTCGGCCGAGATCGCGTCGCCGTTCTGCTGGAGCACCGCCGGCGCGAGCATGATCAGGTTGGTGGGACTGCTGTTGTTCACCGCGCCCGGAGGAGTGGGGATGTTCGCGGTGTTGGAGACCAGGAGGCGCCCGACCGGACCGGTGAAGATGTCTTCATCGGCGCGGAGGGGCGCGATCGTGCCGACAATCTGCGCCGTGGCCGGGTTCTGGGCGGGCAGAGGCACGTTGCCGACCTGGGTGTTGAAGATGTAGTAGCGAATCACCACACCCGCCACGCCGGCGGGCATGCCCGGCACGTCGATGGTCGTGCCCTCCCCGGCCCGCAGCACGTGATAGACGTAGCCGCCCGCGCCGCCGTCGGCGACGAGGTTGACGTTGCGGTAGAAGTTGAGCCACTGGCAGGCGCCCTTGCTCGGCGCGCCGCTGATC
>JBIOTX010000144.1:0-12656 GCA_044866315.1 Thermoanaerobaculia bacterium | reverse complement strand
TCGACACGCCCGGCGAGCACGAGCGCATCGACGGCCTCGAGCACATCGACAAGGTCATCGACATCGACCAGTCGCCGATCGGCCGCACGCCGCGCTCCAACCCGGCCACCTACACGCAGCTCTTCACCGAGATCCGCAACCTCATGGCCGCGACCCCCGAGGCGCGCATGCGCGGCTACGGGCCGGGGCGGTTCTCCTTCAACGTGAAGGGCGGGCGCTGCGAGGCCTGCAAGGGCGACGGGCAGATCAAGATCGAGATGCACTTCCTGCCCGACATCTACGTCACCTGCGATGTCTGCAGCGGCAAGCGCTACAACCGCGAGACTCTTGAGGTGAAGTACAAGGGCTCCTCCATCGCCGAGATCCTGGACATGACCGTGGAGCAGGCGCTGGAAGTGTTCCGCAACGTCCCGCGCATCGCCAACATCCTCCGCACCCTGGACGAGGTCGGCCTCGGCTACATCACCCTCGGCCAGTCGTCGACGACCCTCTCCGGCGGCGAGGCCCAGCGCGTCAAGCTGGCCAAGGAGCTGGCCAAGCGCGCCACCGGCAAGACCCTCTACATCCTCGACGAGCCGACCACCGGCCTGCACTTCGACGACGTCGCCAAGCTTCTCCACCTCATGCACGGTCTGGTCGACCGTGGCAACACCGTGGTGGTGATCGAGCACAACCTCGACGTCGTCAAGACCGCCGACTACGTCATCGACCTCGGCCCCGAGGGCGGCGACGCCGGCGGGAAGGTCATCGCCACCGGCACCCCGGAGCAGGTGGCCAAGGCCGACTCCCCGACCGGCCGGTACCTGAAGAAAATGCTCACGAACCCTCGCGCGGCCGTCCCGGCCGCCCCCGCCGGGCGTCTGGCCCGGCGGTAAATCGACGGTCGTTGGTTTTTTAGCTCCCTCGCCCGGTTTCAAAGCGAACCTTCCCGGTTTTTTTTGCGCCTCTCCCGATTTCGAAGCGAGCCTTCTCGCTTCGAAATCGAGCGCCGAGGCTGAAAAACCGCCGATCCGTGCTCTAAAACCGTCGGATCCCGCTTCGCCAGCTGAAAGACTGCTGAAATTAGCTGCACGTTCGATTCAGGATCGAGGCGATAGCAAAAAATATCACCGACTCAGCTAAAAGTACCATCGCGGATATTGACTGCTCATAACTCCGGTCCTATCTTGCTCCCAACGGTGACGCAATCGAGCTCGGCAGCAGCCGCGACGGGCCCCGCGGATCGGCAGCTTCCCTCGATGCGTGAGCCGGAAAGAAAGGAAAAGAAAGGAAAAAAACTATGTCAAACGTAACCGAAACCCCCAGCACTCTCACTCACACGCAGTCCGCGCAGGACATCCTGACCAAGCTCCGCGAGCTCGTGCAGGCCCTGCCCGACTTCAAGATCATCGTCGCCCGGAGGCGGCGGCAGCTCAACCTGGCCGGGAACGTCGACGACGACTTCCTGCGGAACGTGGCCATCATGGTCGACGCCACGCCGCACCTGTCGATCTCGGCGCAGATCACCGGCGACGAGATCCGCGAGCACCTCGGCTTCCACGGCGCCTACGACGGCCTCGGCGACGAGCTGATCCTCCTCGGCCGCGGAGCCAAGGACACCCTGCTCGAGGCCCGCGGCGCCATCGGCCAGCGCGCCCTCAACGCCGTGGCCATCGCCAAGACCCTCACCAAGCCCGAGGACCGCGAGCAGCTCATGCCCCACCTGGACAACATCCAGAAGAACTTCTCGCGCGGCAAGCGGAAAGTCCGTAAGCCGGCCGAGGCGGCGCCGGAGCCGTCCACGCCGGACCCGATCCAGTCGCAGGGAGGGCGTAAATGATTTGGAAGGGGGCCGGGCTCACCGGCCCCCTTTTCGGTGGGCGGGGGAGGGCGGTTACAACGAAGCCGGTAGAATCGCTCGGTGGTCAACTGGACGCGGTTTGATCATCACCGGCTGGCCGCTACGACATCTCGCGCGCAAGCATCATTACGTCGTGGTCGTGGCCTTCACGTCCAAAGAAGACGGTACAGCAAAGCATCCAAGCGCTTACGTCGTGGCATCGCAAACACTTCAGAAGTTCATTTCACGTCGCAAGCTCACTCGGGTGCCACTGGACACTCTCGCCAACGATCTGGCTGCGTTGGAAGCGTGGCAGCTCATCACTGCCGAACAAGCGGCCTGACGTGACCCTCCTGTCAAGGATCCTGATGCCGCTGATCGCGTGCAGCCGGGATCACCGCTTGATCTTCTTCGTCGCCAGGGGCCGCGCAAAGGCAGCGGGCGGATTGTGCGCCGTCGTCGCTGCCGCTTTTACGTAGAGCGCGTCGGCTTGTGCGCGCTCGCCCAGCTTCTCGTGCGCCTGCGCCATCAGCACCTGGATGAACGGATCGTCCTGCCGCGCTTTCTGGAGCTCGGCGAGCGCGGTCTTCGCGTCGCCGCCGTACAGCGCGACGTAGCCGGTGAGATACGGGAAGAAGATCTCCTGGCCCTTGGCCATCTCGGGATTGGCATCGAGCAGGGCGCGCGCCGCGGTTACGTGCTTCTTCGCGACCTCGGGTTGATTGCGGCGCGCCGCCAGGCGGGCCAGGGCGTGCTCGGTGCGGAATTTCCAGAGCGCAATGCGCGCAGGGGCGATGTTCGGTTCCTTGAGGCCCGCTTCCTGTCCGCGCAGATAGAGCTTCTCGGCGACGTCGAACGCGCCGGCCTCGATGCAGACGCGCGCCGCCTCGTTGTACGCCTCTCCCTGCCGGTAGTAGTCCGGCACCGACGCCCAGTAATCCGCGACCGTCTCCTCGTGCTTCGCGGTGTTCGCGCAGTCGTTGTCGAAGGCGTAGGACATGGCCAGCGCGCGGTGGGCGTTGGCCTTCGCCGCCGGCGTCTCCGCGAGCGCGATGGCGCGATGGAAATACGCCTTCGCCTCCTTGGTGCGGCCGAGGAGGTCGAGGACGACGCCGGCGCCGTTGTTCGCGGCGACCGAATCCGGCGAGGCCTTCAGCTCGGCCTCATAGACGGCGAGCGCCTCGTCGAGATTGCCGCCGCGCGCGAGCTGCTGGGCGCGGCGCACGAATTCCGGCTGCTCTGTCCGCGGGGCCGGCGCGGGCGTCTGAGCGTGAGCGACGAGCGTCATGAGGAGAAAGGCGAAAAGGATGGTGCGGCGCATGGCGGCAGATTGTCTCATCAGGCGAGCTGTCGGTTGACGCCCGGAGGACGACGTCACTACCATCGCACGCCCTATGAGCACCCGCGAGCAAGCGAACGGGAAACCCGCTTCCGAACTCATCGACGAGCGGATCCGCGACCTGGGCGGATGGCGCGGGGAGACCCTGGCCCGCATGCGGGCGCTGATCCTGGAAGCCGACCCGGAGATGACCGAGGAGTGGAAGTGGAGCAATCCGGTCTGGTCGCATGACGGGATCGTCTGCACCGGGGAGGCGTACACGAAGGCCGTGAAGCTGACGTTCGCCCGGGGGGCCGCCATCCCCGACCCATCGGGTCTCTTCAATTCCAGCCTGGAAGGCAAGACGCGCAGGGCGATCGACATCCACGAAGGGGAGAAGGTCGACGCGCGCGCGTTCAAGGCGCTCGTGAAGGCCGCGGTGGCCCACAACGGCCTGTCGTCGAAGAAACGGTAGACCCCTGTCGATTTCCGGCCATGTCGTTCGACGCAGTCATGGAAGGAAACGAACATGGCTCCCACACTCGAGCGCGCCCCCGGCTGGACGGTCTGCCGCAACTATCAGGAGATTCCGGTTCCGAATGTCGACGTGCTGGCCACCTGGGCCGCGCGCGGCCGTCTGCGGCCGGACGACTACCTGGCCAACGGGCGGCTCGAGGTGTGCTTCCAGGCCAAGGACGTCCCCGAGCTGAACGCCATCTTCCGGCGGACGCGGAGAGGTCCGTTCGCAGTGCTGCTCAGGATGCTGATGGCACCTGCCTGAGCGACAATCGGAGCGGGACATGAAGAAGAGCAGCCGCAAGGTCGTCCTTCTCCAGGGCGGCAACCCGCAGATCGCGAAGGCGGAGGGCGACGCGCCGGTGCAGGCGTACATCGCCGCGATGCCGGGCTGGAAGCGCGCCATCGGCAAGCGCCTCGACGCGCTGATCGTGCGCAACGTGCCCAAGGTGCGCAAGGCCGTGAAGTGGAACTCGCCGTTCTACGGCATCGAGGGGCAGGGCTGGTTCGTGTCGTTCCACGTCTACACGCGCTACGTCAAGGTGACGTTCTTCCAAGGCACGTCGCTGCGACCGGTTCCACCCGGAGGCAAAGCCAAGGAGGCGCGCTGGATCGACGTCCACGAGGACGATCTCGACGAGGCGCAGATGGCGAGGTGGGTGAAGCAGGCCGCCGCGCTGCCCGGCTGGATCCCGTAGCCGCCACCCTTCGTGTGCGAAATAGGTGACACGCCCAGCCCGTTCATCCTTCCGCAACTCATGACCAAACTCTTCCTCCTCTCGCCCGCCAGCCTCAGCGGCACGAAGGCGAAGCAGCTGGCCTCGCCGCGGGCGAAGTTCCCGACGGCTCTGCGCTATCAGTCGGAGGCCGGGGTACCGATCGGGGAGGCGTTCGCGTTCATGAGCTCGCTCTATTTCCGCGGGAAACTCGCCTACGCCCAGCGGTTCGCCGTTCCTTCGCCGATCATCGGCGGCGAGGGGATTTTCGTCATCACCTCGGGCTACGGCCTCGTCCCCCCTGACTGGCGGCTGACCGAGGAGCGGCTGAAGCGGATGCAGAAGATCGACGTCGACGAGGCGTCGCGCAGTTACACGAAGCCGCTGAAGGAGCACGCTCAGCTCCTCGCTCGGGCGCTGGAGGGGGAGGATGATGCACAAATCGTCCTTCTCGGCAGCGTCGCCACCGGCAAGTACGTCGACGTGCTCCGGCCGATCCTCGGCGACAAGCTGCGCTTTCCCGCGCTCTTCGCCGGCCTCGGCGACATGTCCCGCGGAGGGCTGATGCTCCGCGCCGCGCGCGAAGGGCGCGAGCTGCAGTACACCACGCTCGACGCGCCGCGCCACCGCACCGAAGGCGGGACCGGCAAGATGCCGATCGTTTGGTAAGCTCGCGCGCGTGGCCGCGCGGCGGATCGAGATCCCCCAAGACATCAATGACGTGATCCTGAAGTTCGGCGCGCGCGAGGTGCGTCTCACGAACCTGCGCAAGCCGTTCTGGAAGAAGCTCGGCATCACCAAGGGCGATCTCCTCCAGTACTACACCGACGTCTCGCCGTGGCTGCTCCCGCACCTGGCCGACCGGGCCATGGTCATGAAGCGCTATCCGAACGGCGCGGAGGGGGAGTTCTTCTACATGAAGCGCGCGCCGGAGCCGCGGCCGAAGTGGATCGAGACCTGCCCGATCCGGCACAGCGAAGGCCTGGTCCCTTTCCCCATCGTCCAGGACCTGCCGTCGCTGCTCTGGCTGATCAACCTCGGCTGCATCGATCTCAACCCCTGGTACGCGCGCTGCGACGACACGGACCGCCCCGACTTTTTGCACTTCGACCTCGACCCCGGCCCCGGCGCGAATTTCGAGAAGGTCCGCAAGGTCGCCCTGCACGTGCGCGACATCCTCGGCGCGCTGAAGATCCCGAGCTATGCGAAGACCACCGGCTCGAAGGGCATCCACGTCTACACGCCGATCGTGCGCGGGCCGACGCAGAAAGAGGTCTGGACGTTCGCCAAGGCCATCGCCTTCGAGCTGGACAGGCGCCATCCCCAGATCATCACGGCCGAGTACAGCAAGGCCAAGCGGCCGTACGGCCGGGTGCTCGTCGACTACAACCAGAACGCCTGGGGGCGCACGCTGGCGTCGATCTACTCGGTCCGCCCAACGCCGGTGGCCAGTGTTTCCATGCCTGTGACCTGGGAAGAGGTCGAACGGGGCGTGAAGATCGAAGACTTTCGAATGGACAACGCCCTCGAGCGGTTGAAGAAGGTCGGCGATCTCTGGAAACCCGTGGTGGCGAAAACGAAACGCTTCAACCTCTACAAGATCTTCGACGCTGTCCAGCGCAAATGACCCGGCGACTCATCCTTCTCCTCGTTCTGCTCGCGGCAACTTCGCTGAGCGCGCAGACGGTCCGCATCACCCAGAAGACTGCCGGCCTCACCGCCGGCATCCTCCACGTCCCGATCCTGGCCACCGATCCCGTCACGCGCCTCGAGCTGCTGATCAACGGCGTGAAGTATGCCGAGGCGCCGGGGAAGGCGATGACGGCACAGGTGAACGTCGGCTACTACATCCGCCGCCTGCGCATGCGCGCCGTGGGCTACGACGCCGAAGGGAACATCGCCGGCGAGGACGAGATGGTGGTCAACGATCCGCGCCCGCCGTTCCGGGTGCGCCTGCAGGCCCCGCTGACGTGGCCGGAGAGCGGGACGGTGGAGCTGCACGCGAACGTCATCCGCCCGGTCGAGATCCTCATCCGCGGCGTGGACTTTTACGTCGGCGAGGAGAAGGTCGCCACCGCGGACGCGCCGCCGTACGTGGCGACGGTCGACGCGGCGAAGCACGCGAACGCCGTCTACGCGCGCGTGGTCGCGCGCTCGACGATCGGCGAGGAGTCGAACGATGTGGTGTTCTTCGGCGACCGCGCCCGCGAGCAGATCGACGTCACCGTTCAGCAGATCCCGCTCTCGGTGGCCGGCGGCGCGCCGCCGCGCGCGGATCAGCTGACCCTGATCGACGACGGCGCGCGGCGGCCGATCGAGAACCTCGTCGCCGCCAGCGATCAGCCGCTGCACGTCATCCTGCTCATCGACTATTCGGAGAGCATGCTCAAGGAACTGCCGGTGGTGAAGGCGGCGGCGAAGCAGTTCGGCAAGGCCCTGCTCCGGCCGCAGGACCGGATCGCCGTGGTCGGCTTCAACCAGAAGACGTTCTGGCTGACCGGCTACACGAACGACTGGGACGCGGCCGCCCAGGCAGTCGACCGCGTGCAGCCGATCGGCGAGACGCATCTGTACGACAGCGTGGTCCAGATGCTGTACGAGCTGCAGAAGACGCCCGGCCGGCACGCGCTGGTCGTCCTGACGGACGGCGTCGACCAGGGCAGCACGTTCAAACTCGAACATCTGGTCCACTACGCGCGCTACGCGGGCGTGCCGGTCTACCCGATCGTCAAGAACGCCTCGCTGGCGCGCTGGATGAAGCTCGGCGTGGGGCGCATTCAGGCGCGGCGGCTGCGCAACATCGCCGAGGACACGGGGGCGACGTACTTCATCATCCAGCGGGAGACCGAGCTCGCCGGCGTGTACGCGCGCATCGCCCAGGAGCTGCGCCAGCAGTACCAGATCGTCTTCTTCTCGGACGCCGCGGTGCCCGACCAGTGGCGGTCGCTGAAGATCAGCTCCAGCGGGGGACACCAGCTGCGGATTCCGCGCGGGTACTTCCCCTAGAGAGACGGGCACAAAGCGTGAACTTCGCGCCCGCGGAGTGACCCATCCCGGCTCACCGCTTTTCCCGGAGGCACCGAGGCGCCACCGCATCCACCGCGGTCTGGTGACCGAGCGGCAGGAATACATCTTCAACTGGATCGCCGTGGCGGTGATCCTGGTGTACGCCTCGCTCTGGATCGGGTCCGCTGCCGAGTACCGGCGGGAGGTGAGGCGCGCGGCCGCGGCCGGCGTGCCCGCCGCGGGAGCGCCGCCCCCGACGCCGACGGAAGAGATCACCGGGCTCATGTTCGGGCCGGAGGCGCCGAAGACGCCCTACCTGAACGAGGCCCTCCTCGGCTTCCTCAACCCGCTGCGCGGCGAGAGCGGCGAGGTGCGCTTCCATCCGGTCACGCCCGGCGAGCAGGTAGCCACCGCGCCGGGCGGCACGCAGGTGGTCATCGGCGGGAGTCCGCGTCCCGATTTCACCGCGCCGGAGGAGGCGGGGATCTACAAGATGGCCGTCGAGATCAACAAGATCACCAAGGCCATCGAAGACATCAGCATCGTCACTCTGGTGCCCCGCTCGCAGAAGCGCGGCGGCCGCATCGGCTCCTATCAGCTCGGCACCTGGCCGTGGGAGCAGGGCGGGAAGCCGCGCTCGGAACGCTACGCGCCGCCGGAGGGGTTCATCGAGGTCACGCCGGAGAACCAGGACTTCCACGTCTCCGAGCATTTCCGCCTGCGCGACTTCCTGACCAAGGACCAGCGCAGCGTCTGGCCGAAGTACCTGCTCCTCGATCCGCTGCTCGTCGACAAGCTGGAGCTGACCATCCAGGAGCTGGAGCGGATGGGAGTGAAGGTGGAGCACGTGACGGTCATGAGCGGCTTCCGCACGCCGCGCTACAACCACAGCGGCGGCAACACCGCCGGGCGGGCGAACCTGAGCCGGCACATGTACGGCGACGCGTCGGACATCTTCGTGGACAACGATCGCAACGGAAACATGGATGACATCAACCGCGACGGGCGGGTCGACGTGCGCGACGCGGAGATGGTCGGTCAGGCCGCCGAGCGCGTGGAGCGAAAGCACCGCGCCCTCGTCGGCGGAATTGGCGTTTATTCCGCATGTTGCGGGCACGGCCCTTTCACGCATATCGACGTGCGGGGCGTTCGCGCCCGGTGGAGAGGGAGCGGGAACGGGTAGTCCCGCAGGAGGTAGAAGTGGTCGAAGAAGTCACACTTTGTCCCGAATGTCAGTCGCCGCGGCCGGATCCGTCCGTGACCTGCCCGATGTGCGGCGCGCCGCCGATCCGCGAGGGCGAGGGCGATCAGCGCGGCCGCGAGGAAGAAGTGCGTACGGCCGATCTCGAGCCGTACATAACCCTCCGCTACATCGCCAAGCTGTTCAAGGTCCTGGCCGTGCTGATGGTGATCATGCTCATGGGCGAGATCTTCTTCACCATCTCCGCCGAGGGGGCGTTCTCGCTGGCGGATCTGATCGGACGGGTCACCCAGCTGCTGGTGCTGGCGGGCCTGATGTGGGGCGGAGGCGACCTGACCCTGCTCGTGATCGACGCCGGACATGACCTCCGCGTGGCCCGCATCCTCCTCGGACGCATCAACGCCGAGCTGCACCGCCGCGGACTGAACGACGAAAAGAAGTAGTGGAGGACAGGCAATCCTGCCTGTCCTACGACGGCGACTGCGCGACAATGGCCCGGTTCATCACCTCGCGCAGCTCGCGAAAGACGTTTTCCGGGGGGATGCCCAGCTCCCGGCAGGTGGCGGCGCGGCGGAGCAGGGTCTCGGCCGTCTTCTCGTCGAAGATGCGCGAGTCGACGGTGCGGTTGTTCAGCTCGCAGAAGGCGAGGAGCGAGGCCAGGGCCACCCGGCGGTTCTGGCCCTTGAACGGGCGGGCCTGGAGGAGGGCGAAGACCAGCGCGGCCGCCTTGTCGGAGAAGTTCGGGTAGGCCTCGCGTCCCAAGGTGGTGACCTGCGGGCGCTGGACGGCGCTGACCAGGCCGAACTGGGACTCGACGACTCCCGGTTGAGCTTGCGTGCCGCCGAACTCGGTGGCCACGGCCCTGTGCAGCTCGACGATGTCCTGGACGGTGAGGTAGCGGACCCCGCCGTTAGTCGGTGAGCTTGCGGAAGGCGTTGGGGTACTTCTTGATGGCGCGCTTGAAGGAGTTGGCGATGACGGGGTTGGTGAAGCCGCCGGCCGGGGACTCGGCGCCGGCTTTGGGGCGGCCGTCGCCTGGGGCTTTGGCTGGGGCTTTGCCGGCTGGGGTTTGGGCTTTGACGGCGCCGCCTTTTTGGCTGGCTGCGGCTTTTTCGCCGCCGGCGCTGCCTTTTTTGCTGGTTTCGACGTCTTTTTTGCCGCCGCCGCGGGCTTCGACGGCTTTGCTGCTGGCTTTTTTCCCTGAGGTTTGACTGACTGCTTTCCCTGTTTTGGCTTTTGCTTTGTCGCCATGCGCCATTTCGATCCTCAGGCGTGTCATCGTACCGCCCTTAAATCACTGAGTCAATGCAATTTACGGGGCAGGCGGGAAATGACCCACCAAAGGCGGAAAGGGCCGTAATTGGCTAAGTCACTGAAACGGTGCGGCTTACCGAACGGTCGAAGTGCACTGAATCTTGTGCATCAAGCGCCGTCCGCTTCGGGATTCTCCGCGGCCGAGGCTGCTGCGGCGCCGGTCTCCTCGAACATCGGCTTGGCGTCGATGGCCAGAAAGTCTTTCCCTTTCTGGGTGACCGTGTAGCTCTCGGCGTCGGCGGTCAGGAAGCCCTTCCCGACCAGGGCCACGGCCGGCGCCTCCCCCCCGCCCGCGGGGTGCTTGAGGGCGGTGATGGTCGCCAGCGGGAGGGTCTCGGCGTTCAGGCGCCGGAACTCCTGGAGGACGCGGATCTCCTGCGAGGTGAGGCCGTGCGGAAGGATGATGGGCATGCGCGCGGCATTTTACACAAGGGCCTGCTGACACTTCGGGCACCAGTAGGTCCCCCGCGCGTCCCGCCCCTGCCTGGCGTACTGGATCGCCGTCCCGCAGCGCCGGCACGGCTTCCCCCCGCGGCCGAAGACGTACTTCTGCTGGCGCGGGTCGAGGCTGCCGGTGGTGTGGCGGCCGGCGTCGCGCTTGCGGATGTTGGCGAGCATCAGCTTCCGGGCGGTGCGGAGGATGGTCAGGAGCTGCTCGTCGGTGAGCGCTTCGACCTTCGCGAACGGATGGATCCCGCTGACGAAGAGCACCTCCGACTTGTACTCGTTCCCCACTCCGGCCACGACGCGCTGGTTGAGGAGGACGTTCGCGATCTCGCTGTCGTTGCGCTGGCGCATGCGCCGAGTCGCCTCGTCGAAGTCGAACGTCTCGCCGGCGAAGTCGGGGCCGATCTTGCGGAGGTCTTCCTGCCGTTCGTCGTAGAACTCCGCGACGGGGACACTGAATCCGACCGCGACCCAGTCGGCTGTCTCGATGACGATCCGCATGTCGCTCCGGCGGGCCCGCCATCGCTCGCCGGGCCGGTAGATGTGCCAGGAGCCGTGCATGCGCATGTGCGTCCGCAGATGCAGGTCTCCCGAGAAGTGAATGAGCAGGTTCTTGCCGAGCGCCTCCACCGACTCGATCGTGCGCCCGGCGAGCGGCGCGTCCTCGTCGACGCGCGCTAGCTGCGGGAGCACAGTCTCGAAGCGGGTCACGATTTTCCCGGCCAGCGCCGCGTGCAGCGTGCGCGCGGCCCGGTGGATGGTGTCGCCTTCAGGCATGTTTGGCCACGGTCGCGCGGAGCTGGTAGCCGAGCGCCGAAGGGGTGAATCCCTGCTCCGCCAGATACGGCGCGAGCGGCGAGCGGGCCGCCGGCTCGTCGTTGATCTCGGCAATCAGCATCGCCCGCCGGCCGCCCTCGTGCACGAGCGAGGCGAGCTTCTTCGCCACTTCCTTCGCCACCGTCGACCGCAGCGGCTCATCCTCGGGGAGAAAGACGTAGAGCTGCTTCTCGCCGCGCGAGATGTAGGTGGCCATGAGACCGTTCACGAGGATCACCTCCGCGCCGACGCTGCGCGAGAGCGTCCACGGCGAGTCCGGCCACTTGAGGATCGCGCCGTACGGATTGGCCGGGTCGGTCGCGGCGAGCATCACCGTCTCCGGGTACTCCGGCTCGTCGCGCAGGGAGCGGAGGAGATCGATCGCGCCGCCGCTGGCGAACTGGGTGGCGCCGAGGCCGGCGACGAAGTAGCCGCGGCGGATGCGCCCGGCGTCCTCCATGGCCTTGAGCACCGGATAGACCGCGCTGAAGCCGCCGGCGATGTTCTCCAGGGCCGGCGCCTCGCGCGTGACCACGCCATAGCGAAGAAGCAGCTGCTGCGCGAGCGCGTTCGCGCGCTTGGTGTCGTTCGCCGAGGCGGTCGGGACGAGCGACCAGCGTCCCTGGGTCGACGCCGGCGCCACCCTGCGCGAACGGAAGCCGCTCGCGCGCGGCGACTTCGGCCGCGTGAACGCGCGCAGCGCGTGGAAGGTGTCGTTGGTGATCAGGCCCTGCCAGACCAGGTCCCAGAGCTCGTTCACCAGATCGGCGGGGAAGCCGCCGAGATCGGCCTGGATGTGGCTGAAGAACGAGGCGCCGTGGGTGCGCAGGTAGTCGAGCAATGGAGCGTTCGGCGGGCTGAAGCCCGCCGCTCCACGATGCAGTAGCGGCAGGTGATCGGTGAGGTATAGCGCGATCCGTCCGTCCCGCTCGCCGAGCGGCTCCACCCCCACCCACACGATCTCGCCGGCGGCGCTGAGGGTGTCGAGGTCGGACGGCTTGTAGTCGGTGACGCGGGCGGCCAGGATCTCGCTCTCGAAGATCGACGCGGCCATGGGGAAGCCCTGCAGCGACTCGATGGTCTCCAGGAGGGCGTCGAGGCCCCGGCGCGGCTTGATGACGTTCTGCCAGTGGGTGAAGAGCCGCGCCAGCACGGGTTGGTCGACGGGCTCCGCTTCCTTCCGCAGCTTCGCCAGCGAGCGCCTCCGCACCGTCCGCAGCACCTCGGCCTCGCACCACTCGCGTTGCGTTCCGCCGGGCCGGAACTCGCCTTCGATCAGCCTCCCGCGCTCGACGAAGCGCTCCAGCGCGTGGGTGACCACGGCCACGCCGAGGCCGTAGCGGCGGGCGACGTCGTGCGGCGTGAACGGCCCGTGGGTGCGGGCGAAGCGGAGCACGAGGTCGCCGACCGGATCGGCGACCGGCTCGAGGTAGCGCTCGGCCACGCCGTGGGGGATGGGCGTGCCGAGGGCGTCGCGGTAGCGGGAGGCATCCTCGACGGCGA
>JBIOTX010000143.1:0-20920 GCA_044866315.1 Thermoanaerobaculia bacterium | reverse complement strand
CTCGGCTGGTCGGCGGCGGAAGCGGCGGAGTGCCTGGAGACCACCGTGCCGGCGGTGAACAGCAGCCTGCAGCGCGCCCGGGCGACGATGTCCGCGCGGAACGCAGAGGTGTCTCCCCGGGTGCTGGACGAGGAGCAGTCCGCACTCCTCGACCGCTACGTCGATGCCTTCCACAGCTACGACGTCGACGCGCTGGTGTCGCTCATGCGTGAGGACGCCACGTTCTCCATGCCGCCGTACACGCTCTGGCTGCAGGGGCCGGAGTCCGTGCGCGAGTGGCTCACCGGCCCGGGCGCCAAGTGCCGCGGCTCCCGGCTCATCCCCGTGGCCGCGTCGGCGTCGCCTTCTTTCGCCCAGTATCACCCCGGCGAGGAGCCCGGCACGTATCAGGCCTGGGCCATCATCGTCCTCGAGCTCGCCGGCGACCGCATCGCCGGCTGGAGCTCGTTTCTGGACACGAAGACGCTCTTCCCGATGTTCGGGCTGCCTCTGCAGATGACCGGGTGAAAATTTTTTTCGCGGCGACCGATGAGTTTTGCGCCGACCCGGGGTCTATACCCTCGAAAACACATTCGAGGAGGAACCCTGATGAGCATTCCCGTCGCGATCCCCGCCCCCGCCACCGTCGACGTGCCGCGCGCGCAGGTCTGGACCGGCCGCGTGCTGAGCGGCCTGGCCGTTCTCTTCCTGATGTTCGACGCCATCGGCAAGCTGCTCCGCCCGCCGCAGGTGATCGAAGGAACGACCCAGCTCGGCTGGCCGGTCAGCGCTCTCCTGACTCTCGGCGTGATCCAGGTGGTCTGCCTGATCGTCTACCTGGTCCCGCGCACCTCCGTTCTCGGCGCGATCCTCTGGACCGGCTACCTCGGCGGCGCCGTGGCCACGCACCTGCGTCTCGGGCAGCCGCTGTTCTCGCACACGCTCTTCCCGACCTACATCGCCGCATTGCTCTGGGTCGGTCTGTGGCTGCGCGAACGTCGCCTGCGCGCCCTGCTCCCCATCCGCTCGACTCACTGAAAAGGAGGCAGGAAATGTCCCGCGAGATCTACGTCAACCTCCCGGTCCGCGACCTCGAGAAGTCGAAGGAGTTCTTCTCCGGCCTCGGCTTCACCTTCAACCCGCAGTTCACCGACGACAAGGCGGCCTGCATGGTCGTCAGCGACAAGGCCTACGTGATGCTGCTGACCGAGCCCTTCTTCCGCGGCTTCACCAAAAACGAGCCGTGCGACACCAGCCGGGCCACGGAGGCGCTCATGGCCCTGTCGTGCAACAGCAGGGCGGAAGTCGACCAGATGGTGCGCAAGGCCATCGACTCCGGCGGCCGCCCGGCCATGGACCCGATGGACCACGGCTTCATGTACGGCTGGAGCTTCTACGATCCGGACGGGCATCATTGGGAAGTGTTGTGGATGGATCCGAAAGCGGTGCAGTGACGTTCTAAGATTCCCCCGATGGCACCGCACCTCATCGACCTCAGTCACGAGATCGAAGCCGGCATGGTCACCTACCCGGGCCTGCCGGGGCCGGTCATCGGCGATCACCTCTCCCGGGCCGCGTCGCGCGAGAAATACGGCGGCGCGGCCGAGTTTCACATCGCCCGCATCGAGCTGGTCGCCAACACCGGCACGTATGAGGACGCGCCGTTCCACCGGTTCGAGGATGGCGTGGACATCGGGCAGCTGCCGCTTTCCAGCGTGGCCTTCCTTCCCGGGGTCGTCGTTTCCCTGCCGCCGGGCGAGCGGGCCCTCGGCGTCGCCTCGCTGGCCGGCCTCGATCTTCGCGGCCGTGCGCTGCTGGTGCATACCGGCTGGTCGCGGCACTGGCGCACGGACGCGTACGGCGGGGCGGATCATCCGTACGTTTCCCGCGAAGCGGCGGAGCATCTCGCGCGGTCGGGCGTGGCCCTGGTCGGCATCGACTCGGTGAACATCGATGACATGGCCGACCTGAGCCGGCCGGCGCACACGATTCTCCTGCGCCACGGCATCCCGATCGTCGAGCATCTGACGAACCTCGCCGCGCTCGGCGATCGTCCGTTCACGTTCTTCGCCGTGCCACCGCGCATGCGCGGGGTGGGGACGTTCACGGTGCGAGCGTTTGCGGCGGTGGAGTAGCTTCCGCCGAGCTGGCGCAGCTTCACCGGAGCTGGCCGCAGCTTCCCGGAACTGAGCGCAGCTTCACCGGAGCTGGTGCAGCTTCACCGGAGCTGGTGCAGCTTCGCTGGAACTGGCCACAGCTTCGCCGGAACTGGCCGAGCTTCGGCGGAGCTGGCCAAGCTTGGCGGAGCTGGCCGCAGCTTCGCGGAACGGAGCGCAGCTTCGCCGGAACTGTCCGCAGCTCGCCGGAGCTGAGCCGCACGCTCCTGCCCGTCACGAAACTGTCTCTATTCTTCCGTCCTTCGCTCCCAAGATGATCGTGGCCGAGACGCGCGGGACTGCCCCATGAGGAGGAAACCGCTGATCCAGCCCAGTCCCGCGTCTCCCGAAAGGAGAGAGTCATGCTTCTGTCGCTCCTCTTGGCCATCCTCGCCGCCACGGCGCCCGCCGCGCCGCGCGGCGCGATCGAGGCCACGATCCGCGGCACGAACGCGCCGCTCGAAGTGGAATTGCTCCTCCGCGACGCCGGCGAGGACTGGACCGAGGTCGGACACAAGAGTCTTCCCGCCACGACGCGGCGCGTCCGCTTCGAGGGGCTGGCCTCGGGTGTCTACCAGCTCCACGTGCGCGGGCCGCAGCCCACCGAGCAGCTGGGGACGAAGATCGTCGTCGGGACGAATGACACGCGCCGCGTGAGCCTCACCATCGAGCCCTACGTCCTCACCGGGCGGGTCACGCTCGGCGGGACGGAGCTCGGCACCGGCGCGATCCAGCTGTGGCATCGCGAGCTGAAGTGGCGCGCCGCGATTCCTCTCCGCACCGACGGCACGTTTCGCGCGCCCATGTGGCAGCGCGGCACATTCGATTACGCCGTCCGCGGCCCCGCTCTGCCGACCGACTACGCCTTCTGGGCGGAGCTCGGCGAAGCACCGCTCAACGTCGACATCCCCGACGGCCGGATCACCGGCGTCGTGCGCGACGCGGCCACCGGCGAGCCGGTGCCCGGCGCGATGGTGGGACTGCAGACGAATGTCGAGGATCGCGAGGAGCATGTGCGGCTGACCACCGGACCGGAGGGCCGCTTCGACTTCGTCGGCGTCAAGCACGGCCGGCACACCGTGCGCGTCTTCCCGCCGCGGCATCTCGAGCCCGAGCCGGTCGTATTCACCCTCGGCGGCGACAAGCGTCTCCAGGAGCTCGACGTCCGCGTCGAGCCGGGACGCTCCGTGGCCGTCATCGTGATCGACCACAACGACGATCCGGCGGCGAACGCCCAGATCCTGACCGTCGCGGAGGGGAAGGTGCACGCGCGCACGACCACGGACGAGGATGGACGGGCCACCGTGGCCATGCCCGCGGGAGAGGCGGCGACGCTGTTCGTCGTGCCGCGGGAGGGGCTGTTCGGGATGCAGCGCGTCTCGCGCGACGACGAGAAGGGACGATTGAAGATCTACCTCCCGCGCGCGTCCTCGTCGCTGCTCATCCGCGCCACCACCACCGCGGGCGGGGCGATGCCGCCCTTCTCGCTGCTCATGCGCTACAACGGCGAGCTGGTGCCGACGGAGGTGGCAGAGGCGCTCACCGCCGTGCAGGGCCTGCAGCTCATGACCGGGCCGGACAGCGAGGCGCACCTCACGAACATCCCCAGCGGCAGCTACGAGTTCTGGCCGTACCGGACGGACGACGAGGCCCGGTCGATCATCGCCGCGGCGGACGCGATGCTCGCGCCGATTCAGGTGAACGTGCGCACGGGGGAGAACAAGATCGCGGTGAAGTTCGCGGCGCGGTGAGGACGGTCATGTTGAGATGACCGGATGATCCTCACCAACGGAAAGATCTGGACGGGAACGTCGTTCGCGCGAAGCGTCACTATCCGCGGCGATCGCATCGTCTCTCTCGACGGCGCCGCAGGCGATGACGCGCAGGTGATCGATCTCGGCGGCCGCCTGGTCGTGCCGGGATTCATCGACAATCACGTGCACTTCGTCACCGGGAGCCTGCAACTCGAGCGCGTGCAGCTGCGCGACGCGGCGACGCTCGAGGCCTTCGCCGGCCGCATCGGCGACCACGCGCGGAAGCTCGGCGCCGGGCAGTGGGTGACGGGCGGCGGGTGGGACGAGCAGCAGTGGAGCCCGGCCCTCCCGCCCACGCACCACGACATCGACGCCGTCACGCCGCAGAACCCGGCGTTCGTCACGCGGCTCGACCTGCACATGGGCGTCGCGAACAGCATCGCCCTCCGCCTCGCCGGCATCGGACGCGACACGCCCGATCCGCCGGGCGGCGCGATCGCGCGCGACGCGGGCGGCCAGCCGACCGGTCTGCTCAAGGACACGGCGATGCGTCTAGTCACGGCCGTGATCCCGCCGCCGCCGCTCGGTGAGCGCGTCGCCGCGATCCGCCGCGGGTTACGCGAGGCGGCGCGGCGCGGCGTCACGTCGTTCTGCGACATGGGGATGAGCGCCGAGGCGTTCGACGACTTCCGCGCCTACCAGGAGCTGGAGCGGGAAGGGGAGCTCACCGCGCGGGTGTGGATGTACATGCCGATCGCGGAGCACGCGCGCGTCGAAGCACACGTCGACAGCGACCGCCTGCGCATCCTCGGCTTCAAAGGCTTCGCCGACGGCTCCCTCGGCTCCTCCACGGCCGCCTTCCGCGAGCCGTACGAGGGAGAGCCGCACAACCGCGGCCTGCTCATGCAGGAGATGCAGGACGGCTCGATGGCGCGCTGGATCGCCGCGGCGGACCACAGAGGCCTGCAGCTCGCCATCCATGCCATCGGAGACCGGGCGAACGACGAAGTGCTGGCGATCTTCGAGGCACGCCCGAATTCGCGCGAACGCCGCTTCCGCATCGAGCACGCCCAGCACCTCGATCCCGCCCTCATCCGCCGGCTCGCCGCCGCGCGCGTCGTCGCCTCGGTGCAGCCCTATCACGCCATCGACGACGGCCGCTGGGCGGAGTCGAAGATCGGCGCCTCGCGCGTGCAGTGGGCCTTTCCCTTCCGCTCCCTCCTCGACGCCGGTGCCATCGTCACCTTCGGCTCCGACTGGCCGGTCGCGCCGCTCGACCCGATCGCGGCCATCCACGCCGCCGTCACCCGCCGCACGATCGACGGCCGCCACCCTGAAGGCTGGATCCCGGAGCAGAAGATCACGGTCGCCGAGGCGGTGCGCTGTTCTACGGCGAGTAGCGCGTGGGCGGTTTTCGCGGAGCACGAGATCGGAACGGTCGAGCCTGGCACGCGGGCGGACCTGGTCGTGCTCTCACGCGACATCTTCGAAATTGCGCCGGACGAAATCGAGAGCGTGTGCGTGGAAATGACAATCTTCCACGGGCATGTGGTCCACGAGTGCTAACAGACGTGCGTACCGCCATATTGACATCCGCACGAGTTTTCTGAAAGACTTGCACCAATCCACAGTTATCGGTCAACACAGCCGCTTCGGGTGAGGCCTTTGGCCTCGTCTTTCTCGCCCTGTCGTCTTATTTGCGGTGTCTGTTGCGGTTTATGTAACCGAGAGGGCGAAGCGTTACCCACCCAGCAACCATGTAACTTCGGAAACTCCTCGACTCCCTTTCCTTTCCAAAACAGGTGATCCTAATGGACCGCGTGAGACCGAAGTCCAAATGGCTCCAGTTCAAGCGGCCGGCGATTCTTGCCGTCGCTGTCGTCGCGGTGATCAGCGGCGGGGTCATGCTCGCCAACATCGATTTCAGCACGCGACGCGTCGATCGGACCAAGCTCAGTATCGAGACCGTGCAGCAGGGCCTGATGGAGATCAAGGTCGCCGCCAACGGTCAACTGCTGTCCAGGCACGTCGAACAACTGGCCGCGCGCGTTCCCGGCCGGGTGGCGAAGGCCGACATCAAGCCGGGCGCGGTCGTGCAGGTGGGACAGCTGCTGGTGGAGCTGACGAATCCGCAGCTCATCGCCAGCGCGGAAGAAGCGCAATCGGCCCTGGAAGGCGCGGTGGCGGAGCTGCAAGCCTCGGAGGCGGAGCTGCAGACCAACCTGATGAATCAGGAGGTCGTGCTCACGCAGGTGCGCTTCAACGCCGAAAAGGCGAAGGCCAAGGCCGACGCCGATGAGGCTCTGGCGCGCAACGGTCTGATCTCGGGAATCGAGCTCAGGCGCTCGCAGCTCGATCTGGCGCAGCTGCGGGAGACGTACGAGATCGAAGCGAACCGTTTGAAAACGCTTCGCGGGAACGTCCAGACCCAGCTGGCGGTCAGAAGGTCCCGCGTCACCCAGCTCGCGCGGGCACTGGATCGGGCCAGGACGCAGGCCGCGGACCTGAGAGTCGTCGCCGGGATCGGCGGCATCGTGCAGGCGATCGACGTCGAGGTCGGGCAGCAGCTGCAACCGGGCAGCCCGATCGGCCGCATCGCCCGGCAGGATCTGCTCTACGCCGAGCTCAAAGTTCCCGCGCGCGAGGCCACCCAGGTCCAGGCCGGCCAGAACGTCGTCGTCGATACCCGCGCCGGAACCGTGAACGGAACCGTCACGCGCGTGGACCCGGGCGTCGTCGACGGCACGGTGGTGGTCGACGTCGCCCTGCAGGGCGCGCTGCCGGCCGGTGCCCGCCCGCAGCTGCCGGTGGAAGGCATCGTCTACGTCACCCGGCTGCCGAATACGCTGTTCGTCGGCAAGCCCTCCTATGTGAAGAGCGATGCGGCCATCGCCGTGTACAAGCTGGATCCGGCCGGCCGCTATGCCACGCGAGTGACCATTCAGGCGGGCAAGGTGTCACTCAACCACCTGCAGGTGCTGCAGGGTCTACAGGCAGGCGACCGCATCATCACCTCGGAGATCGGCGAGTGGCAGAACCAGCAGCGGATCCTGCTGAAGTAGAGCCGCCGCCGCGTCTTCCGCAATCCATCCATTCCGGACTTCCCAGCGCGAGGGACTGATCATGAACTCCTGGCTCGATCTGAAATACTCGTGGCGTCTTTTGACGAAGTCGTGGGGCTACTCGCTCATGTGTGCGAGCGTCGTTGCGCTCGGCGTGGGCACCGCGGTCTGGACGTATTCGGTGGTGTACAGCCAGCTGATGGCGCCCCTCGGGTTCCCCGGCTCGGAGCGCTGGTACAGCGTGCAGATCGCCGCCAAAGCCGGGGAAACGCCGGCGCCCAGCGTCGATGCCTACACCTACCAGAAGATCCTCGAGCAGACTCGCTCGGCCGACCATCTCGGCGCCTTCACCCCCCGGCGGGTCATCCTCAGTGAAGGCCAGGCCAGCAGGAGCCTGCGCGGCGCAGCCATCACTCCTCGCTTCCTGGCCGCCACGCGGGTGGCCCCCTTCCTCGGCCGCGCGCTCCACGATACGGATGCCCGGGCCGGGGCCGCCGCCGTGGCCGTCCTCAGTTTTGCCACCTGGCAGAACTACTTCGCCGCCGATCGGGCCGTCATCGGCAAGACCACGCGCATCGACTCGGCGCCGGTCCAGATCGTCGGGGTGATGCCGAAAGAGTTCTACGCCTTCGAGGATTACGAGCTCTGGGTTCCCCTGCAGATCCCGCCGCTGGCGCGGCCGAGCGACTCGCGCATGACGGTTTCCCCCCTCATCGTGCTGGGCGAGAATCAGAACCTCGATGCCATTCTGAACGAGATGAAGACCGCGGTTGACGGCGTCAATCGCGATTATCCGGACCTGTTCAACCCGCAGCGGTCCGTGGCGCTGATTCCCGGCCATCGCATCTTCTCCCACATGAACAAGCCGGTCGTGCTCATGCTGAGCTTCATGTCCGCGGCGGTCCTGCTGCTGGGCTGCATGAACATCAGTATGGTGTTTCTGGCCCGTCTTCTGGAGCGCAGCCGCGAGCTGGCCTTGCGCGTGGCCGTCGGTTCCGCGCGCGCGCGCCTGATGCGGCAATGCCTGCTCGAGACGGCGCCGATCGTGATCGTGGGGCTGCTCGCCGGGTATGGACTGGCGGCGATGGGAATCCGATGGGCGCAGGGCATCGCCGATTTCGTGACCAGGGTCAACGCCCTCGGGCGCCCCTCCAATGTCCCGGAGTTGCGGCCCATGAATTTCGTGATCGCGGTGATCTGCGCGGCCGCCGTGTGGCTGCTCAGCACCCTGATTCCCGCGTGGCGCGTCGCCAAACAGGACGCGGCCTCGATGCTGGCGTCCGGAGGCAAGGGACCGTCCATCCGCAGCGGCAACAAGAGCGTGGGTCTGCTCGTCGGATTGCAGGTCCTCGTTTCCTGTCTGGTGCTGGCGGTCTGCGCGAACCTGATCCTGGCGCTCCGGAAAGAAGCGAACAAGCCCAGCGGCCTGGACACGGCCCGGGTCCTGTTCACGACGGATCCCACCGCTTTCGACGCCCGTTACTCCAAACCGGCCGACCGCCTGCGGTATTGGGACGACTTGTCGGCGGCCATCGAGAGCAGGGTAGCCGGAGCGGACGTGGCCCTGACCACGGCCGCACCCACCGGGCCGGAGAATGTCCCGGCTTTGATCGAAACGCAGCAGGGCGCGCAGAACCAGGGCGCATTGACCTTGCCGGTGACCGTGGTCTCCGAGGATTACTTCAAGGTCCTGGGCCTGAAACTGCGCTCGGGCCGCCTGTTCGACCGCACCGACGACAGCAGTTCCCTCAACGTGGCAATCGTCGACGAGAACATGGCCGCGCGCTACTGGCCCGACCGTGACGTCCTCGGCAAACGCGTCCGCCTGAGCCCCAAGGACAATGGTCCCTGGCTCACCATCGTGGGCGTCGTCTCCGCCGTGACGGACGGACCCTACCGTCCCAATCTGGGAGCTCTCTACCGCCCCCTGCGCCAGGCGGTGCCGTCGGAATTCCGGCTCCTGGCCAGGACCCCGAGCACGGCCACCGACCCTCGGGAAGCGATCCGGGCCGGCGCGTTCACGGTCGATCGGGACCTGCCGCTGCACAACCTGCAGGCGCTCGACGACTACGTGGCCGCGTCGAGGATCACCACGACGGCGCTGGTCCCGGTGATGGTCGCCGTCGCGCTCATCACCGCCCTCATGGCCGCATCCGGCTTGTTCGGACTGATCAGCCGGGCGGTCGCGCTGCGGACGCAGGAAGTGGGCATCCGCCGTGCGCTGGGAGCCACCCCGCGGCGGGCGATCTCCATGTTCACGCGCCAGGGGCTCCTGTACCTGATCGTGGCCATTGTGGGGGTGGGCCTGGGCACGATGATGATGCCTCCCCTCAGCGCAGCCATTCACAACATTTTCGATTACGTGATCCTGGGGACGACGGGAGTCGTCGTTCTCATGTCTCTCGTCATTTTCTTCGCTACGTATCTGCCCAGCCGCCGCGCTCTCGCCCTGGAACCGGGCGATGCGCTGCATTACGAATAGTCCCCCCCTTTCAACTTTCCTGTTCAAAGGAGCTCGCCAATGACCGCCGCACCTCTCATCAGCCTCCAGGGCATCCGGAAGGTCTTTCTCACCAGTGAAGTGGAAACCTCGGCGCTGGACGACATCAACGTAGCCATCGATCAGGGTGAATACGTTGCGGTCAGCGGACCGTCGGGCTGCGGGAAATCCACGCTCCTGTCGGTCATGGGACTGCTGCACTCCGCCACGGAAGGGAAATACTTTCTGGGCGGCGTGGAAGTCACGGATCTGAGCGCGGTAGAGAAGGCCCGTGTGCGCAACCGGGAGATCGGGTTCATCTTTCAGGCGTTCAATCTGGTTCCGGACATGAGCGCCTTCGAGAACGTCGAGCTGCCGCTGACGTATCGCGACGACCTCAATCAGAAACAACGCCGGGACATGGTCCTGGCGGCGCTGGAACAGGTGAACATGACCGACCGCAGGAAGCACTTTCCTGCCCAGATGTCGGGCGGCCAGCAGCAGCGCGTCGCCATCGCCCGCGCGCTGGTCGGCAGGCCCAAAGTTCTGCTCGCGGATGAGCCGACCGGCAACCTCGATTCGAAGAATGCCCAGCTGATCATGGACATGCTCGGCACGCTGCACGAGCAGGGCAGCACCATCGTGATGGTCACGCACGACGCGCGCTTCGCCGAGCGGGCGGAGCGGCAGGTCTCGCTGTTCGACGGAAAGATCGTGGACGACCGAAGCGCGCGCGCAAAGTCCGCCATCACCGTCGCGTAAAGGCCCTCCTTGACGTACGAAACGATCAGAGTCCGGTTGGAGGAGTCGATCTGTTTCCTGCAGATCGACCGGCCGCAGGCCAACAACACCATCAGCGGTCAGCTCCTGGCCGAATGCCATGACGCGCTGACGAGGTGTGAGGAGTCCGCGACCGTCGTGGTGCTGAGCGGCACGCCGGAAGTGTTCTGTTTCGGCGCCGACTTCAAGGCCATCGCCGGCGCGGGGGAGAACGCCGACCGGCAGGACGTCGACCCCGAGAGCCTTTACGACTTGTGGCTGCGCATGGCAACGGGTCCGTTCGTCACCATCGCGCACGTGCGCGGCAAAGCCAATGCCGGAGGCGTGGGGTTCGTCGCGGCGAGCGACGTCGTGCTGGCCGACGAGACCGCGCAGTTCAGTCTGTCCGAGCTGCTGTTCGGGCTGTACCCCGCCTGCGTGCTGCCGTTCCTGATCCGCCGCATCGGCTTCCAGAAGGCGCATTACCTGACGCTCATGACCCAGCCCATTTCGGGAAAGCAGGCCTGCGAGTGGGGCCTGGTGGACGCAGTCGAGCCCCAGAGTGAGACGCTGCTGCGCCGTCACCTGCAGCGGCTGCGCCGGCTGTCGAAGGCCGCCATCCGGCGCTACAAGTGCTACGCGAGCCGGATCAGCATGCCGCTCCGGGATCTGCGATCGACGGCGGTGGCCGCCAACCGGGAGATCTTCTCCGACCCCGGCAATCTGCAGGCCATTACGCGGTACGTCGAACAGGGCCTCTTTCCGTGGGAGAAACCGTGATCTCCCAGACCGTCTTCATGTTCTCGGGCCAGGGGTCGCAGTACTTCCGGATGGGGAAGTCGCTGTACGACGACGACGCGACGTTCCGCGACTGGATGATCCGGCTCGACGAGATCCCGCGCCGTCTGGCGGGCGTATCGGTGCTCGACACGCTCTATTCGGACAAGCACGCGAAGGGCGACCCGTTCGACCGCACGCTGCTCACCCATCCGGCGATCTTCATGGTGGAGTACTCGCTGGCGCAGGCGCTGATCCACGCCGGCGTCCGGCCGGACATGGTCCTGGGCGTCAGCGTCGGCTCGTTCGCGGCGGCGGCGGTGGCCGGCTTCGTCGCCGTCGAGGATGCCTTGACGGCCGTGATCCGGCAGGCCATCGCGCTCGAGGAGTGCTGTGAGCCCGGAGGGATGATCGCCGTGCTCGCGGATCCGGCGTCGTTCGCGCAGGAGCTGTTCGGCAGCCGGAGCGAGCTGGCGGCAGTGAATTTCGCCGGCCACTTCGTCGTCTCGGCGAGACGGGACGACCTGGCCGGGATCGAGGCCGCCCTGAGCAGGCGCAACATCGGCCATCAGCGGCTGCCGGTTTCCTTCGCCTTTCATTCGCAATGGATCGAGGCGGCAAACGCGCCGTTCCAGGCGTTCATGCGCTCGATCCGGCTCGCCCGAGGACGATTGCCGCTGGTCTGTTGCGACCAGGCGTCCATCCTCATGGATCTCGCCGACGGATATTTCTGGGATGTCGTGCGCCGGCCGATCCGCTTCCAGGAGACGATCGCGCGCCTGGAACAGCAGGGCGGCCGCAGATACGTCGACGTCGGTGCGGCCGGCACGCTGGCGACGTTCCTCAAGTACGGGCTGCCCGCGACCAGCACGTCCACCGTGCACTCGATCCTGACGCCGTTCGGCGTCGACCGGAAGAACTTCGCCGCCGTGACTGCGGCGGCCATGGATCAACGCCCCTGCACCGCAGCTTCATGATGCGAGTCTTCGCCGTGTCGGACATTCACGTGGACTACGACGTGAACGCCAGATGGATCGCCGATCTGTCCGCCGCCGAATATCAGGACGACGTGCTCGTCCTCGCCGGCGACGTGACCGACGTCCTGCGACTGCTCGAGTGGTGCCTCCGCACGCTGGCGAAGCGTTTCAAGCAGGTCCTCTTCGTTCCCGGAAATCACGAGCTGTGGGTCTTGCGCGACGAGCAGCCGAAGGATTCGTTCCAGAAGTTCGACGACGTCTGTGCGGTCGTCGAGTCGACCGGTGCGTCGATGCGGCCGTTTCACCGGCCGGGCCTGTCGATCCTTCCCCTTCTGGCCTGGTACGACTACTCCTTCGGCGAGCCGAGCGCCGAGCTGCGGTCGACCTGGATGGACTACCGCGCCTGTCGCTGGCCGGAAGGAACCACGGACCCGGACGTCGCGGCGCGCTTTGCCGCGATGAACGATGGACCGGCCGATCCGATGGGCGACACAGTCATCACCTACTCGCACTTTCTGCCGCGAATCGACGTGATGCCGACCTACATCCCGGACGCCGGCAGGAACCTTTATCCGGTCCTGGGCTCCGCGCAGCTCGATCGGCAGCTGCGGCGGCTGAACGCGGACGTCCACGTCTACGGACACAGTCATGTGAACCGCAGCGTGACCATCGACGGGGTCACCTACATCAACAATGCGTTCGGCTATCCGGCCGAGACCTGGGGCTCGAAGAGCCTGATGTGCATCCATGAGTGCGACGAGCACGCGAGGAGGACAGATGAAAAGACTGAGATGGTATGAAACCACCGCTCGCTTCATCGTCGGGGCCTTCTACCTGTTCGGGGCCGTCGACGGCGCCCTGTTTCTCTTCTTCGGCATGTACATCCACGGCAGGCCGGAGAGCGCGTTTCTCCAGAGCCTGCAGGCCGCGACGTACTTCTGGGCCTTCATGAAGCTCATCCAGGCGATCGGAGCCCTCAGCCTGCTGGCGAATTACAAACCGGCGCTGGGCAATGCTCTGCTCCTGCCGATCTCCTCGGTGTTGTGCCTGTTCTATCTGTTCGAGCTTCCGTCGTTCATCCCCCAGGGGATGATCCTCGTCGTTTCGACGATCCTTCTCTGCCGCGCCTACGCGCCGAGTTATGCGGGTCTGTTCGCCGATTACCCGCTCCGGGCTCGCGGTGAAGCGGCCGCTGCTCCGCTGGCTGCCGCGCCCTGACGGCGGCGCCCACCTCACATTCGCGACAGGAGAGAGAGAGATGACCGCATTCGTCTTTCCCGGACAAGGCTCACAGAAGAAAGGCATGGGCGAGGGATTGTTCGACGAGGTGCCGCAGTATGCCGCCGTCGAGAAGGAAGTGGACGCCATCCTCGGGTACTCCATGCGCAGGCTCTGCCTGGAGGATCCGGACCGGCAGCTGACGCAAACGCAATACACGCAGCCCAGCCTGTACGTGGTGAACGCCCTGCACTATTACAAGGCCGCCGGTCAGGGCACGCAGCCGGACTACGTGGCCGGCCACAGCCTGGGCGAATACAACGCCCTGCTGGCGGCAGGCGCGTTCGATTTTCTGACCGGCCTGCGGCTGGTGCAGAAGCGCGGCGAGCTGATGTCGCAGGCGAAGAACGGCGGCATGGGCGCGGTGATCGGTCTGAGCGCGGACACGGTGGCGAAGGTCCTCCGGGACAATGGCCTGACCACGCTGGACGTCGCCAACTTCAACACGCCCTCGCAGACGGTCGTCTCCGGACCCGTGGAGGATGTCAAGCGCGCCGGCCCGTTCTTCGAAAAGGCGGGCGCGCAGATGTACATCCCCCTGCAGGTCAGCGCGGCCTTTCACTCCCGATACATGGCCTCCGCGGCGAAGGCATTCGCCGAGTTCCTGGCGCCGTTGTCGTTCGCCGCGCCCAGGATTCCCGTCGTGGCCAATGCCACGGCCCAGCCCTACCCGACCGTGAATGCATCGGAGGCGATCAAGTCGCTCCTGGTGGACCAGATCACCGGCTCGGTGCAATGGACGCAGACCGTTCGCTTCCTCATCCGCCAGGGCGTCACCCAGTTCTCGGAGATGGGTCCGGGAAACGTGCTGACGCGAATGGTGCAGCAGATCCGCCAGCAGCAGGACACGTGACGCATCGACGCTGAGCCGGGAACGTTCATCGGCGCGCCGCACGGCCGTGCGCGAAGAGCTGTCGTCGAAAAAGACGCTTTTGTTACTCACCGATCATGATTGAAAACGAAGCGCTCCACGACTGGACCGAGTCCTACCTCAAATCCGTCGTCGCGGAAGCATCGTCGTCTCTGCACGCGGATTTCGACTCCTTCGCTGCATTCGGCGAGCTGGGAATCGATTCGTTTCAGGTGCTGAAGATCATCAAGAAGCTGGAGGGCGAGTTCGGGACGCTGCCGAAGAGCCTCCTCTTCGAGAGATTCAACATCAACGATCTCGCCGGATGGTTCATCGAGAAGCACGAGCCGACCCTCTCCGCAAAATTCATGAGTGCATCGCAGCGCGCCGCGGTCCCCGCCGCCGAGCGTCGAGCACGGCCGGCCGCCGCTCCCGCGGAGCCCGTTCGTGCCGAGGCGGCGCCGGTGCTGATCCGGGAACGGGACGCGTATGCGCATCCCGAGCTGAAGGATCTCGTCCGCAGCCTCTACAGCCGCTACAAGGTCGAGGGCTGCGTGTCGCGCGGCACGAGAATCATCGCCCCGAATCTCTTCATCGGCAGCGCCCGGCGCGGCTACTTCCATTACGGCCGGGCCAAAGACATCGTGCTGCTCTACGGCTATGCGGGACCCAAGGACTACGTCCCGGTCCTGCTCGAGGAAGTGTATCGATACTGCACGGCGAAGAATCTCCAGCTCAATCTCCTCGCTGCCGAGCAGATTCCGTCCATCGGCGGGACGCCGTTTTCGGCGACGCCGTTCGGCGTGCTGCAGCGCATCACCAACCTGAAGGCATTCGCGCTGGACGGCGGCCCGATGCGGCGGCTGCGCTACCAGGTGTCGAAGTTCGAAAAGTCCGGAGCGTGCAGGACGGAGGAGTACCGCTGCGGCTCCAATCCGGAAACCGATCGGCAGATCGCCGCCGTCATCGATCGCTGGTGCGAGTCGAGGACGGTGGTCAATCCTCTGGTTCACGAGGTCCGGGCGGAGGTTCTTGCCGGCGCGTTGACCTCCGAGCATCGCCTCTTCCTGACCTGGCTCAATGACGTCCTGCAGAACGTCGTGTTCATGACCCCGCTGTGCGAGGAGGAAAACGGGTATCTCATGGATCTGGAGTTCTATCTGCCGGACATGCCCCTCGGCGGATTGGAATTCACCATCGTGCGGGCCATCGAGCGCCTCGTCGGCGAGGGATGCGACGTCTTGAGCCTGGGAGGAACGTACGGCTGCAAGCTCGAGCCCTCGCCCACCGCGGACCCGGAGATCGACAGGATCCTGGATGAGCTGCGGGCACAGAACATCTTCAACGATCGGGGCAATCTTCAGTTCAAGAACAAGTTCCGCCCGGAGACCAGGCCGGTCTTCCTCTGCCGTCCGGTGGGAAGCGCCAATCCGGACAACGTCCTCGACATCATCATGATGATCGCCGACCCGGTCCGGATGCAGACGCCGGAGGAGGAGAACGCATCCGTCTCCGCCGCGCTGCGGGAGCAGGCCGGCGGAACCGAGCAGTTGGCGATCCACGGCGAGGATCGCGCGCGCTTCCTGTCGGAGGCCAGCTTCAATCCGCTCAGCGTTCCGCACGAGCACGTCGACTTCGATCTGGCGACCGACTCGTGGGCCCAGCTCCGCATGCCGGCCATCGACGCGCAGATGCGCCATCTGCATTCGCAGCTCCAGCAGCCGGTCAGCGTGGAGGCCGCGGTGCGGGCGGTCTTCCCGTTCGCCCACTTCGTGCTCACGAGCTCGGGGCGCGCGGCCGAGAACATCTTCTTCAAGGCCTGGCCGAGGAAAGGCATCGTCCCGCAGAACCTGCTGTTCCCGAGCACGATCTTCCACCAGATCGACAAGGGCTTCACGCCGAAGGAGCTGCCGCACGCCGCGCTCTTCCAGTGGAATTCGCCGGAGCCCTATAAAGGGAACCTGGACTGGGAGGGTCTCGAGGCCCTCGTGACCCAGGACCCCTCCGCCATCGCCTGCGTCTGCATCGACGTCGGCAACAACGCCTCGGGAGGCCATCCGGTCTCCACGGCGCATCTGCGGGACGTGAAAGCCCTGCTGGCCCGCCACGCGATTCCGCTCGTGATCGACTGCACGAGGGTCGTGCAGAACGCGCAGTTCCTCATCGAGCGGGAGGCGAAGCATTCCGGCGACAGCGTGTGGACGGTCGTGCGGGAGATTCTCTCGTACGCGGATGCGGTGATCGGCAGTCTGACCAAGGAGTTCTGCGTCAACCGGGGCGGCATCGTCGCCACCAACGACGAAGCGCTGCTGAAGAGACTGCAGGAGCTCGTCGATCAGGAAGCCGCCGGGATCGATCCGATCGAGAGGAAGCTGATCGCGCTGTCGCTGCAGAACCGGACGCACATC
This sequence comes from Thermoanaerobaculia bacterium, assembly GCA_044866315.1. Taxonomy (GTDB): domain Bacteria; phylum Acidobacteriota; class Thermoanaerobaculia; order Gp7-AA8; family Gp7-AA8; genus QHVT01. The sequence continues at coordinate 4,441 of JBIOTX010000143.1, read as the reverse complement.
GAGAAAAACGTGCTGCGGCGAATCGACGGCGCGCGTCTCCTGGGACGGGCGCTCGGCGAGCGCGGCATCCCCATCGCCCATGCGGGCGGCGGCCATTGCGTGCTGATCGACGTGAAGCGCATTCCGGAGCTCGCGGATCTGAAGGATCCGGCCGCGTCGTTCCTGGCGTGGATGTACCTGGCCACCGGAATTCGCGGAAGCGTGCACGGCGCGGGAATGCAGAAGCGGACCAGGATGAACGATCTGGTTCGCCTGGCCATCCCCGTCGGCTCGAGGCGCGACGACATCGACAGCATGATCGAACGGCTCGCCGATGCCTTCGCCGAGAAAGCGAACATCCCCGAGGTCGTGCTCGAAAGCGCCGCCGGGCCGCTGGACGGCGTCCATGCGAAGTACCGGCTGGCGAAGGTGCACCACGAGCGGAGCGCAACGCCTCGGGACGCCGAGGAATCCGGCGGGCTGAAGCCCGCCGCTCCACCACGGCCGGCCCCGCAGACGCTCCGAACCGGCGACATCGCCGTCATCGGAATGGCCGGCCGCTATCCCAAGGCCAAGAACGTCGCGGAGCTGTGGGACAACCTCGCCCGCGGCCGGGACTGTGTCGAAGAGATTCCGAGAGATCGTCTCGAGCGCCGCCTGCAGCATGGAAGCAGCGCGAGGTACCGCGGTGGGTTCGTCGACGACGTCGACCGGTTCGACTCCCTCTTCTTCAACATCTCGCCCCGCGAGGCGGAGATGCTCGATCCTCAGGAGAGGCTGTTCCTCGAGGTGGCCTGGGAAGCTATCGAGGACGCAGGCTACTACCCCGAGATTCTGGCGCGGGGCGAGGAAACGCGCAGCGTCGGCGTCTTCGTCGGCGCGGTCTGGGCGCTGTATCAGATCGTCGGCGTCGACGAACAGCGCGCCGGAAACAACATCGCCCCCAACTCCTTCCTCTGGAGCATCGCCAACCGGGTCTCCTACTGGATGAACCTGTCCGGTCCCAGCCTGACGGTGGACACGGCCTGCTCCTCGAGCCTGACGTCCCTTTACCTGGCCTGTGAGGCGATCCGGGCCGGCGACTGTTCCACCGCCATCGCCGGCGGCGTGAACCTCGATCTGCATCAGATGAAGTGGGACATCAATTCGAGCGGCGGAGCGATGTCGCCGGACGGTTACTGCCGCGCCTTCGGGAAGGGCGCCAACGGGTATGTGGCCGGGGAGGGCGTGGGGGCGCTGCTGCTCAAGCCTCTCGATCGCGCGTTGCGGGACGGCGATCACGTCTATGGCGTGATCAAGAGCGCCGTCGTCAACCACGGCGGGCGGACCAGCGGATACATCGTGCCCAACCCCAGCGCCCAGGCGAATGTGATCGCGTCCGCGCTCACGAAGGCCAATGTCGATGCCCGAAGCATCGGCTACGTCGAAGCGCACGGTACGGGGACCGAGCTCGGCGACCCGATCGAGATTACGGGGCTGAACAACGCCTTCGGCGCCGACCACGTCCCGAACCAAACCTGCGCCGTCGGCTCGATCAAGACCAACATCGGACATCTCGAGGCCGCGGCAGGGGTCGCCGGCGTGACCAAGGTCCTCCTGCAGATGAAGCATCGCCAGCTCGCGCCGTCCCTGCATTCCTCCGAGCTGAACGAATTCATCGACTTCGAGCACTCGCCGTTCTACGTCGTGCAGAAGACGGAAGAGTGGACGCCGAAGGAGGTCGATGGGGTGCGGTTCCCGCTTCGCGCGGGAATCAGCTCGTTCGGCGCGGGCGGCGCGAACGCGCACGTCATCCTGGAGAGCTACGAACCGGCCGAGCAGGGAAAGGAAGAGCCGGCGCAGCCGGTGGAGCGGATCTTCCCCCTGTCCGCGCGAAACGAGGATCAGCTGCGTGAGACCGCGGTCCGCCTGGCGGCATTCCTGGGGCAGAACGACGTCGACCTGGCGGACGCCGCCCATACGCTGCAGCATGGGCGGAAGTCGTTCGAGCAGCGCGTCGCGGTGATTGCCCGGACGAAGCAGGAGCTGATCGAAAAGCTGACCCGCTTCATCGACGGCAAGAAGGACGACGACGTCGTCGCCGGCAACGTCAAGCTCGCGGAAAGCGTCACCCGGCTGCTGAGTCGAAGCGAGAAACAGGAATTCATCCAGATCCTGCTGCGGGGCGGGGATGCTCGCAAGATCGCCACGCTGTGGGCCGAGGGTCTGCTCGCGGATTGGCAGGGTGTGCCGTCCGACGTCCCGGCGAAGAGAATCTCCCTGCCCACCTATCCCTTCGCCGACAAGCGCCACTGGGTCGGCGATCCGTCGGCCGTACGCCTGGCCTTGCGGCCGGCGGCGGGGATCCACCCGATGGTGGACAGCAACGAGTCGACCTTCGAGCGCCAGGTCTTCAGGAAGATCTTTCACGACCGCGACTTCTTCATCCACGACCACCTGGTGTCGGACATCCCCACGCTGCCCGGCATGGGCTATCTCGAGCTGGTCCGCAAGGCGGGCGAGATCGCGGCCGGCCGGCCGGTGCGGCGGATTCAGAACATCCTCTGGGTCAGTCCGATCTCGGTCCAGAGCTCGACTCCTCAGGAAGTGTTCATTGAACTGAAGCCCAGCGGCGAGACCGTGCAGTTCGAGGTCTTCAGCGAGACGGAGGGGAAGAGAACCCTTCACTCGCAGGGAAAGCTTCTCTACACGAACAGGGAGGACGGCGAGCCCGAGTCGATCGATCTGGAGGCCCTGCGGGCAAGGTGCCCGAGACGGATGAACGGGATCGACGCCTATCCTCTCTTCAAGTCCTTCGGCCTGACCCTCGGTCCCAGCTTCCAGGTCCTGCAGGAGACCTACAGCAATGATGAGGAGACCCTGGGCATTCTGGCGCTGCCGGAATTTCGCCAGGGCGACCTGCAAAGCATGGTTCTCCATCCCTCTCTCGTGGATGGCTCGATGCAGGCCGGCGTGGCCGCCCGGCTGGGCGACAAGACCGGCGAAATGCTGGTCCCCTATTCGATCGGCGAAGTCGAGATCCTGCATCCGCTGCCGGCTCACTGCTTCAGCTACACGACGGCATCGAGGGACGGCAAGAAGGACTCGCGCGTTCTCAGGTCGAACGTCCTGATCCTGGACGAAACGGGCAAGGTCCTGGCGCGAGTTCGGGAAGCGACCGGCGTGCCGCTGCTGGACCTGCACAAGAAATCCAGGAGCGACGAGGGCGCGGACGCCATTTCCAGCCTGTACTACTCGTACGAGTGGGAGAAGGCTCCGCTGGCGGCGGAGGGCGAGGGCGGGAACGGCGCGAAATCGCTTCTGCTGTTCGACGTCGACGAAACGCTGCGGGATCGCCTCCAAGGGTCCAGGCAAATCATCCTGGTGCGGCCGGGGGAGCGATTCCTGGCCGTCGACGAGCAGTCTTACGAGATCGATCCGGGAAGCAAGGACGACTTCACGCGGCTCTTCGACGCGCTGGCCGAACGAAACCGGCCGGTCGAAGACATCTGTTTTGCCTGGACGGCGGGTCCATCGGACTTCCGCGATGAAGATCTCCTGACGAAGTCTCTAGAGAGCGGCGTCTCCTCGCTCCTGTTCCTCTGCCAGGCCCTGATCAAGGCCAAGCTGGAGCGCAACGTCCAGCTGGTTCATCTCTACGGGGTGAGGGCGGGCGAGGTCCAGCCGCACAACGAGGCGGTCAGCGGCTTCGTCAACACGCTGCACACCGAGCATCCCAAGCTGCTCTGCAAGACGCTCGAAGTCCGGCTGGAGGACGACTCCCGCCAGCCGCTCTTCGACGCGGTCGAGGCGGAGCTTCGCACGCGCACACAGGATGCCGTGGCCGTCCGCTATGAGGGGCCGGAGCGCTACGTCAGGAAGCTCAAGCCCTTCGCGCTCGAGGAGCGGGGAGACTCGTCTGCCCTCAAGGAAAACGGCGTCTATCTCATTACCGGCGGGGCCGGCGGGCTGGGCCTCATCTTCGCGGAGTTCCTGGCGAAACAGTACAAGGCCAGACTCGTTCTCACCGGCCGTTCCCCGCTGTCGGAAGAGCGCGAGGCCGGGCTCGACGAGCTCCGAAAGGCCGGCGCGGAGGTCGTCTACCTGCAAGCCGACGTTTCCAGGCGCGAAGACGTCGAGCATCTGCTCCACGAGGCCAGGGAGCGTTTCGGCGAGATCAACGGAATCATTCACGCCGCCGGCGTGGTGAGGGACTCGTACATCCGGAACAAGACCGCCGAGGAGATGAGCGCGGTCTTCGCGCCGAAGGTCCGCGGGACGCTGTATCTGGACGAGGCGGCGAAGGACGATCCGCTCGATTTCTTCGTCCTGTTCTCCTCGTTCGCCGCCGTCACGGGCAATCCGGGGCAATCGGATTACGGCTTCGCGAACTACTTCATGGACTCGTTCGCGGCCGAGCGCGAGCGTCTTCGCGCCGCGGGGGCGCGGTCCGGGAAATCATTGAGCGTCAACTGGTCGCTCT
>JBIOTX010000142.1:0-26338 GCA_044866315.1 Thermoanaerobaculia bacterium | reverse complement strand
AGCTCGACGCCGCGCGACAGGTCGTACTGCACAAGAATCGGGGCACTGCAGCTCGGGCAGAGGTTGACCAGAGCTTGAAGCGGCGCGCGCCAGTCGCAGCGCGAGCAAACGAGCGTTTTATCCACTTACTGCTTCTTCGCTGCTTCGACCTGCTTCTGCCAGTCCTCGACGCCCTTCTGGACCTCGCCCGGCTTGTCCTCGTACTTCGACATCTCGTGGGCGAAGGCGTTGAGCTGGTTCTCGTACTTGGCCAGGAGCTGGCGGTTCCAGGTCACGGCCGGGTCCTCGTTCTGGGTCTGCTGCTGCATCTCCTGCTTGGACTTGTCGTAGCCGGCCAGCACGTCCGCGTAGAGCTTCTTGGTCTGCTCGTCCTTGGCCTCGTCGTAGGCCTTCTTCGCGTCCTGATAGGCCTTGTCGAAGTTCGCGCTCATGGCCTGGCTGAACTGCTCGCCCATGGCGGCCACGCTCGCGCCGAGGATCTGCTGCTTGACCCACATGTACTCCTGGCTGTTGTAGCCGAGGTCCTTGGCGGCGCGCAGGTCCGCGGTGAAGAGATCGGCGGCCGAGCCGAGGGCCTTCATGCCCTGCATGAAGCCGGCGACCGACTTCTCGCCGCTCTTCTTGGCCTCCTCGGAGTGCTTCTTCATCTCCTCCTTGGCCACCTGGGCGATCTTCTTCTCGTGCTCGCGCACCTTCAGATACATCTGGATCTGCTTCTCGGTGAGGCGGCCGTCGGCGGGCGGTTCGTACTGGTCCTTGGAGATCTCCTCGGCGAGATCCATCGTCCCGCGCTTCTGGAGGTCCTTGGAGATGGCGGCCTTGTCGGCGAGCTCCTTGGCCTTGCAGCCGGCCAAGGCGAAGAGGAGACAGAGAGCGACTGCGAGAGAGCGACGCATGTTGAGTTGGATCCTCCGAAGTTGATTTGACAAATAAGATTGTAACCGACGTTGCCCGTCAGCCGTTCAGCTCGGCACTGACGCGGGCGCGCAGCTCGTCGAGCTCGCGCAGGATGGACTCCAACGCGGTCTGTTTGATGCTCAATTTCTGCTGCAGCGACTCCACGTGGGCCTCCAGCTCGGCCACGCGCGGGTCGGCGAAGACCACCGGCTCGGGGAGAGGCTCAGGAATCGGCTCCGGAAGCGGTGCGGCGATGGCCTCTGGCTCCTCGTCCATCACCGCCACGGCGACGGGCGACTCTTCGACGAGGTGCTCGGTGCCCAACTCTTCGATGTCGTCGATGTGCGGCACGGGGACGTTGCCGGAGAACGTCTCCGGCCGGGTCCGTCCCTCGGCCAGGAGCTGTTCGAGCGACACCTCTTCGGCGCGGTCGTAGTCCGCCTCCACGGGCGCGACGGCCTCGGGGAAGGGAACGGAGTCGGCGAACGGGTTCGGCGCCTCGGCCAGCGACTCCTCGCCGACCGTCTCCACCTCGGGCTCCGGTTCCGGCTCCGGCGTGGGGGCCGCCTTCACCGCCACCTTGCCCGACTCGGCCTTGAACTTTCCGGACGAGCCCTTGAGCCGCGCGAAGAGATGCTTGGCGGTGATCTTCGAGACCAGGCGGAACGTCTCCATCACCCCTTCGCCCTTGAGCGCCGAGGCCTCGGTGTAGGGGTAGCCTTCCAGCCCGAGCTGCTCCTGGAGCTGGTCGACGGGGAGCACGCCGGGCAGGTCGCGCTTATTGAACTGCACCACCAGCGGCGTGTCGTTCGGGTCGATCTGGTTCTCCTGGAGGTTCTCCATGAGGTTGGCGAAGCTCTCCCGGTTCGCCTCGACCATGGCCGGCTGGGAGTCGGCCACGAAAACCACCGAATCGGCCCCCTTGAGCACCAGCTTGCGGGTCTCGTTGTAGAAGACCTGTCCGGGGACGGTGTAGAGCTGGATCTTGAGGCTGAACGGCCCGACCTTGCCGATGTCGACGGGCAGGAGGTCGAAGAACAGCGTCCGGTCCGTCTTGGTCGCCAGCGACAGCATCTTGCCCTTGGACTTGGGGTCGAGCTTGTCGAAGATGACCATCAGATTGGTCGTCTTCCCGCAGAGCCCGGGACCGTAGTACACGATCTTGGCCGTCATCTCGCGGGTGGCATGGTTGAACAGGACCATGAGAGCGGGAAGTATCGCACATACAATCCGCGCCGATGGACGACGACGAGACCCCGGTCGAGATCCCGATTACGGACACGCTCGACCTCCATCCCTTCCGCCCCGCGGAGATCAAGGACGTGGCCCGGGAGTACCTGATCGAGGCCCACGCCCGCGGCTTCCGCCAAGTCCGCCTGATCCACGGCCGCGGCATCGGCGTCCAGCGCGAACGGATCCGCTCGCTTCTGGAGTCGATGGACATCGTGGAGGCGTTTCACGATGCGGACGGGTCGGGTGGGGGGTGGGGATCGACGGTGGTGGCGTTGAAGGAGTAGCCAGTTGCCAGTGGCCAGTAGCCAGTAGCCAGTCCCCACCCCTGGCTACTGGCAACTGGCTACTGCCCGCAGGGCATCGAATTCGCTTGGAGAGCAGTGAAATGTCAACACTTTACGAAGAACTGAGCCGGGTGACGACGTACGAGTACTCGGAGGAAGAAGTCCGGGAGTTCGAGCGGCTGCACGAGGAGATCCGGGCCCTCAAGAAGCAGCGCAACGCGGTCATCGTCGCCCACAACTACTACCGCCCGGAGATCCTGAAGGTGGCGGACTTCGTCGGCGACTCGCTCGAGCTCGCTCTGATGGCCTCGAAGGTCAAGGAGGCCGACGTCATCGAGTTCTGCGGCGTGAACTTCATGGCCGAGACCGCCAAGATCGTCAACCCCCAGAAGACCGTCCTCCTGCCGAACCTCATGGCCGGCTGCCAGCTCGCCGACTCCGCGCCGGCCGAGGATCTCGCGGCCAAGATCGACGAGCTGAAGAAGAGCTATCCCGACCTCGCCGTGGTCAGCTACGTCAACACCACCGCGGCGGTGAAGGCCCTCTCCGACATCATCGTCACCTCCGCGAACGCCTCGAAGGTCGTGCGCACGCTGGAGGCGAAGAACATCCTCTTCGTGCCGGACCGCAACCTCGCCCACCACGTGGCCGAGCAGGTGCCGGAGAAGAACATCATCCCCTGGGAAGGCTTCTGCTACGTGCACCAGCAGATCACCCCCGAGGAGATCGGCCGCATCCGCGCGGCCGACCCGGAGCTGGAGATCCTCGTCCACCCAGAGTGCCGTCCCGACGTCGCCGCCCTCGCCGACGCCGTCCTCTCCACCTCGGGGATGGTGCGCTACGCCAAGGAGCGTCCGGCCATGCGCTTCCTGGTCGTCACCGAGTGCGGCCTGTCCGACCGCCTGGCCATGGAAGTGCCGGACAAGAAGTTCCTCAAGGGCTGCAAGCTCTGCGCGTTCATGAAGGTCACCACGCTCGAGGACGTCCGCGACTCGCTGCAGTACATGCGTTATGAGATGGAGGTGCCGGAGGAGATCCGCGTGCCCGCCGAGCGCGCACTGCGGCGGATGTTCGACGCGACGCAATGAAGCGTGGCGTCCTCTTTCTGAACCCGCGCGCCGGAACCTTCAGCGCCGCCGACGAGTCCCGGCTCCGGACCCTGGCCGCGGAGAACGGCCTGCGCGTCATCGACGTCGAGCCGTCCGTGGACGTGCGCCGCATCGTGCACGAATCCCTCGACGCCGGCCTGCGCGCGTTCGTCGTCGCCGGCGGCGACGGCAGCGTCCACCACGTCGCCCAGGCCCTCGTGCACACCGAAGGGATCCTCGGCATCGTTCCCGTCGGCAGCGTCAACCACCTCGCGCGCGACCTCCAGATCCCACTGGAGTGGGAGGCCGCGCTCGAGATCGCCCTGCGCGGCGCCGTGCGCCAGATCGACGTCGGCCGCGTCAACGGTCACTACTTCCTCAACAGCGTCATGCTCGGCCTCTATCCGACCATCGCCCACTACCGCGAGCGCTTCCGCTCCGCCCACAGCCGCTGGCGCGCGTACGCCAAGGCCACGCGCCTGGCCATGCATTACTTTCCGTATGTCTCGCTCGTCGTGGAGCTCGACGGCCGCGTCGAGACCTTCCGCACCCAGATGTTCGTCGTGGCCGTCAACTCCTACGATCTCAGTCAGGTCGGCCTGGTCTCCCCGAAGACCACCTTCAACGACGGCCGCGTGACCATCTACTCGCTCTCGTTCCTCAGCCGCTTCCAGTTCATCCGCGCAGCCGCGCGCTACCTCCGCGGCCGCATCCGCGACATGCCCGGCTTCCGGACCATCCGCACGGCCAAGCTGCGCGTGGACTTTGCGCGCAACAAGCTGCGCATCGCGGTGGATGGGGAGCTGGTGGACATGCAGCCGCCGCTGCAGATTGTGGCCGTGCCGGCGAGTCTGCTCGTGCGGGCGCCGGAGTAACGCAGGCGAACCTAGAAGTCGACGCGCTCTTCCCAGACAGACTCGGCTTGGATGACGCCGACGATCTCCTTGCCGACCAGCGCCGCTCGCCAGTACTGTGCCGTCACGGACTCGGCGCGGCCGTCTTCGCTGTAACGGGTGATGATCGTCCGCGGCTGGTTCTCCACGACGGCCGGGCGCACGACCGTGACGCGGCCGGACTCCGCGGCATGGAATCCGAGCACGTCGTGAAGCTCGGTCGCGCCGATTCCCGGGTCTCCGATCGAGCGCGTCCAAAGCTCCTCGATTGCGACGCGGCTCCTGCCTTCGCCCTTGACCACGCGACGGGGCTTCTCGTCCCGAGAGACCTCGGGAATTGCGCAATCCGCGGGCATGTAGATGCGCAGCCCGTGCAAGCGATTCGTCGCTTGATCGAGGACAGCGACCGTGGAGGGCCCCATCTGCTGCAGACGCACACCGGCAATCCGAGCGTGGCCGTCGGAAAACTCGTTCGCCTCGAACGAACCATAGGTTCCTAGAACGTTGCCAGCCGCATCGATAATGGTAACGAGCTCGTAGTCCCCGTTCTTGAGAGGATCAGGCACGGCGACGACGGCTGTATTAGCAGGTCCCGCTGCGACCGCACGCGCGCCAGGAGCCGGAATCGAGCTGTAATGCTCGATTCGACCATCGGTCTCCGTGAAAAACACGATCGCGCTGCGGGTGCTGTGGTCGGGAGCGATCCAGCCTGCCGTGGCCACATAACGACCGGCCGAGGACAAGGAGGCCACGGCATAGACCTGGCCGACCATTCCAGGCATGACCGATCCGCGCGGAAGAAGGTCGGAAGCGAGGTACGTACGAGTCGTTCCGTCGGGACGAATGGCGGTGACTCCCGCAGCCTGCGGCTCACGCTCGATGCCCGTGATGCCGTGATAAACCCAGCAGGTTCCCTGAGGATCACAGTTGACGGATCGCGACTGAAGGAGGACTTGGACATCGCGATCAGTGGCCGCTCGCTCGATGAGACGGTTGGGAGCCGACGCCGCGTCGAAGCCCATGATAACGACAACGAATGGAAGGAGAATCCTCAGCGGCTTCATACGCAGTTCTTCACTTCCGTCTTGGTCCAATCGTATTCAGTGCTCGAGCAGCAATAGCCCTCGGCGACCAGCGAGCAGCTCGTGTTGAAGCATTCGTTGTACTCACAGTAAGGAATGTCGCAGCGAACGGGCTTAACTACGCCGGGGCACGAATGATAGTTCGTCAACCTCAGGTTGATGGAGCGAGCGCACATGTTCAGTTTCGGATCGCCCGTGCATTGTTGGGGCGTTGCCGCCAGCGGCGTGATCTGCACCGGCATGGCGAACTCATAGGCGCTGAGGACCTGTATGCATTGTACGTCGGTCATCCATGACGGACATGCATGCGGTTCCGATGGTGATGCCAACGCGCCGGACGCGATGAGAAGCATGCCTCCAATGAGAGTCAAATTACGCATTGGCATACCTCCATCTAAAAAGATAGTGAAGGAGTGCGTAATCGTCAAGTGGCTTTGCGGTCAGTGAAGCCGTTTTACCGTCACCGCCTTGGCAACGACGTACGACTCGTCGAAGTGCACCGAGAATCGCACGAGGAAGGGGCAAGCATACGGTGCGACGCCGACCGTTCAGGACACGGCAACGGTACCTCGGAGCGCATCGCGCAGTTCGGCGGCGCTGCCGATCCGCTCTGCCGGTTGGCGGTGAAGGGCGCGCAGCAGCAACTCCGCGAGCGCAGGCGGGATGCCGGCGCGATAGAGACGTGGATCCGGTACTTCCAGCGAGAGGATGCGGTTCATCGTCAGCCAGACGGTGGAGGCCTCGAACGGGTTGACGGTCGTGAGTGCCTCGTACAGGGTCACGGCGACACTCCACAGATCGTCCAGCGGCGCCGATGCCTTTCCCACGACGGCCTCGGGTGAGAGGTAGCACGGCGTCCCGGCGATGCCGCTCGATGCACGCGACGTCGCCGCCGTCCCGCGCACGGCGGAGGCGGTGTCGCCGATGAAGCGCGCCAGTCCGAAGTCCAGCACCTTCACGGCGCCGTTCCGCCCGAAGCCGATGTTTGCAGGCTTGATGTCGCGATGCAGAATCCCGGCGGCATGCGCGTGGACGAGCGCGTCGGCGACCGCCACCCCAAGGCTCACGACCTCCTCGGCCGGAAGCGGACCGCGGGCGATCTTTTCCTGCAAGGTGCCGCCCTCGAGCAGCTCGAACACGAGCATCGGCCGACCTCGCCAGACCTCGGCAGCATGGATCGTGGCGATGGCGGGATGCGACAGCGCCGCCACCGCGCGGGCCTCGCGCTCGAAGCGCACCACCGCGTCCGGCGCGAGCTCGGGAAGAGTCTTGATGGCCACGCCGCGCTGGAGGACGAGATCGGAAGCGCGATAGACGAGGCCCATGGCGCCCGCGCCAACGCGGCGCTCGAAACGGAACTTGCCGTGCAGAATGTGCGGCACGTCGGCCGGGACGAGCGGCACCGCGTCGCGGTCGCAGCGCGCGGCGAGCGGCTCGAAGATCGCGTCGCAGGCCGGACAAAGGCGTGCGGCATCGCTGGCTCCGGTGTCCGCTGCGGGCAGAGAGGGGACGGCGCGAAGCCGCAGGTTGTCGAGCGCGAGCGCGGCCGCGGTGCCGACCGCTCCCAGCAGGAGCCGGTCCTCGGCATCGTAGGGCAGACCGCTCATCTTTTCTCCGAGCGCGATCAGGCCGAGAAGCTCCGCGCCGGGGCCGTGCAACGGAACGATGAGGTGAAATCGCCGCTGCTCGGCCCACTGCCGTTCGACGACCGTGAGAGTGGCCAGAAGAGTGGAGTCGAGATCGAGCGCCTCGCGCTGGGCGGCCAGCCGGGCAATGGTCGAATCCGCATCGAGCGGAGTCAGTGCATTGCTTGATTCCTGGAGCAGCCCCCTCGCGCGATCATGGGAGAAGAGCGCCACTGCCTCCACGTGCAGAGCGCGGTCGATTTCCTCCGCCAGCCGCCGTTCCAGCGACGCCACATCCGTCGCCTCGCGCACGTGCGCGACGAGATCTCGGAGGATGCGGCGCGAGTCCGCGCGGCCGCGGAAGAAGAGACGCTCGAGCGCCCGACGGATGGCCGATGCGTAGAACAATCCCGCCACGGCAACGATGGCCAGCACGGTCAGGAGCGGCAGCCGCGCCGCGACCAGCGCGCCGATCGTCTGGTGCCGATTCCGGTAGAGCACCAGAACCAATACCGCCAGCGGCAGGAATGCGAACACGGCCAGCGTGCGGTCGGCGATGGCGAAGACGAGCGCGCGCTGCACGACCACGCCGACGCGGTCGATGCGGCGCGACAGCAGACCCACGGTCAGCGACAGCGGGACCAGGATCAGCGGCAGGAGCAGCAAGGCCATGGCCTCCCGCGGCAGGGCCAGCCTCCGGACGCTGAGCAGCGAGACGAACTGCACGCTGATGCCGATCAGCGGAACGCCCAGACCGGCGGCGAAGCCCCAGGCGACGAGACGGGCGCGCCGCAACGAGTCGGAGCCGGCCTGCCGTCGCCGCACGGCCCGCAACTGCCGGACGAGAAAGACCGCTGCCAGCACGGCGGCGAGCAGGTACGGCACGATTTGCAGGATCGCGCTTTCGAGCAGTCGCAGGAGCGGTGTTGTGATCGCGGCGGGCAGGCGATCGAGCAGCGGAGCGATCTGCGCGAGCGAGGACAGCGCAGCGCGGACGACTGCAGCCAGCGTCACACCGCCGATGACGATACGCGCCCCGCGGCCGATCGGCAGCGCCGTCGGAAGCTCCGCGGCGAGCAGCAGCAGGTAGCGGCACCACAGAGCAGCGGGAACGATCGAGTAGGCGACGATGATGGCATCCCGCCAGGCCGTCGAGGCGATGGTCACGAGCGTCGGCTCGAGGAGGACGAAGCCCAGGGTGGTGCCGGCTCCGGAGAGAAAGCCGCCGGCGTACAGCGCGGCGGCATTGCGCCCTGCAAGGCCGAGGGCCAGACCGCCCAGCGCCATCACCACCGTGAGGAGCGTGAGGACCAGTCGGCGGATCAGCGTCGCCGTGTCGGCGGGAACGTTCTCCACCTGGCCGCTCACGACTCGTCCGCCGCGCAGTTCGTAGGCGATCGCGGTCCCGGGCGGGACATTGCGGAATCGCCTGCGCGCCTCGGGCGAGCCCGCGGCCACCGGCGGCGCATTGCCGAAGCGGATTTCTTCGATGACGGTGCCGTCGCGGGCGACGATCGCGCCTCCTGTCAGGATCCGCGATCCTTCGAGAGGAAGGGGAGGACGGCGCATCGTGCCCACCGTGGCCATCGCGACCGGCACGAGCGGGAGGACGACGAGCGCGCAGGCAATGCAGAACAGCCGGACGAGCGGAGTCCGCGGAGAGGCCATGGATTTTCGCGGTGAAACCCGCCTTCTATACTAACGGCAATCCCATGCGACTGGAGGCCATCCGCCGGCTGTGGGAGCGGCTGCGCGCCAGCGGCGGCAGTGCGCACGTGCTCGACACCGACTCGTTCACGGAAAGCGAGCGCGCCGTCGGGCGGCTCGTGCTGCCGCTCATCGCCGATCTCGAAAACGCGCGGCGCACGATCGGCGAGCTGACGGAGCAGGTGCTGGCCATGGACGCGCTGCTGCGCGTGCTGCCAACGGCGGCGCTGGTCATCGACCGGAAAGGACGGCTGCTCTCATCGAACGAGGCCGCCCGTGCGCTCTTCGGCGGGCCGGCCATTCCGCTGCACGTCGTCGAGCTGGCGGTGAAGGCGATCGAGGCCGGCGAGGAGCGCGACTGCGCGGCGTTTGCCCATCCCGGCCGTGCGGGCGCGACGCTGCGCATCGTGCCGGCGGAGGTCGGGGAGCGGCGCGAAGCCGGTCCGGGGGTGGTGTTTCTGGTCCTGCCGGAGAGCGACACCGGCGTGGACGTCGAGGATGTCGCCCAGCGGCTGCGGCTCACGCCGATGCAGGCGCGCGTGGTGTCGCTCGTGGCCCGCGGGCTCTCCAACCGTGAGATCGGCGAGCGCCTGGGCCTGTCCATCGAGACGGTGCGCAAACATCTCGCCGCCGCCTATCAGAAGACCGGCGTTCCCAACCGCGCCGGCGTGGTGGCCCTGGCCTACGGCGCGCGCTTCGGTGCCCGGCCCACGCACGGTGCGATGTAACCCGTCCGGGGGATGCGGCGGGAGGCGGGGCGGCGGACACTTCTCAGCAGGAAAGGAGAGGTCTCATGCCACGACCGAACATCACCAGCGTCGAATTTCTGCGGACGAAAGCGGGAAACATCTTCGCCCACGACATGGTCGCCGACCTACTGCGGGCCCGGCCGGAGGAGGTGCCGGCCGGTCTCGATCCGGAAGAGGAGTTCAGGATTCTGAGGGACGACTTCATCCTCCAACTGAAGAACCTGTACCTGGGCTTTTTGGACGAAGAGGCGATTGCGGAGCACCTCTGGGACGTCTATCACGACCGCTACATCGAGCTACGTCCCACCGATCCGGAGCTCTTCCGCGACACCAAGGTGGTGGGGCTTTGTCTGGCCACGCTGACGTACAACGTCTGGCGTCTCGATACCGGCGAAATTCCGTCGGACCGGATCTACCCGAAGCCGAACCGGGTCCTATCTGTCTATCACGTGCAGTGGGCCCGCGAGGCCTTCGGATGGTGGCGCGCCAACGTCGCCCGGCTTCCGTACTACCTCCACTTTCCGCGACCGTGCAAGCAGCCGGATGCGGTGATCACCGCGTTCATCGAGGCCCTGCCGCGGGAGAACATCGAAGCGCTCGAAGCCTTGAAACCGGAGGAAGTGGAGGACGGCTGCCCGGTGTGCTGACTACCCCGATCGGGTGATGTGTGCGGCCGGGCTCCGGCCGCACCTTGGGCTCATTCCGAAAGGGAAAGGAGAAAGCACAATGCAGCAATTCAACGATTTCGAGGATCAACTGCTCATTCACCCGGACATCACGTTTCTCAGGACGGTCGTACTGGCCAGCGGCGAGCGGTACAACCACTTCGCCTGCAAGGACTCGTGGACGATGTTCGGAACGAAGGACCAGTCCTTCAACCTGTTGCGCCGCGGGCGTCCGGTGGAGCTGAAGACGGCCGACGACGAGCAGCTGGCGTGGATCTGGCCGTGGGACATTCCCAACTTCGTCCGCGACGTGGGCAGCAATCTGCAGGTGATCCTCAACGCCCCGAAGATGGTGTACGACTTGTGGACCGAGGTCGAGAAGCGCGGGATTACCCAGGAGCTCGCGCGGCAGATCGCGCGTCTCGACTTCGGGGTGTGGAAGGAATTCTTCCGTCAGATCGGCACCCATCCGACGATGATCGAGCTCCGTCCGGAGCTGGCGAAGGCCTGCCGTTTCCTGGGAGGACTGGAGGAGTCGCCCGTGAGTGCGGAAGCGCTCGCGAAGGAAGGCCCGGCCGACGACCCCAGGATCCTCAAGCTGGTGGGCGAGATCGCCAGCGCCCTGGGGATCATCATCGGCGCGACGATCGGCATCGTCGGATTCGTCGTCGGCCTGGTGACCACCGCGGCCACGATCGCGGCGTCGAGCATGGGCACGCTGGCGGCACCGGTCCTGGTCGCCCTGACCGTCATCGTTCACCTGGCAATCCTCGGATGGGCGATCTCGGTGGTCCTGGCGATCGCCTACGCGGTGATGAAGGGCCTGCTGATCTTCGGCGGGTCCGACGCGTTCGCCGAGGGCGTGGTCACGCAGGCGGCGTGAGCGTCCGGTGGAGCGGCGCGGGAGAGCGTCCCCGCGCCGCTCACTAGAAGTAGACAGTTGGCATGTCGATCAGTCGAGTCGTCTCACCATCATCGATTGGGCGACGACGTACGACTCGTCGAAGTGCACCAGGCACGCCCGATCGACGCGGCCGGCGCGAGAAGGCGATCGTCTCCCGAGTGGCCGTGTACTGATCGACCGCCGGATGCTGGTCGTACCAGACATTCAGTCCGCATTGGCCCAGGTACTGTTGAGTACGTCTTCGAACGTCATCCCATCTGCTGAGCTGCTCGGATCCGTCGTCGACTTCGAACTGCAGCCGGAGCTGTGCACCCTCCCAGAAGGCGGCCATGAGCCGCATCCTGCCGTTCTCCTCGAAGGGGAGCTTCTGGTGATGGCCAGGAGATCGTCGAGGGGTGAGGGGCTCACTTGCACATCAACTGATACACCCCCACCACATCGTCCCCCACATCATCCAGATCCGCCTTGATCTTCGCGAGGATCTCCTGGAACTCCGGGTCGGCCTGCAGGTCCTGGAGCCAGGGGTGTTTGACGAGGGCGTACCAGCTGTGGTGGCCGAGTTGGGCGGAGCGGCGGAGCCACTCGATCGCCTTATCGCGGTCGCCGAGCTTGGCGTAGCAGAGGCCGACGCGGAAGGCGGCCCAGTGGTTGCGCGAGGCGTCGGTGGTGAAGGTGGGGATCAGGGCTTCGGCGCGGGCCCGGTCGCCGCGGGCGGCGGCGACTAGGGCCTTGAGGCTTTTGCCGAGGTAGTGGCGGGGGGCGAGCTCGAGGGCCTGGTCGGCTTCGCGGTCGGCTTCCGCGAGATTGCCGCGCAGGAGGAAGGCCATGCCGCGGATGTCGCGGCCGGCGAGGGCGGTGTCTTTGCGCTGGAGCGCGTACTGCGCGTTCTGGATCGCGCCCTCGGGATCCACGGCGTTGATGTACCAGTAGCCGCGGGTGAGGGCCTCGTTGGACATGGGGTCGATGCGCACGAGGCGGTCGCCGACGCATTGGGCTTTCTGCATGTCGCCGGTGGACACAAAGTACGTCGTGACGGAGTGCAGGGCCGTGGTGTCCGTGGCCTCGAGGCGCAGCGCGGCGAGGATCTCGCGCACGGACTCGCGGAAGCGCTCGGGGTCGCGCACGAAGACGCGTCCGAGCGCGAGATGAGCCTCGGGGAGGTTGGGATCGAGGCGCACGGCCTGCCGCGCGTACCACTCGGCCTTGGCGATGTCCTCGGCGCTGGCGAGGCTGCGGGCCTGGCCGAGGGAGAGGGTCGCCGCGAGATCGGCGTAGGCGGCGGCGAAGGACGGGTCGAGCTGGATGGCGCGCTTGAGCGCGGCGATCTGCGCGGCGTAGTGCGCGGGCACGAAGCTGCCATTGAGGGATCGCGCCTTGATGTACTCCTCGAACGCGCGCGGGTTGGTCGAGCGTGGCTGCGAACGGGCGATCGATGGCTGCTGTACGCCGATCTTCTGATTGAGACCGTTGACCGTGCGCGAGGAGACGTCGTCGATCAGCTTGAGGAGGTTGTCGCGGCGGCCGTCGATGGTGTCGGACCAGACGGAGAAGCCGGTGCGCGAGTCGGTGAGCTGGAGGGTGACGCGCACGAGATCGCCGGCGGCGAGGAAGTTCCCCTCCAGGATGCCGTCGACCTGCAGCTTCTTGCTGGCATCCTGGGTGTCGGTCTTCCCGCCCTGGAACTCCAGCACGGCCGACGTCGGCCGCACCTGCAGGGACGGGATCTGCTGGAGCTTGGTCACCAGCGCATCCGCGAGACCGACGCCGAGGAATTCGTCGCGGGAGTTGTTGGCGAGGTTGCGCAAGGGGAGGACGGCCATGGAGCGGATGGGCGGGGGAGAGGCGGTGGTGTTCTGGGCACCGGGCATGACGCCTTCGCTGTTGCGCACGAGCCAGATCGCGGCGATGACCAGGAGCGCCGCAGCGGCGGTGATCACGCCGCGGATCCAGCGCGGGCGGGGAATGGTCCGGCCGAGGGGCGTCGGGCGCGAGCTGGTGGTGACGGTCATCCTCACCGTCGGCGTGTCGATCTGCTCGAGGTCGGACAGCAGCTCCGCCGCGGTCTGGTAGCGGTCGTCGGGATTCTTCTGCAGGAGCCTGGAGATGATCTTCGACGCCGCCGGCGGGAACGCCGGATCGAGCGCCACGAACGGCTCGGGCTCGGCGTCGCGGATCTTGTCGAGCACGATCAGCGGCGCCTCGGCGTTGAACGGCAGGTGTCCCGAGGCCATGTGATAGAGGACCACGCCGATGGAGAAGAGATCGCTGCGCGCGTCGGCGTTGCCGCCGCGGGCCTGCTCCGGGGAGATGAAGTGCAGGGTGCCGAAGAAGTGGCCGGTGGAGGTCTCGAAGGTGTGGTCGAGGCCCGGCTCGGTGATGTTGCGCGGCAGCGACTTGGCCAGGCCGAAGTCGAGGATCTTCACCAGACCCGTCGGCTCGACCATGATGTTCGCGCTCTTGATGTCGCGGTGGATGATGTCGCGCTCGTGCGCCGCGGCGACGCCGGCCGCGAGCTGGCGGGCGATGGACAGGAACTCTCCCGCGTCCAAGGGCCGCCGGCGGATGCGCTGGGAGAGGGTCTCCCCCTCGCAGTACTCCATGACGATGAACGGCTGCCCCTCGTCGGTCTCGTCGACGTCATAGATGGTGGCGACGTTCTGATGGCGCACCGCTGCGGCTGACTTCGCCTCGCGGAAAAAGCGCGCCCGCCGATCCTCCTGCCCCAACCCGTGCGCGTTGAGCACCTTCAGCGCAACGTAGCGGTTAAGCCGTTGATCGCGGGCCAGATAGACGGTGCCCATCCCGCCCTTGCCGAGGACGCGGACGATCTCGAAGCCGTCAAATGCCTGTGGTTCGGACATTTCGGACTGCGGCGCATTCTACACGCAAGAGTGATGGATAAAATTCTGACCCCGGACTTAACTAAGTGGGTTATATTCTCACCCTCACCATGAGCGCATCCACCTCCGAGTCGCTCGTGCCGGAGCTTCAGCTTCCGCCCCGCTATCAGCATCGGGCGACGCTGAAAGAGACTCCGGACACGTGCGTCTACCGCGTCTTCGACGTCTCCGACCGCCGCGACGAAGCCATCAAGATCCTCCGTCACGAGGTTTCCGACCCGCAAAAGCTCCTGCGCTTCAAGACCGAGTTCACCACCCTGGCCTCGCTGGAGCACGCGAGCGTGATCAAGGTCTACGACTTCGGCGTGCTCCAGGACCGCTACCCGTTCTTCACCATGGAGTACTTCCCGGGCAAGCGGATCACGGACTACTTCGACGGCCAGAACTGGGATGCGCTGTACGACGTGATCCTGCAGATCGCCTCCGGTCTGCATCACATCCACCACCTGGGCATCATCCATCTCGACCTCAAGCCGACGAACATCCTGGTCAGCGACGACGGCAAGGCCAAGATCATGGACTTCGGCCTGGCCATCGAGACCCGGCAGGTGTTCGACCGCCAGATCCGCGGGACGCTGCAGTACATGGCCCCCGAGGTGCTCAAGCAGGACCGCGTCGACTCGCGCGCTGATCTGTATGCGCTGGGCATGACCCTCTACGAGACCGTCACCGGCGCGCTGCCGGGCTACGGCAAGCCGACCATCGAAGTGATCCGCATGCGTCTCGACGACGGCGTGCGCCGGCCGTCCTCGATCAACCCGCGCGTCCCCGAGGCCCTCGAGCAGATCATCATGAAGCTGCTGGAGAAGGACCCGCGCGACCGCTTCCCCACGGCGGGCGCGCTGCTGCAGGCCATCGCCGAGGCGGCGGGGAAGAAGGTGCCGCCGGCGGAGCTCCTGGTCGGCCGCGGCGAGCTGTTCGCCGCGCCGCTGATCGGTCGCAAGAACGAAGTGCATCAATTGATGACGCTCATCGCCGAGGCCCGCGAAGGGCGCGGCAACGGCGTGATCCTCGCGGGCGGGGAGGGGATGGGCAAGAGCCGCATCATCCGCGACGTCACCCTGCGCGCGCAGCTCGACGGTGCGCGGGTCTTCTGCGGCCGCTGTCCGGTGAACCGCAAGACGGTCTACGCGCCGTTCTTCGAGATCTTCCAGCAGATGGTGCTGGCGCTCAATCCCGAGGCCGACGTCGCCGAGGAGATCAAGCGCCTGCTCAAGCCGGTGTCCGCGTCCGCGGGGCCGGAGGCCAATCCCCCGCACGGCCAGAAGTTCCGCCTCTTCAACCGCATCGTGCAGTCGATGCAGGACATGTACGGCTTCCTCTCGGTCGGCAGCGAGGCCGGAGGGTCGCCGCTGATCCTGGTGATCGAGGACCTGCAGTGGGCCGACCCCTCCACGGCGGAGCTGTTCTCGTTCCTCGTCGGCGAGGCCGCGCAGAACCGCCTCCTGGTCATCGGCTCGCTCACCCTGGAGACGGGAGGCGAGGCGGCCATCGAGTCGCCGGCGCCGAACCTGGCCTTCTGGGAGCAGCGCGCGCGGGAGGGGAACTTTCCGCTCATCCGCGTGGAGACGCTGTCCGAGCCGCTGGTGCGCGAGCACGTGCAGTCGCTCCTCGGCGACCGCGATGTTCCGAATGAATTCGTGCAGTGGATGCTCTGGGAGTCGGCCGGCTCGCCGCTGAACATCCGCCGCATCATCGACTATCTCATCGCCCACGACTACCTGCAGTGGCAGCCGAGCGGGTGGGCGATGGACATGGAGCGCATCCGCTCGCTGCGCATCCCGGGCGGGCCGTCGTCGATCCTCATGGAGAAGGTGGAGACCCTGACGCCGGAGCAGCGCGCGCTGCTGGAAATCGCGGCGGTGATGGGGGAGACGGCGGAAGTCGAGATGCTGACGGCGATTGCCGGAGGCAACGCCGAACAGGTGTTCGCCGACGTGCGCGAGCTGATTCGTCTCGGCCTCGTCGACGAATCCAGCGACGGCAGGATCATCACCTTCCCGCAGATCCATCTGCGCGACGCGATCTACAACGCCATGCCGGAGCGGCGGCGCACGGAGCTGCATCTGCGCGTGGCCGAGGCGCTCGAGCCGGCGCTGCGGCACGGATCGAATCAGCTCATCGGCCAGGTGGCCTATCACTTCTCGCGGGCCAACGACATCGAGCGCGGCACGCGCTACTCGATCGAGGCCGGCGACCTGGCCACGCGCACGGTCGCGCACGAGGAGGCCACGGAGTTCTATCGCGTGGCCCTGGAGCTGATGGACCTCGGCGGCATGGAGGAGGCCCGCAAGGCCGAGGTGCGTGAGAAGCTCGCCGACGCCTACTACCGCCGCGACGACTACCGCAGCGCGATCCACGCCTACCAGTTCCTCCTCAAGAGCATCCAGAGCCGGCATCCCGACGACGAGGCCAACGTCGACGTGGCCCGGGTGATGAAGAAGATCGGCAAGGTGCTCACCCGCCGCGGCGACCAGGACGCGGCGATGACGTATTGCCACGGCGCGCTGGCGGTCTACGAGCGCCTGAACAAGACCGTGGACGTCGCGGAGATGCTCAACCGCCTGGCCTGGATGTATCGCGTCCGCGACGACCTGGATATGGCCCGGGAGACCGCCGAGCGCGCCCGGAAGATGCTGGAGGAGGAGAACAGCACCTCCACCGTGGTCTACGGCTACGTGAAGAACATCCTCGGCCTGATCGAGTTTGCCGGCGGGAACTGGCAGCGCTCGCGGGAGATCCTGGAGGAGGCCGTGGCCATCGGCGAGTCGCTGCAGTCCGAGCGGCTCTGCAAGACGGCCTCCATGAACCTCGGCAACACGCTCTGGAAGCTCGGCGAGTGGGACACGGCCCTCCAGTACTTCCGCAAGAACCTCGAGCTCTCGGAGTCCGAGGGCGATCTGTGGGACCTGGTGACCTCGTACAGCAACGTCGGCGTGGTCGAGTACGGGCGCGGCAACTTCCAGCTGGCCGCGGAGTACTTCGAGAAGAGCGTGCGCATCGACGAGAAGATCGGCGCCGTCGAGCACGAGGCCCTGGCGCGGGAGAACCTGGCCGACACACTGGAGATGCTCGGGCGCTGGAACGAGGCCCTGGAGCAGTACCAGAAGTGCATCAGTCTCGAGGGCTTCGACGAGACGCGGGCGCTGCGGCTGTCGGTGTATGTGCCGCTGGCGCGGCTGACGAAGAAGCGCGGCGACATCGCCAAGGCCATGGAGTACGCGCAGAAGGCGATGGCCGCGGGTGAGCGAGCGCGGGACGAGGACCTCATCGCCGAGGCGGCGTACGTCTTGGCGTCGATCGAGGACGAGCGCGGGAACCTGGAGGAGTCGGAGAAGTACCTCAACCGGGCCATGCAGATCTTCGAGGCCAACTCGACCCTGCACGGCATCGGCCGCGCGCACACGGCCGCGGCGTGCATCGTCCTGCAGAAGGGCGACATCGACGGCGCGGTGCGCCACGCGCAGCTCGGCGAGCAGTACGCGCGGCAGCTCGGCGACCGCTTCGCCCTGGCGAAGAACGACTGGGCCTGGGCGAAGATCCACGGCTCCCAGGGCGACCGCGAGGCCGCGGCAGCGAAGTTCGAGTCGGTGAAGGACACGTTCGAGGAGCTGGGCACGCCATACGAGCTGGCCCGACTGCTCTTCGACATCGGCGTGCTCAAGGACGAGCCGGAAGAGGCCATCCAGACCATCCGCAGCGCGATCCGCATGTTCGAGCGGCTCGACGCTTCCCACGATCTCGAACGCGCGCGCGGCGCGCTGTTCCGCATCCGTCCGGCGGGGAAGGCTCCCGATCAGGGCGTGGTCGGTCTGTACGAGATCGTCAAGATCATCAACTCCACGCTCGACCTGCAGGAAGTGCTCAACCGGGTGCTCGACGTCTGCATCCGCCGCCTGCGCGCGGAGCGTGGGATGCTCAACCTGCTCGACCCGATCACCGGCGCGCTGCGCACGCGCGTGGCCCGGAACATCCGGGACGGGGCGGAAGGGGATTCCCGGCGCTCGCCGCAGTCGGTGGTGAAGGAAGTGATCCAGACCGGGCAGTCGGTGATGTCCGCCGACGCGCGTGCCGACCAGCGCTTCGTGGAGTCGGAGTCGGTCATCGCCGAGAACATCCTCTCCATCCTCTGCGTGCCGCTGATCATCAAGGAGCGCATCGCCGGGGCGATCTACGTCGACCACCGCCAGGCCCGGCAGATGTTCTCGCAGAAGGACCTCAGCTTCCTGGAGGCCTTCGCCGACCAGGCCGCGATCGCCATCGAGAACGCGCGGCTGTACGAGGAGCTGGAGGAGGCGCGCACGGCGCTTTCTCTGGAGAACGAGACCCTGCGCCGCGAAGTGCTGGTGGAGAAGCACCTCGACTCGATCGTCGGCCAGTCCGAGCCGGTGGCGAGGATCCAATTCGCCATCCGCAAGGCCTCGTCCGGACACTCGACGGTGCTGCTGCGCGGCGAGTCGGGGACGGGCAAGGGCCTGGTGGCGCGGATCATCCACAACACCGGCCCGCGCCGGAACGGACCGTTCATCATGTTCAACTGCGCGGCCCTGCCGGAGACGCTGGCGGAGTCGGAGCTGTTCGGGCACGAGAAGGGCGCGTTCACCGGCGCGGACCGGCGCAAGCTCGGGCGCTTCGAGCTGGCCAATCGCGGGACGATCTTCCTCGACGAGGTCGGGAAGATGTCCCTGGCCATGCAGGCCAAGCTCCTGCGCGTGGTCGAGGACAAGGAGTTCGAGCGCGTCGGCGGCACGCAGACGATCAAGAGCGACGTCAAGATCATCGCCGCTACGAACCTGGAGCTGGAGAGGGCCATCGAGCAGGGGACCTTCCGCGAGGACCTGTTCTACCGGCTGAACATCATCCCCATCGTCCTGCCGCCGCTGCGCGAGCGCAAGGACGACATCCCGTATCTGACCGAGCATTTCATCCGCAAGATCTGCAAGGAGCACGGCCTCGACAACAAGCGCCTCGAGCCGGGCGTCTTGGATCTGTTCATGCGCTACGACTGGCCGGGCAACGTGCGCGAGCTCGAGGCCACCCTGCACCGGGCGATCGTGATGTCCAACGGCGACACGATGACCCGCAGCGAGTTCTACGCCCTCTACCCGAGCAGCACGCCCGCGCTCGTGCCCGCGGCGGGCCCCGCCGCGGAGATGCCGAGCTCCATCCTCAACCCGCTGGTCGGCAAGATCGAGGTCACCAGCGACATCTACGACGAAGTGATGTCTTCCGTGGACAAGCACCTCATCCTTCGCGCGCTGGAGACGTCCGGCGGGAGGATTCGCGAAGCTGCCCGGCGGCTGGGGCTGGCCAGGAACACGCTGAAGTCGAAAATCCAGAAGTACAACATTGCGGTTCGGGAGTAGGGGTGGGACGCCCGCCCTACCGCGGATCGATGAGGTCGACGGCGTGCGTGTGGGGCACGCTCTCGAGGCCCGCGGCGCGCAGGCCTTCCTCCGTCAGGAAGATCCAGTCGTTGCCGTCTTCGGTCCGCCGGACGATGAGGCGCAGCTGTTTCTCGAGATGCTCGAAGGCGCGGACGACGTTGCCGCGCTCGTGCGGAACGGCGTCGAAGACCTGGGCGCCGAGGAGGCGAGGGGTGCGGCGGAGGCGGAAGAGCTCGAGGATCTCGCGCTCGATCTCCGCGATCAGCTCCTCGCGGGTCTCGGCGTCGCTGACGTGGGCCACGAGCGGGCGTTGCGTGGCCGTCGGCGCGAGGGCGCGGCGCAGCGCGCCTTCGAAGTAGGCCTGGCCGAGGCCGGTGGCCCAGTAGAGGACGGCCTGGGCGTTCGGCTGGGTGGTCTCGACCGGCGTGACTACGCGCTGGTGATCGCGGGCGTGCTCGAAGACGATCCAGGCCTCCCACGTGCCGTCGGCGCGCTCCCGGCCGTGGAGGTAGGCGAGGTAATCGCCGACCGGCTGTTCGAACTGCTGCAGCAGTGTTTCCATACCCGGAGTCGGGAATCACGACCCGTGCCGCCGGTATCATCCGCGGCGCATGCTCCATTACCTCGTGTCGTGGTCCGATCCCGCGAGTCGGCTGTACGACGTCACCCTCCGCTTCACCGCTCCCGCCGACGAGCCGCGACTGCTTCTGCCGGCCTGGCGGCCCGGGCGTTATCTGCTCCAGGACTACGCCGCGAATGTCCGGGAGTGGAGCGCGGGCGAGCACCGAATGGTCAAGGACGGGAAGAGCGCGTGGCGGGTGGGGGCGCGGGCAGGGGACGACGTGACGGTCCGCTACCGCTATTACGCGGGAGTGCTGGACGCGGGGTCGAGCTTTCTCGATGCGGACGAGGCCTACTTCAACGGCTCGAATCTGTTCATGCTGGTGGAGGGGATGCGCGGCGAGGAGCACCGGCTGACGGTCGCCGCGCCGGCGGAGTGGCGGATCGAGACGCAGTTGCCGCGTGAAGATGAACAGACATTCCTTGCCCGCGACTACGACCACCTCATCGACTCACCCGTGATCGCCGCGGAGCGGATGACCCGGCACACGTTCAGCGAGAGCGGGGCGTCGTTTCACCTGGTCTTCCGCGGCGACGAGGGGATCGACACCGGGCAGTACATCGATCCCGTCCGCGCGATCGCCCGCTCGCAGGGGGAGCTGTTCGGCGGGCTGCCGTTCACCGAGTACCGCTTCCTGACCCATATGGGCGACAAGTGGCACGGCGTGGAGCACGAGGATTCCTGCTCGATGATCGCCCGCCGCCTGTCCCTCCTCGGCGCCGGTCCCGGGGACGAGGGCTACGACCACTTCCTCTCGATCATCTCGCACGAGCTCTTTCACGCCTGGAACGTGAAGCGGATCGTGCCGGCCCGCTTCGCGCCGTACGACTACTGGACGGAGACGCCGACGCGGCTGCTGTGGGCGATGGAGGGACTGACGTCGTATTACGGCGATCTCACCCTCGTGCGCAGCGGCGTCTGGAGCGTCGATCAGTACCTGGGTCATCTCCGGAAGACCATCGAGACCCTGGAGTCGCTCCCGGCGCGGCTGCATCTCTCGCTGGCCCAGGCGAGCTTCGACGGCTGGCTGGCCAGTCCCGCGCACATGCACGACTACGCCAATGCCTGGTTCTCCTTCTACACGAAGGGCGAGATCGTCGCCCTGCTGCTCGATCTCACCATCCGCCGCGCGACGGATGGGGCGAAGTCGCTCGACGACGTCGTGCGGCTGCTGTGGGAGGAGTACGGGAAGACCGGCCGCGGTCTGGAGGAGGACGGCGTGGAGCGGGCGGTGGCGCGGGTCGCCGACGTCGGCGACTTCTTCGCCCAGTACGTCGAAGGCACGGAGCCGCTGCCGTACACGGAAGTGTTCGAGGCCGCCGGGATCGCCTTCGCCTCCACATCGCAGGACGCGGAGCACGCCTCCCTCGGCGCGAAACTGAAGACCCACGACGGCCTGCTGGTGATCGACGCGGCGATCCGCGGCGGCGCGGGGATGGACGCGGGCCTGCTGCCGGGCGACGAGCTGCTCGCGCTGGACGGCACGCGGACGCAGAATGAGACCGCGCTGGCCGGCGCGTTGCGAGGCCTCGCCCTCGGCGAGAGCGCGGAGCTGCTGATCAGCCGCGGCGGCGTGGTGAAGCGGCTGTCGCTCACGGCCCGTCCCGACCCGCGGCCGAAGATCACGGTGCGGATCGCCGAGCCGAGCGAGCTGCGGCGGCAGTGGCTGAGGAGAGAGGAATGAGCGAGGAGAAGGCAGTCGAGCTCACCGAGGATCGGATCCCCTTCGCGGGGATCGAGACGACCATCGACGAGCTCGTGGAGATGTACGGCGGAAAGATGAAGGCCGAGCAGAAGCAGTCGCGCCGGTTCACCCTGCCGCTGCGGCGCGGCAACCGGACGGCGGGGGATGTGGAGTGCACCGTTTCCTGGGCACCGGACGACGAGACGGAGGCGACGGTCACGCTCACCTGCGATCGGGACGTGGACGCGCCGAAGGCGCAGCGGGTGATCCTGCTCCTGGCGGGCGTGGTGGGCTCTGTGCTGTTCATGCTCTGGCCGTTCTTTCCGGGGCAGCGGGAGTACGGGACGCTGGCCTGGCTCGGCGGAGCGATCGCCATCGCCGTGTATCTCATGACCCTGCGCCGCACGAGCGGCGGGATCGCGGCCGACTTCCTGCAGCGGCTGGCGGCGCGGCAGCGCGCGCACGAGGAGGCTGGGTCGTGAAGATCTTCATCAGCTGGTCCGGGGAGCAGAGCCGGCGCGTGGCCTCCAAGCTGCGCGAGTGGCTCCCGCTCGTCCTGCAGGGATCGGATCCCTGGCTGTCGTCCGACGATATCCGCAAGGGGGCGCGCTGGCAGCCGGAGATGACCGAGGCGCTGCAGAATCCGGCGGCGGGCATCCTCTGCCTGACCCGGGAGAACCTCACCGCGCCCTGGCTGCTGTTCGAGGCCGGAGCGATCTCGAAGGCGGTCACTGGAACGACCCTGGTCTGCACGTACCTGATCGACGTGGACAGCGCGGACGTGGGACTGCCGCTGGGAATGTTCCAGAGCACGGCGGCGACGCGCACCGACACGTTCAAGCTGATCCAGAACCTGAACGACGCCGCGCTGAAGATGCCGGCCGAGCGCCTGGCCAAGCTGTTCGACAACTTCTGGCCGGAGCTGGAGCAGACCATCGCCGAGGCGCGGCGGTTGTCGACGTCGTCCAAGGTGCGGCGCGACCCGCACGAGCTGCTGGAGGAGATCCTCGATACGGTTCGCGGGTTGTCGCGGTCGATGGTCGGCGCGGACTTCCAGCAGATGGTTCACCTCTTCACGACCGAGCGGGACCTGCTGAACCGCCTGAACAACGCCCAGCAGCGCGCGATCCTCGACGAGGAGCTGCGCAAGCGCGGCAAGAAGCCGGAGGACTACCACGAGCCCTGATCGCCGGCGTCACGGTTTCAGCCGCCGGTTGAGCGTGGACGGGCTGATCCCGAGGTGCCGCGCGGCCTTGCGCGCGTTGCCGCCGGCCGCTTTCACCGCGGCCTCCAGGTAGGTGGTGACGACCTCTTCGAGCGGACGGATCTCCCATTCCTCCTTCGGCAGTCCGTCCGCGGCGGGGAGCACGGCCGGCGCCTCGAGGATCAGGTCTTCACTGCGGATCTCGTTGCCGGTGAGAGTGATCAGGGCCCGCTCGAGGACGTTGCGGAGCTCGCGGACGTTGCCCGGCCAGGGGTAGCGCTGCAGCTTCTGCATGGCCCGCGCGCTGACGGTCGGCGTCGTTCGCTTGAGGTCGTTTGCCAGCGGGCGGAGGAGCTCCTCGACGAGCACGGGGACGTCTTCGAGGCGCTCGCGCAGGGGCGGTACGCGGAGGCGGACGACCGCGAGAATGTAGTAAAGCTCGGAGCGAAATCGCCCGGCGGCGACCTCCGCGGCCAGGTCGCGGTTCGTGGCGGCGATGAGACGAAAGTCGGCGCGCAGATCGCGGATGCCGCCTACGCGCCGGAACCGTTTCTCTCCGAGGGCCTTCAGCATGCGGGCCTGCACGGTCGGCTCCATTTCGCCGATCTCATCGAGAAACAGCGTTCCCTCGCTGGCGATCTCGAGCAGCCCGGGCTTGGCGCTCGTGGCCATGGTGAAGGCGCCGCGCTCGTGACCGAAGAGCTCCGACTCGAGCAGCTCCGTGGACAGCCCGGCGCAGTTGAGGTCGACGAACGGCGCTGCCGACCGCGGTGAGCGGTTGTGGAGCAGCCGGGCCAGGACTCCTTTGCCGGTGCCCGACTCCCCCTCGATCAGCACCGGCGACGGCGCGCCGGCGACCGTGCCGAGGACCTCGTTGAGGCGGGCGATGGCCGGGGACACGCCCGGCATCCGTTCCGCTGCCGACTCGCCGCGGCGCAGCGCGATCAGCTCGCGGCGTGTGGCGATCATCCGCTCGACCTGCTGCAGGGCCACGAGGAGGGTGTCGAAGTCGAAGGGCTTCTGCAGGAACGTCTCCGCGCCCAGCTTCATCGACTCGATCACGCGATCGTGCGTGCTCGCCCCCGACATCATGATCACCGCCGTCGTCTCCGAGTGCATCTTGAACTGCTGCAGGAGGTCGATGCCGGTGGTGTCCGGGAGCATCACGTCGAGGAGGACGACGTCGGGCGAGAACTCGGTGAACGCCGGGATGGCCTCCCGCCCGGTCGCGGCGACGCGCACGTCCCAGTCGTCGCTGAGGATGGTCGAGAGGCCGAAGGTGATGTCCTGATCGTCGTCGACGATCAGGATGCGATTCCTGGGTGAAGCCACCGTTCGGAATTCTACAGGCGGCAGCGCGGACCTACTCGACGCGGTACAGCCGCAGGGTCTTCCCCACCCGCTCGAACGTGCGACCCTCCGTCAGCCACCGGTATGCGGTGGGATCGGCGGCCCGGTCGAAGTGCAGGGAGTGCTCGCTGACGACCATCCAGCCGCGGCTGGGCTGGTGCGGGTCGAGGATGGAGCCGCTGGTGATGCCGACGCTGGAGCCGCGGACGTTGGTCCAGACGCGGTAGCCGATGTTGTCGATGCCGCGTTTCCTGGCCAGGCGGGCGAAGCGCCAGAAGTCCTGGCCCCAGTCGAAGTTGCTGTCGAGGAGGACGCGCTCGGGGTGGCGGCCGGCGAAGGCGTTCATCCAGGGGAGGTAGTCGGGATGGGCGAGGGCGCTGCCGATGAGGAGCCAGGCGGCGCAGAACGCGGCGGCGATCCGCACGCGCCGCCAGAAGGCGACGAGTGCGTAGCCGGCGACGATCGAGAGCGGGACGTACATCGGCAGGAGGTGGCGTACGCCGATGTTGATGCGCGAGCTCATGGAGATGAGGAGGATGGCCAGGGGGATGAGCAGGAGCTCGGGAGCGAGACGGCGGCGGATGAGGAGCCACGCTCCGGCGGCGACGAGGAGCAGGTACGGGATGGGCGTTTTCACCGCGAAGGCGACCGGAAAGTAGTACCACCAGCCGTCGGTGCTGACTTTGCCGAAAAGGTAGGCGTGGTGGCCGTCGGCGTTGTGGGCTTTGACGCGCAGGACGCCGAGGAAGAAGAGCGGGGCGGGGAGGGGGACGTCGACGATGCGCGCGGAGCCGAGGGCGCGCTCGGCGTAGGCCGCGGCGCGGGGATTCGACTCGCGCATGGTGCCGACGTCAAAAAGGAAGACGGCCCAGACGAAGAGAAAAGCGATGGCGAAGGCGGCGAGGAGCTTCAGAGGCGCAAAGCGCCGGCGGACGATCAGGACGATGACCAACGCCGCGCCGAAGAAGGGGATGAAGGAGTACTTGCAGGCCGTGCCGAACCCGATGGCCACGCCGAGGAGAAGGGTGCGGCGCCAGGTCGGCGCGTCGCACCAGGCGACGAGCGCGTAGAGCGCGACGGCGAAGCCGGCCGTGCCGGCCAGGTCCGCGGTGGCCAGGCCGGCGTGGGCGAGGACGGGCGGGAGGAGGGCGAACGCAGTGAGCGCGATGACGGCGACGGTCTCGCCGAAATACCGCCGGGCGAGTAGCGCGAGCGCGACCATGGCGATGACGAGGAAGAGGAGGGTCGGGCGGCGGGCGGCGGCGAGGTTGTGGATGTAGCGGCCGTCGCGGGCGAGGAGGTCGTTGCCGCGCTCGAAGGCATCGTCCGGATGGGTAGTGGGGGTGCGGACGAACGGGAGCGCGATCAGGGCCTGCGCCAGCGGCGGGTGCTCGACGTTGACGTGCATCCGCTTCTGGGTGAGCCACTCGTGGCCGGAGGCGAGGTGATCGGGCTCGTCGATGGTCTGGGAGAAGACGAGGTGGGTGGAGGCGACGCGGATGACGGTGAGGAGGGTGAGGCCCGCGACGAGGAGGAAGAATCGGGCCGCCGTCACGACCCGATTCTATCTCCCAAGGTTACATGCGATAGCGGATGAACACGCCGAGGCGCTTGGCGTTGTATCGGCCGTAGGCGGGCGTCTCTTCGTAGTCGTCGCGCGCCCACTCCGCGATCACGCCGGCATGGGCGAAGAAGTCGTAGCCGACGCGGAGACGGTAGCGGTCGAAGTCGAAGGGAAGGCTGCCCTCGTTCTCGAAGCGGGTGACGCCGGCGTCGAGGTTGAACTTGTCGAAGAGGAGACCGAAGCCGGCCTCGATGGAATCGCCGTCCTCGCGGTGGCGGGAGGTGTCGATGGCGAAGGTCTCGGGGCGGCGGAAGAGGATGGTGCTGTCGGCGCGGAGGCGCGCGAACGCCGCGCGGAGCCGAAGCGCGCCCAAGGGGGCGACCTCGACGTCGGCGGTGTAGAGGCGGCTGGAGGCGTCGTAGCCGATGCCGTTGTCGGTGTTCTCCTGCTCGGTGCTCTCGCCGGTGAGGCCAATCCGGAACAGGTTGCCCGGGGTGTGG
>JBIOTX010000141.1:0-2858 GCA_044866315.1 Thermoanaerobaculia bacterium | reverse complement strand
ACCTCCCCGCCCTCCCGCCGGAGGTACATCTGCGTGGACGGACCGCCGTCGAAGAGCAGCGCGTCGCGGCACCCAAGGGCCACGGCCCGATCGACCATCTGGTGCACGTCGAGCTGGGTCTCGGGGGCCGTGGCGAAGAAGACCACCTTGTCCTTGCGGTCGATGCAGACGCCGCTACGCCAGTCCGGGTCCGCCTTCGCCACCTGGTTCCGCTCGCCCTTGATGACCAGGCGCGGCCCGCACTGCACCGCCGTCACCGCCGTTTTGCGCGCGTCTTTCCAGCGCTTGATCGGCACGATGTCCGGCCGCCCTTTGCCGTCGACGAAGAACACGGCCTGCCAGCTCACGGGATGCGGCGGGTTCAGCTCCTTTCTGCTCGAGAGCACGACGCCGAGGGGGCGGAACTGCTCGTCGAAGAAATTCGCGTTGATGGCGAATGTGCCGGCCCCGGCGACCGCGCGCGCCGTGCTGTTCGGCTGGAGCACGGCATCGATCCGCGCCCGGCCGGGATCGACGCGCACGAGGTGCAGCTCGCAGTCATGCATGCGATACTCGACGCCGTCCTTCACGGGCGTCCACTCCTCCACGCACGGCGGCCTGGTCGGCGCCTCCCGCGCACGCTCCACCGGAGGCGACGGCGATTCGGAACAGGCGACGAGGAGGAACAGAATCCAAACGGCACGCACGCGCTCGCTCGGGGCAACTTCGATGCCGGTGTACACTTCTGGACCGTCTCCCATGAAAAGACCCGGTTGGTACGTGTTCGCGGCAGTCGTGCTGGTGAACATCGCGGTTGCCTCGATCCTGCCGCCCGTTGGCTCGCTGGCCATCCGTGATCCCCGAGAAGTCGCCGCCCTGGCCATCTTCGACCTCCTGGCCATCGCCATCGCCTTCGTGGTGCAGACCCGCGGCGCGCGCCGCCGCGACGAGATCGCCGACGAGCGCCGCCGCTTCGCCGCGCAGGTGGAGCTCGAGCGCGCCCGGCTGCGCAACATCATCTCCAGCGTCCCCGGCGTGGTGTGGGAGGCCTGGGGCAAGCCCGACGCCGCCTCCCAGCGCATCGACTTCGTCAGCGATCACGTGGAGTCGATGCTCGGCTACACGGTCCAGGAGTGGCTCTCCACGCCGAACTTCTGGCTGACCATCGTCCATCCCGACGACCGGGAGACGGCCGCCATGACCGCGGCGGAGCACTGGACGCGCGGCGGCACGGGGGTGAACACGT
Source organism: Thermoanaerobaculia bacterium (assembly GCA_044866315.1). GTDB lineage: Bacteria > Acidobacteriota > Thermoanaerobaculia > Gp7-AA8 > Gp7-AA8 > QHVT01. Next base: position 1,633 of record JBIOTX010000141.1, on the reverse strand, counting down.
TCCGCTGGGTGGCCAAGGACGGGCGCGTGCTGTGGGTCGAGGGACACTCGATGGTCCTCACCGACGACGACGGCAGGCCGGTGGGCATGCGCGGCGTGACCATGGACATCACCTCGCGCAAACGCGCCGAGGAGTCGCTGCGGCTGCTGAGCGAGGCCAGCGCGCTCCTGGCGACGTCGCTCGACTACGAGATCACCCTGCGCGCGCTGGTGGAGCTGACCGTGCAGCGGATGGCCGACCTCTGCATCATCGACATGCTCGCCGAGGACGGGTCGATCCGGCGTTTGGCCGTGGCCCATCGCGATCACACGAAGGAACGGGCCGTGGCGGCGATGATGAAGTACGCGCCGAACAGTACCAGCAGCCCGAGCTTCATCCTCGAGGCCATTCGCTACGGCACGCTCAGCGTGCGCCAGGACCTCCCCATCGAGATGCTCAAGAGCTACGCCAGCAGCGAGGAGCACGCCGAGGCGCTGGAGATCCTGGGCATCCGCTCGGCGGTGATCGCGCCGCTGCGGGCGCGCGGCCGCAACTTCGGGGCGATCTCTTTCGGCCGCTCGACGCCGAACGCGTTCGACGAGCTGGACATCGAGCTGGCCCAGCTCCTGGCCCGCCGCGCCGCCATCGCGGTGGACAACGCCCAGCTCTACCGCACCGCCGTCGACGCCAGCCGGGCCAAGGACGAGTTCCTGGCCACCGTCTCCCACGAGCTGCGCACGCCCATGACCGCCACCCTCGGCTGGGTGCGCATGCTCCTGCGCGGAGAGCTGGACGAGGAGACGCAGAAGGTGGCCCTGGAGGCCATCGAGCGCTCCACGCACGCGCAGGCGAAGCTCATCGACGACATCCTGGACGTCTCCCGGATCATCATGGGCAAGTTCCAGCTCGAGCCGGGACCGGTCGATCTGCCGGCCGTCATCGACGCCGCCATCGCCACGGTGCAGCCGGCCACGGAGGCCAAGAACATCACCATCGACGTCGACACCCGGGGCTGGACGGGCGTGGTCAAGGGCGACGCCGCGCGGCTGCAGCAGGTGGTCTGGAACATGGTCTCCAACGCCATCAAGTTCGGACACCGCGACGGCCGGGTGCAGGTCACGCTGCGGCGCGCCGGACAGCTCGCGCAGCTGACCATCCGCGACGACGGCACGGGCATCGAGCCGCACTTTCTGCCGCACGTCTTCGAGCGTTTCCGCCAGGCCGAGAGCGGCACCACCCGCCGCTACGGCGGCTTGGGGCTCGGCCTGGCCATCGTCCGCCATCTGGTCGAGCTGCACGGCGGCAGCGTGCGCGCCGCGAGCGACGGCCCGGGTAGGGGCTCGACGTTCACCATCGAGTTGCCCGTCGCCGAGGCGTCGCACTCCGCCGAGCCGCTCGAGGCCCCGCCGGCGCTGCCGAGCCTCATCGGCCGGCGCATCCTCGTCGTCGACGACGAGGTGTCCACGCTCGATCTCCTGTCCACGATCCTGCGCGAGTGCGGCGCGAAGGTGACCTCCGCCGCCTCCGCGGACGAGGCCATGATCGCCCTCAACCGCGAGCACCACGACGTGCTCGTCACCGACATCGCCATGCCCGGCGAGGACGGCGTGTCCCTCCTCCACCGGGCCCGCCTCACCACCGGCCGCAAGCCGAT
>JBIOTX010000140.1:0-11452 GCA_044866315.1 Thermoanaerobaculia bacterium | reverse complement strand
CGAGGCTGGTGATCTCGTACGGCTTCATGCCCCGCGTGGCCACGCCGCCGGCGTAGATCTCCCCCTCGGTCGGCTTGTACACGCCGGTCAGCATGTTGAAGATCGTGGTCTTGCCGGCGCCGTTCGGGCCGATCAGCCCGACCAGCTCGTGCGGCTGGATGGCCAGGTTGAAGTCCGACACGGCGGTCAGACCGCCGAAGCGGATCGTGACGTGCTTCGCCTCGAGGAGAGCTTGCGTCGCCATCACGTCACCGGGGGCCCTGCATCGCGATCGAGCTTGTCATCGGCATCGCCCTCGTCGCGCGTCTCTTTCGGAATGGTGTCTTTGCGCTTCGGCAGGAACTCCCACAGCTCCTTCCGGCCGAACAGGCCCTGGGGCCGGGTGAGCATGAGGGCGATGAGCATGATCGAGTAGATGACCATGCGCGGGTCGCGCTTGAGCATCTCCGGCGCGTTGTCGGGGACGAAGTCCTTGACCGCGCGCAACCCCTCGGGGAGGAAGGTCAGGATGATCGCCGCCACGATCGAGCCGGAGATCGATCCCAGGCCGCCCAGGACCACCATGGCCACGACCTCGAACGACTTGATGAAGGTGAACATCGTCGGGTTGAGGTAGGCCGGCGTGTAGTGGGCGAAGAGCGCGCCGGCCACGCCCGCCAGCGCGGAGCCGATGATGAACGCCTTCACCTTGTAGCGCGTGGTGTCGACGCCCATGGCCTCGGCGGCGATCTGGTCCTCACGGATGGCCAGGAACGCGCGCCCGACCGACGAGTGGACCAGGCGGTTCGAGATCAGGATGGTCACCCCGGCGAAGAAGAAGACCCAGAAGAAGTTGTTCCAGGCCGGGATGCCGGACAGCCCGCGCGCCGCTCCGATCTTCTCGATGTTGAGGATCAGCACGCGGATGATCTCGCCGAAGCCGAGGGTGACGATGGCCAAGTAGTCCCCGCGCAGGCGCAGCGAGGGCAGGCCGACGATGTAGCCGGCGATCGCGGACACGAGTGCGCCGACGATCACCGCCACGATGAGCAGCACGTTTTGGTAGACGATGGCCTGAACGCTGTTCTCCGGGAACTTCTCCACGAACGGCCCGAAGTAGTAGACCGTCAGGAACGCCGCGGAGTATGCGCCGATGGCCATGAACCCCGCGTGGCCGAGGGAGAACTGGCCGGCGTGGCCGTTGATGATGTTCAGCGAGACCGCGAGGGTGATGTTGATCCCCATCAGCACGAGGATGCGGTTGTAGTAGCGCATCGACGGCCAGAACGCCGCCGCGTACTCCAGCGCCCACCACACGCCGATGAGCGCGGCGACGAAGATCGCCAGGAAAATCAGGTCGCGAAGCCACCAGGTGCGCGGCATGCGGTCAGACTTTCTCCGGCTCGTACTTGCCGAACAACCCGCTCGGCCGGAACAGCAGAATCACGATCAGGATCACGAACGCGATCGCATCGCGATAGTTCGAAAACTGCGAGCCCCCCACGAACGACTCGATGATCCCGATCACGAGCCCCCCCACCACCGCCCCGGGCACGTTGCCGATGCCGCCGAGGACAGCGGCGACGAAGGCCTTGAGGCCGGGCATGACGCCCATCAGGGGATCGATCTTGGGATACGAGAGGCCGAACAGGATGCCGGCCACGGCGGCGAGCATGGAGCCGAGGACGAAGGTCGTGGAGATGACCCGGTCGGTGGGGATGCCCATCAGCGACGCGGTCTCGAAGTTGAACGACACGGCGCGCATGGCCCGCCCGAACTTCGTCCCGTAGACGATGTACTGGAGCATGCCCATGAAGGCCAGGGCCACGCCCAGGACGATGAGCTGGTAGTTCGTGGTCACGACCCCGCCGAGGTTGATGACGTGCTTGTCGACCAGGGTCGGGAAGAACTTCGGGTCCGGACCGAACACGAACTGGCCGCCGTACTCGAGCAGGAACGACACGCCGATGGCCGTGATCAGCGAGGCGATGCGCGGTGCGTTGCGCAGCGGCCGATAGGCGGCCCGCTCGTTCAGGAACCCCAGGAGGCCGCAGATCAGCATCGAGAGCAGGAGCACCAGCGCCGCGCGGCCGAGAGACTGCTCGCCCGTCGCGAGCTGGCGGCCGGCGTAGTAGCCGACGAAGGAGCCGATCATGAACACGTCGCCGTGGGCGAAATTGATCAGCTTGAGGATGCCGTAGACCATCGTGTAGCCGAGGGCGATCAGGGCGTAGATCGAGCCGGCGGCGATCCCGTTCAGCAGGTTCTGAAGGATGGTCTGCATTCAGAAAGAAAAAGTCCGGCGAAAACTACTCGCCGGACCCTTGCTTGTAAAGCCTTTTTCTTGTGACGCTTCGGCCTACTGGGCGGTGCCGGTCGCGGTCGTGCCCGTGGCCGTCCCGGTGGTCGCGGCCGGAGCCGCGCCGCCTTCCTCCGGCTCGATGATCTCGCGGAAGGCCAGCTGGCCGTTCTTGATCTCCACGATGACGATCTTCTTGCCGATGGGATCGCGGTTCGGGCCCATGTTGATCTGGCCGGTCACGGCCTCGAAGCCTTTCGTCGCGGCCAGGGCGTCGCGGACCTTCGTGCCGTCGGTCGTGCCGGCGCGCCGCATCGCGTCAGCCAGGAGCTTGGCCGCGTCGTAGCCGAGGGCGGCCAGCGCATCCGGCGTCTGCTGGTGGCGCTCCTTGTACTTCTCGACGAAGCCGCGCACGATCGGCGAGGTCTCGCCCGGCGAGTAGTGCGTGGAGAAGAAGCAGCCCTCCAGGGCCTTGCCGCCGATCTCGATCAGCTTCGGCGACTCCCAGCCGTCGCCGCCGAGGAGCGGCGCGGACAGGCCGAGATCGCGGGCCTGGATGGCGATCTGGCCGATGTCGGTGTAGTAGCCGGGCACGAACAGCACGTCCGGATTGGCCGCCTTCACCGAGGTGAGCTGCGACTTGAAGTCGCTGTCGCCGTTGGCGTAGCTGGCCCGGGCCACGATCGTTCCGCCGAGCTGCTTGAACTTGTCCTCGAAGAAGCGGGCCAGGCCGGTCGAGTAGTCGCTCTTGACGTCGGTCAGCACGGCCACGCGCTTCACCTTCAGGCGCTCCGCGGCGAAGCGGGCCAGCTGGCCGCCCTGATAGTCGTCGAGGAAGCACATGCGGAAGATGTAGTCGCCCTTCTTGGTGACGTCGGGGTTGGTCGACGACGGGCTGATCATCGGCACCTTGTTGGCCTGGCAGATCGGCGCCGCGGCGATGGAGGCCGAGGAGGCCACCTCGCCGAGGACGGCCACGACGTTGTTCTGGGAGATCAGCTTGGTGACCGCGTTGGCGGCCTCTTCCTGCTTCGACTGATCGTCCTCGGGGAGGATCCGGATCTTGCGCCCGTTAACACCTCCGGCCGCATTGATCTCTTCTACGGCGATCATGATGCCGTTGTGCGTGGACTGGCCGAACGTCGCCTGCGGGCCCGACATCGAGCCGTACTCACCGACGAGGATCTCGCCGCCGGCGTCGCCGGTGCCGGTGGTGGTCTCGGTCTTCGGCGGACAACCGAGGAAGGCCAGGGAAAGGATGAGGGTCGTGAGAATCAGCAGGTTTTTGCGCATGTCTCCCTCAGAAGATTTAGGGGGCAGGGGGCAGGGCGCAGGGGGCAGGAGAAGCGGTTCCTGCGCCCTGCCCTCTGCGCCCTGCGCCCTGATTCGAGCGCGCGAATTGTATACGCATCAGATCCGTGGCGCGGCGGCCGGGGCAGTGGCCGGCGCATGCGCCGCTCGCGCGGGGTGGAGCGCCGGCTGCCAGCCGGCTTCGTAAGGCGAGCCTTCCACCCGCCGGCGGGCCGCCGGCGTTACAAATTCACCCACACGCTCTTGGTCTGCGTGTACTTCTCCAGCGCGTCACGCCCCTGGTCGCGGCCGAAGCCCGATTCCTTGAACCCGCCGAAGGGAAGCGCCGGGTCGTAGAGGTTGTACGTGTTCACCCACACCGTTCCCGCCTTGAGCGCGCGGGCGACGCGGTGGGCCTTGGACACGTCGCGCGTCCAGACCGCCGCGGCCAGACCGTAGACGGTGGCGTTGCCCTTGGCGATGGCGTCCTCGGTGTCCTGGAATCGGATCGTGGCCAGGACGGGTCCGAAGATCTCCTCGCGCGAGATCCGCATGTCGACGTCGACGTCGTCGAAGATCGTCGGCTTGACGAAGTAGCCCTTGCCCGTGCCGATGTCCGCGCGCTCGCCGCCGCAGACCAGCTTCGCCCCCTCGGCCTTCCCCGCCTCGATGTACGACATCACCGTGTCCATCTGGTCCTTCGAGACCAGCGCGCCGAGGCGGGTCTTGGGGTGGAGCGGATCGCCGGCGGTCATCTTCGAGGCCCGGTCGCAGACCTTCGCCAGGAGCTCGTCGTGCACCGACTCCTCGACCAGCAAACGAGAACCGGCAGCGCAGACCTCGCCCTTGCCGTAGAAGATGGCGTTCAGCGCGCCGCGCGCGGCGGCGTCGAGGTCGGCGTCGGCGAGGACGATGTTCGGCGACTTGCCGCCCAGCTCCAGCGAGACCTTCTTGAGCGTCTTCGCCGCGCGGGCCATCAGCTGGCGTCCGACTTCGGTCGAGCCGGTGAAGGCGATGGCGTCGACGCCGGGATGATCGACGATGGCGTTCCCGACGACGCTCCCGCGGCCGGGGATCACGTTCAGTACGCCCGCGGGCAGGCCGCACTCGCGCGCGTACTCGGCGAATTTGAGCAGCGAGAGCGACGTGTTCGAGGCCGGCTTGACCACGACCGTGTTCCCGCACGCCAGCGCCGGCGCGATCTTCCATACGGCGAGCATGAGCGGGAAGTTCCACGGCGTGATCGCGCCGACCACACCGACGGGCTCACGCAGGGTGTAGGTGAAGGCGTTGTCGGCGACGGGGATGGTCTCGCCGGTGACCTTGCCGCTCCAGCCGGCGAAGTAGTAGAGGCACTCCGCGGCCGCGGGCGTATCGACGTACTGCGACTCGAAGATCGGCTTGCCGTTGTCGAGGGTCTCGATCCGCCCGATCTCCTCGGCCCGGGCCATGAGCATGTCCGCGATCTTCCAGAGCACCTTGGCCCGGTCGCGCGGCTTCATCTTCTGCCAGTCCGAGCCCGGCTCCATCTGCGCGCGCGCCGCCTTCACGGCCGCGTCCACGTCCTCCGGACTGGCCGAGGCCACGTCGGTGATCTTCTCCTCGGTGGCCGGGTTGATGGTGGCGAACGTCTCCCCCGCGCGGGCGTCGACGAATTCTCCGTTGATGAAGAGCTGGTTCTGCATGGCGGGCGAGAGTCTACCGCGCCAAGCCGTTCTGCACGACCTTCAAAGATCCGTCAGAAGCGCGCGGAGCTCGGCAGCAGTTGGCCGGCTCTTGGGATCCTCCGCGAGGCACCGACTGATGATGTAATCAATGGCTGGGGTGAAATCCTGAGTCTCGCCGGAGGGTCGGCGTGCGCGCGCAGTCGCGTGTGCTCTAAGAATTTCGCCCAACGGGGGTGGGAAATCGTGCCAATTGGGCGGTAATTCGATGCAGGTCTTCCCCGTGAACAGCTCGAACAGAATCAAACCGAGCGAGTAAATGTCGGCCGACGGGAGAGGGCGCTGCTGTCTCCACTGCTCCGGTGCCATGTAGAGTGGTGTTCCCCGAGTCTCGACGCGCAAGTTCGCAGGCACCGCCAAGCCAAAGTCCGTTATCTTGGCATGCCCATCATTGTCGAGCATGACGTTGGCTGGTTTGAGGTCGCGATGCACCACGCCCATAGGTTGCGTCGGATCGAGTCGCGCAGCATGAATGGCTTCGAGACCGGCGCAAAGCTCGAATGCGTACTCGATGAGTTTCTCTTTCGTAAGGCGCCGGAAGCGGTGAAGCTCCTGCTCCATATTCTTGCCCGCCACGTACTCCATACTCACGAAGGTGATGCCGTCTTCGGTCTTGCCCAAGTCGTAGAGCTGGCAAACGTTCGGATGGCGAATCCATTGTCCGATATCGACTTCGCGATGGAGACATTCGAGATCCTCACCGTGAGGCTCCTGCTTGAGGAATTTAAGAGCGACACGTCGGCGCCGATAGGTGTCGTTTGCGTAAAAGACGACGCCCCATACCCCCTCACCTAGGCGATCGATGATTTGAAAGCGCTGCGCGACCACCTTTCCCGGCTCGAAGCTGATCGTCCGTGTCCGAGGAATGGTTCTAGCAGCGCACATTCGCGCTCGCCCTCTTCCGTGTCATCTGCCGACGGTGGTATTCGAGCGCCACACTTTCGCCCAGCGCAGCGGTGGCCAGAAAATCGGTGTTGGGCCACATCAGGGCCAGCTGGTAGCTCAGCGCTCCGAAGAGGGCATTCAGATCGTCATCGTCGCCAAGGTCAACGATCTCGCCTCGCTGGAATGGCGCAAGATCGACTTTTCTGGAGTTCACCTCGGTCTCGAGAAAAGGGCGGTACAACTGGCGCTGAATCTCGTGGAAGGTCTCGGAGGTGGTGACGTTCTTCCGCAAAAGCTCCCAGTCCGTCGAGCGGAACTTGATGTCCGCAAGCCGATCCTGCAGTTGCGTGATGACTTCCACCAGCCGCTCGATCACAGCGTGCACGTCCGACTCGGAGAACGATCGGGCCGTTTCGACACTCCGCGCTCGCTGCACGGCGCGGAACCGGTCGAACTCGAACACCAGATATAGTCTCAAGAGGAAGTGCCCGCGGCTGTAGGTGTGCACATCCTCCGGCACATCTCGATAAGCCAGTCGCCATCCGTGGAAAAGCGACACGCAGAATTTCTCGAAGTCTCCCGTGAAACCGTGGAGGTAGACCATCAGATCGGCGTAGTGATCGGCAACGTTGGCGAGGAAATCGTTGTAGCCCTCCTCCGGCGCAAGCTCGAGGAAGTCTTCCTGGAACCGGAGGAAGAAAAGCGCTCCCGCCACCTCGTGCCAGAGGTCAGGCACGATCAGCGGGAAGCTGAAGATTTGAGAGGTCGGCATCCGCACCATACGGCCCGACGTGAAGAAGCTATAGATCGTCTTGACGGAATCGTAAATCGTGGCGAATGTGGGCGGGTCGATCGGCTGGATGCGCCGGGCAAAGTCCATCATGACTTGATCGGCGAGGTAGAGGAACTTCTGCACGCCGCCGCTGTACACGACCGAGCGATCGCTCGTCCCGAGGATCTCTTCATAGGAGCCGACGATGCGCTGGCGCAACAGGAGCTCACTGAGGCGATGCCATTCGTCGAGACGGCGCCACATCTGTTCGTACTGTTCGGCGTTCGGCTTCGGCGAGCTGCGCTCGATCTGCTGAAGTGTCTTCAATAGACCGCCGGAGCACGCGATGACGGCATCGCGCATGTCGCAGCAGGTGCTCGAGTCGCGGAGCGCCGCGCCGAGCAGAAAGAGAGCGTTGTCGATCGCATAGCGCTGCTCGGTGGGCAGGAGCCGCTGGCCCTTCTCGCTCAAGGAAAGCACGATCCGCTCGATCTCACCCAGAACGGCCTTACTGGTTGAGTCGCAACCACAGTCCTCGTCGTGCAGAATGTCGTCACCGACATCGATCAGCAGGTCCGCTACCGCCGAACGCTCGATGAAGTCACCAGCTGGAAAGAACATCAGGTGGGTCTCGACCTTGCGGAGGATCTTCTTGTGAGTTCCGTCGCCGAGAGTGCGCTGTCGAATCAGCCAGTACGGATCGCGCACATCGGACGTGATCATGAAATCGGCCTTGCCGTCGAGAATGTCGACCGTTTCGTGATCGTCAAAAAGCTTCGGAATCTCATCGAAGCCGCCAGGCTTGCATCTGAGAAACGTCAGATGGCGGTTACTCTTGAAGGCCGGTGGGTCGTCACCGCGGTAGCCGAAGACGGTGAGGATTCGTTGCAGGACCGGCAGGTTCGGTTCCCTATCCGGGCCATGTGCGATCCGCAGTCCATGGGTCTGGATGATGAAATCGACCAGATCGCGGAAGGAATCATTGGTGAAGTAGCCCTCCACGATCAGGTCGCTCCAGCCCAGGCCGACATGGATCCGCGCACCGTCACGGTGCCGCCCGAGCAGGTGAGTGAGCTTGTCGACGATCTTGTGCTCGATGCCCGGATAGGCGTAGACGGCGCGCCGAAGCCGTAGATGAATGATGAACCGAAAGGGCGCTTCTTCGATGCTCGGCGATTCTGCTCGCCCGACGGTGAATGGGACGCTGAAGACCCAGTTCACTACCGCGGCGTGGGAGTCGGCGCGCGGGTACCGGAGGTCGAAAATACGCTTGAAGTTGGAGGTCTCGAAGATCGTCGCCAGATCTGCCTGCCCAAGCAGAAACACGATCTCGGGCCCCGTCGGTCCGGTGCCGCGGAACTCCTTGGCGGCCTCGCGGACGACACTCTTCTCCGGCTCAACATCGCCGACGCCGACCGTGGCATATGCCGTCGCAATTCCGAAATCGCGCAGACGCAAAGTCATACCCGTCGCGTGCCGGTGTTTTCCCGGCGGCTCCCCACGCTTACTCTGTAGTGTGAGTTGCGTGCTGAAACGGGAAGAGCGTCAGCCGCGCCGATCGTCGTCGAGGCGAATCTCGACGAGATTGCCCAATGCCTGTTGCACCGCTTCACGCCATCTACGGCGCTGCTCGCGCTGCTCGTCCGTCGTCGCGGTCACCGATCTTTCCGTGGCGCCATTTTGCACATCGGACGGATCGAAGGAAAGATCACCGTAGCGATCGATGGGAATGAGCGGGAAGCGTGAGTGCCCAGGGGGGTAGTCGAATGGCAGGCCGCGAAACGGATCGCGATTCGCGCAATCGGGTGAGAGCAGGAATCTACGACGTACGGCGGCCATGATTCATTCTCCGTTGCCAATGCAAAAAACGGGGCCATCTTAGCGACTTCGACACTAAAATCAAGCAGTTCGGTCTCGACACAACCGACAGGCGAAGCCCCGAGGCTTTAGTCGAAGGCCAGTCATTCCGTTCCAAATTCGATCCCTGGACCAAGGGAAACCGTGCGGAAGCTCACACTTTCACGTGATTGCGCCATTCTAGCACCAACATTCTGACCTGGTCGCCGCGCTGCATGGCGGGCGAGAGTCTACCAGCGGCTCATACTAGAATCCGCCGTCTGATTTCGACCAAGCGGCTCCTCCGCATCGCACTGGAAGTGATCTGGGTGACGGCGCTCTGCGCCGTGGCCCTGTTTGCCGTCCGCGACCACTCCAAAGACGACACGGCCACCATCGACGAGCCGTTCCATATCTACGCCGGCGCCGACTACGTGATGCGGGGCGTGTTCGTGGCCAACCCGGAGCATCCACCCCTGCCGAAAGACCTGGCCGCGCTGTCGCTGCTGCGCGCCCGTCCCAATCCTCCGTCCGACTTCGGCCCCTCGCCGATGCCGTCCATCGCCGCGCAGACCGAGTTCCTGCAGGCCAACCGCGTCCCCTTCTCCAAGCTGCTCCCGCTGGCGCGGGAGCCGTTCCGCTGGGTGCTCGCGGCGCTGGTGGTAGTGGTCTATCTCGCCGCGCGGGCGAGCTTCGGACCGGCGGCGGCCGTGCTGGCCTCGGCGCTCATCGCCCTCGATCCCAACTTCATCGCCCACGCCGGGATCGTGCACACGGACGTGCCGGTGTCGCTGCTGATGACCGCGACGATCGTGCTCGCCATCGCCGCCGTGCGCGGCTCGAAGCTGCTCTGGCTCCTGGTCGGGGTCACCCTCGGCCTGGCCATCGCCACGAAGTTCACCGCGCTGCTGCTCCTCCCGCTCGTCGTCCTCGCGCCGCTGCTCGTCCTCCTCGAGCGCGCGTCGCGGAAGCACCTCCTCGAGCAGTTCGCCGGCGCCGTGACCGCGTGCATCGTCGCGATGGTGGTGGTGCACGCCGTCTATGCCCTCAACGCCCGGAACACCCCGCGCGAGAACGTGCCGGTCGCGATCGAGGCCTTCCTGCGCTGGCGCCAGGCCCCGCCGGAGATGATCGACCGCTACAAGCGCCTCGCGCGCACGTCCCCCGAGGTCGCGCTGTTCGGGGCGGGCGTGCAGGGAGTGCGGCTCATCACGAAGAACGGCCAGACCTGGTCCTACCTCTGCGGACGCGTCTCGCGGACCGGCTTCCCCGAGTACTTCCCGGTTGCCTTCCTGGTGAAATCCACGCCGGCCATGCTGCTCGTCACGGCGGCCGCGCTCGCGGGCCTCTGGCTGTTGCGCACGAAGTGGACCGTCGGACTCCTCGTCCCCGTCATCGCCCTCTTCCTGGTGTCCATCCCCTCGGCGCTCAACTTCGGCATCCGGCACATGCTCCCCGTCTACCCGCTCCTGGCCATCGCCGGCGCGAGCGTGCTGGCCGCGCGGCTCAGGCCGCGCGCGTACGCGCTCGTGGCGGTACTGCTCATCGCCTCGGCCGCGCTGTCGCTGCGCGGGAGCCACCCGTACGAGCTCGGCTACTTCAACGCCATCGCCGGCGGCACCGAGCGCGGCGGCGAGTGGCTGAGCGACTCCAACATCGACTGGGGCCAGGACATCGGCCGCCTGCGCGTCTACATCGACAACCACGCCACGCAGCGCAACACCACCGCCGTCGTCTTCGGCACCGCCCACGCCTGGCACGAGCTGGAAGGCCTGCGCCCCTTCGACCCCACCCTCCCCCCCGGCTACTACGCGACGTCGGTGAACATGGAGCGCGTCGGCCCCTACTTCACGCGCGACTTCGAAGGCGCCGCCGCAGGCGACGCCGTGGCGCGGCTGATGGCCGCGCTGAAAACGCGCGGCCGGCGGGTCGGGCGGGTGGGGGCGTCGATCACGGTGTGGGAGCTGGGGCCGGGTAGGTAAGCTTTCTGGTCGTGGCGACACTCCTTATGTGAGGGGAGGTCGTATGAAAAAGCCGGTATTCGAGGTCACCCGGGTTCGTGCACGACTCGAGGGCAACGAAGTGGTCGTCGAGGCGGACGGAACAACCCGGACGGGCGGCTGGAGTGATCCGGAGCTCGCCCAGCGGCCGGTCACCGGAGACACGTTGGAATTCGATTTCGTCGCGACGCCACCGTCCGGCGGCAGCACCCAGGCGATCACGCCGATCAGTGCTCATGCGCGAACCGGCCCCCTGGAGCCGCCGTTTCCGACACAGGTACGCATATTCGCGGAGACGAATGACCTGAGCGAGCCGATCGGGACCGGTGCATACGCGCCACCGAAGTATTGAGCTCGCGTTGTTCCCGCAGCTCATTCCGGTTTCTTTCCGGCTTCCCACTCCGCTCGTTCCTTCAGGAACTTCGCGTACCCGCCTCATTGATCGGTTCACGCATCGAGACAGCCGTGAGAAGGGTCTCGATCGGCTCACCGTCGAACGACGGGGGTCATGAGTCCCTTGGACGTCAAGAAACCGTCAATTCACCAAAAATGGTATCGACGTCGGTCGCCTGGAGACCGACGTCCCTCTCTTGGAGACCGACGTCGCTCACTTGGAGACCGACGTCCCTCTCTTGGAGACCGACGTCGCTCACTTGGAGACCGACGT
>JBIOTX010000139.1:0-2429 GCA_044866315.1 Thermoanaerobaculia bacterium | reverse complement strand
GCTCTCCGATCCGGATCACAGAGCGGTGGCCTTGCCACCGCACTCCTATAACAATGAACCTCGCCCGTGCCATCGCCTGGCGCTACCTCCGCCGCCCTACCGACGCGCTCGTGTCCGCGGTCGGGCTGGTCTCCGTCCTCGGCCTCGTGATCGGCGTCATGGCCCTGGTCATCTCCATGGCCCTGATGACCGGCTATCGGCGCGACCTCCAACAGAAGCTCCTCGGCGGGAACGCGGAGATCTTCGTCTACTCCCTCGGGCGGCAGATGAGCGATCCGCAGCAGGTGATCGCCACGCTCGCGGGCACGCCCGGGGTGACGGAGGCGTCGCCGGTGCTGTACCAGCACGCGGTGGTGACGACGGAGAGGAACACGACCGGCTCGGAGGTGATGCTCAAGGGCATCGATCCGGGGCGGGGGCGGCGCTCGCCGATGATCGGGAAGATCGTCGGGCCGCGCGGCACGTTCGCCACGCGGGAAGAGGAGCCGGGGGTGGCGGTGGGGAAGTACCTGGCCACGAAGCTCGGCGTGAAGGAGGGCGACGCGATCAGCGTCACCGTGGCGGCGAGCGACCAGGAGAGCTTCATGCCCAGCACGGCCACGTTCACGGTGACGAACGTCTTCGCCACGGGCTTCTACGAGTTCGACGCGCGCTGGCTGTTCGTCGACCTCGAGGAGGCCTATCGCCTCACGGGCGTGGAGGCCGCGAACATGATCGAGGTGAAGATCGTGCCCGGCGCGGACGTCGACCAGGTGATCGAGAACATCCATGCCCGCACCGATCGCCGCTACGCGGTGAGCGACTGGCGGGAGGCCAACCAGCAGCTCTTCTCGCTGCTCAGCTTCCAGCAGCTGATCCTGTTCATCGTCATCGGCCTGATCGTGTTCGTGTCGACGTTCAACATCGTCTCCACGCTGATCATGACCGTGCAGGAGAAGCGGCGCGAGATCGGGATCCTGACGTCGATGGGGGCGGAGCCGCGGACGGTGCGGCGGATCTTCATCTGGTACGGCACGATGGTCGGCCTGGCCGGCACGCTCCTCGGCGTGGCCCTGGGATCGCTGGTGTGCTGGGTGATCACGCGCTACGAGCTGGTGTCGTTCCCGCCGGAGATCGCCGAGGTGTACTTCGTGTCGTCCATTCCGTTCGTGACCCGGCCGCTCGACCTGGCGATCATCGCCGCCTTCTCCATCGCCGTGTCCTGGGTGGCGACGATCGTGCCGAGCATGCGCGCGGCGCGGCTCAATCCGGTGGAGGCGTTGCGTTATGAGTAGGGCGCAGGGGGCAGGGCGCGGGGCGCAGGAGAACCGGGTGGGCGACCTGCGCCCTGCCCCCTGAATCAGAACCAATTGACCGCGCGCAGGCCAGGTACGCGTGCGAAGTGGCGCGTATTGTTCGTGACGAGCGTTAGATCGAGGCTGAGTGCGTGGGCGGCGATCATCGCGTCGGTGTCGCCGATGATCTCGCCCTTCGCAGCGAGCTTCGCCGCGATGCGGCCGAACGTCAGCGCGCAATCGGCATCGAACGCGGCCACGCGCACGGTTCGCACGAATTTGCCGATGGCGCGATGCATCTTCGGTGAATGCAGCCGCTCCGCTCCGTATCGGAGCTCGGCGAGCGTGATCGCGCTCAGGCAAATCTCGGATGGCTGATGGGCGACGAGTCTCTCCGCCACGCGACCCGCACCGCGGATGACGCAGCTCACCGAGTCTGTGTCCAGCATGAACTGCAGCGTCACTGGAACGGATTCCGCTTCTTCGAGATTGGTTGCTGTTTCGGCCGTTCGATCTCCTCAGTGCAGGAACCGATCACCTCGAGGAATTCCTCCGGCCACTCATCAACCGGCTCGAGAATGACGCGCTTACCCGCCTTGCGCACGATCACTTCCCGCTGCGATGATGGAAAGCGGACCGACTTCGGCAGGCGCACCGCCTGACTCCCTCCGTTCATGAAGATCTTCGCTCGTTCTGCCATCTCGAGAGTATATACAATCGTCGATACAGCGAGATTCCTCGGATGAAAACTCCGACGTCATCGTCGGTCAGGAGGCCCTGCGCTATGAATGAACGGACCGAGCGGCTGCGCCGCGAGTTCGAGGACGTGATGCGCCGCGGGCGCGAGCTGGCCGGGCGCCTGGACGACGCCACGCTCATGCGCCGGCCGGCGGACCGCTCCTGGTCGGCGGCGGAGTGCCTCGAGCACCTCAGCGCGACGGCGCAGGAGTACGCGCGGCGGATTCGGGAAGAGTTGGACGGGGGGCAGGCAGCGACGCCTGCACTACACCGGCGCGAGCGGATGGGGTTCTTCGGATGGGTGTTCCTCAAGGTCATGGAGCCGCCGGTGCGGAAGAAGCTGCGCGTGCCGGCGCGGCCGTTCAAGCCGGGCGCGATCACCACCCGTGAGGCCCTCCTGGCGCGGTTCGAGGCCCA
>JBIOTX010000138.1:0-8357 GCA_044866315.1 Thermoanaerobaculia bacterium | reverse complement strand
TCCGTCCAGAAGTTCTTCGACCAGAAGTTCGTGTACGTGATGAGTGCGTGCGGCATCAGGCCGGCAGAGTTCACGTAGTAGTTGATGGAGCCCCGGTAGTTGGCAAACTCGGTCCAGGTCGACCATGTCGGTCCGGCGCTCTGGTCGAAGGCGACATGGCACGTGCGACAGCTGCGCGCCACGACTCTGAGGTAGACCTTCTTCCGCCCCGCCCGATTGTTCCAGTCGCCCGGAGCAAAGCTCAGATCGGGCTGGTCGCTTCCGCTGGCGTACCAGCCCCTGAGCAGCACCGCCGTCGGCGCCGCGGGGGAGGCCGCGAACGTCTGGGCCACCATGTTATTCAGCGTGTGGAACGCGGCGAGCTGGGTGTTGGAAGCGGGGTAGTACTGGTAGGTGTCGAGGTCGAACGGCAGGAAGCGCGCCTTCAAATCGACGACCGTGGGGGTGGACGCGTTGTAGTCGTTTCCGCCATGGCAATTGAGACAGAGGCCGGGGATCGGCTGCGCGCCCGTCGTATCAAGCACTGCCTTCGTCTGCCGGACTCCGAGGCCGTTGTAGACGAAGAACTTCACGATTCTGTCTGTTCCGCCGGGACGCGTCGGACCGTCGTAGGTAGCACTCGAATACTCCATGCACACCGTGGCGATGGCATTCCTCGGATCCGCCTCCGTGGCCAGCCTGGCGTTGTTGGGGTTCTGCAACTGGCATCCCTGGAGGTAGTTCGTGACGTACGCGAAGACGCCGTTCGCGCTCTGGATGATGTGCATGTCGCGACCGAAACCGAGATCGTTGTCATTCGTGTAAGACGCCCGGGTGCCGCCCAAGCCGTCCGACGCGAATCCCGCCGTGACCCACCAGTCCCTCAGCGTGGTCCGCTTGTTGTTCTTGTCGACGTTCTGGTAATACGTCGTCGCCGCTGCCTCGTTGTTGCTCTTGAAGCTGAGCCAGCCGGTGTTCGGGCATCCGATCGGCGCCGCTAGTGGGCAAGGGAAGTAGGGGCTCACACTCGGGCACGACGCGCCGAGTGTCGCGGTGGCCGCCGTGAACGCCTCCGGCGCCGCCGCCGGCCGGACGACGACCCGGATCGACTTCCGGTCGTAGCCGCCCTTGCCGTCGTTCACCAGGACCTCGACGCCGTACGTGCCCGGCTCCTGCGGCGCTTTCCACTGTGCGGTGGGGCCGGGTTGTCCCACGATCTCTCCCGCCGCGGCCAACCAACGATACGTCAACGTGTCGCCGTCGACATCGGTGGCGCCCGCGGTGAGCGTCACCGTCTCGCCCGGCGCTGCGGACTGCACGTCGCCGACGTCGAAGGAGAACGCGCGCGCCGCGGCGGCGAGAGGACGGGTCTCCGGCTGCCGATTTTCGAGGCGGATGGAGACGTTTTTGCCCGCGGCCGCGCCATCGACCGGCTGCGAGGCCGTGGCGCTGCCAATCCGCGCGGTGATCGATTTTGCCGTCGCCGGAATGCCAACCAGTACATAGTCGCCGGCGGCATTGACGCGCGTCTCTGGCCCCCCCTCCGCCGAAACGGTGGCATAGGCATCGACCTCGAAGACCGCGTCGAAGTAGCGCGCCGCGCGGCCGTCCGCCAGCGTGACGCGTCCCCACACGTGGCCACCCGCCGCCGGATCAGGCTTCACTGCGACCGGCGGTACTGCGGCGGACACGCCTGTCAGGGCCACGTCGGGTCCACATCCGTCCAGCCATCCCGGCTGCTTCCAGCAGATCTTGTACGTTCCCTCCGCCACTCCGAAAAACTTGTACAGTCCAAATCTGTTCGTCTTTGCTTGGGCTACGGATGTGTTTCCGCTGCGCAGCTCGACTTCGAAATTGTCCAATGCGATTACCGACACCCCGGCGCCCGGTGGCTGGTAAGTCACTGAGCCGCCGACGACTCCGGTGCTGGCGGCTGCCGGTGCCGCCGCCGGCGCCGGCGACTCGGGAGTCTTCGCACATCCGATGATGACAATGAGCAGGCCAATGGCCAGAATCACCCGTCTTGCTGGCATCGAAACTTCCTCCTCTTCTCAATGAAGGAGGGCCGCCATTCCGTTTCTCCCCTACCACCAACATTGGCGACGGTGTTGGAAGAGACCGAGGTCGGACGTGTCACCTGGCGCCTGGCTCCGGGTGTCCGCAAATGGCGCGAAAGCCGCGAAAGTGGCGGCTCATCAAGTGCTCAGATTGGCGGGACGGACGGGGCTCGAACCCGCGACCTCCGGCGTGACAGGCCGGAGGGCAAACAGCGTCGCGCGGTCGTTGCAGTTTCGCGGAAGCGTCGCACGCGAGCGCGGCCGCGATTTCCAGCGGACGTTCGAACTGCGCAGAAGCCGGTCGGAAGCTCGTGTGGTACCAGATGACCGCCGTTGCAGCCGACGCTTCGCGCGGCTGAACGCCGTGTGATCGCTCGCAGCGATCAGCGGCGCGACGCGTCCGCTGCATCGCAGGCGCCGGGACGGTGCCCAGCCTGCCGGCGAGGACGCCGGCGTTCCACGTACTCCTTACCCGCTACCTTCACCCACGTATCTTTCAGCGTGGCTGCTGACATTCTGCTATTCATTCACAGCTTCTTTTCGCTTGAACCGTCTTCAGGCGCCTCACACGGTTTCGATGTATAGCTGACACTCGCGCCGGCGGTCTGGCCCGCTGTGACCGTCTTCTGAGCCGTTCCGCCGGTGGACGTATGGATCCTGCATGTCGGCTTATTTGGCTGACCCGTCGAGAATCCCTTCGGCGTAATCGTGTACATACCGGGAACCAAACCCGACAAGGTTGTGGTTTTGTTGATCCCACGGCTGAAGCCCGGTCCGGAAATACGCACTGGGAATGTGGTCACAGTACTCGGGACACCGGACACCGTGACCTGTAGATTGCCGGTTGCGACGCCCACTGGATTCGCCGTCACTCCGCCCAATAGTTCCCAGTCGCCGTGATTCCTGAATCGCTTTCGGATACTGATCCCGCTCACACCCCGCGCCTCGAGTTGCTGATGGGAGAATCGGAAGACCTCGCTGCCGATTTTGTCATCCATGTTTCCAAACCCACTCAGCCAGTCCCAAATGCCGACGCCTTCCGCCACTGCCTTCGTGACTGTATCGGCGATCTTTTTCTTCATCGCCTCGATTTCCTCTTCCGTGGGTTCCTGATGCGAGAACGTCAAAGTCGGAATAAGCGCATTCAGGCTATCCCGCACCGCTTTGTTGAGCGCCTCATGGCCCTTGGCGATAGCAGAGTTTCGAGTATTGTCTTCTTCCATCAATACTGTGATGACTCCCATCACTCCGCCCACTTCCTTCACGCTTCCAACGGGCTGCTGCAACGGAATGGGCTTGAGCCGGGTGCTGAATTCACCAAGAGTGGCCGGAATTGGCACGATCTCACCGGGATCAACATCATGGTTCGGCAAGTCGCCATGATTTCCGGGCGTGGGCACTACCGTCGCTGTTCCCTCGAGAACAAGGCTCGGAGTGACGTGGGTTGTGTCCCCATCGATCTTGAAAAAGACCGTCCATAGATAGGGCTCCGCACTGCCGGCCGAATCGCCTTCGTCGATGCAATGGAGGTTGTTTAATTTGAGCTTTACATCGAGTGCGTTCATACGATTTTCTCCTACTTTCTTGACGCCGATACAGCGCGATATCGAGGGATGACGCAGTGCCTGGTCATGGTCTCTTCCCCGCCTAGACGGGAGCGGCGGCGAGCAGGGCGACGACAACGACAGAAAGAAGACGCCGGATGTTCAGTCGGGCCATGAGATGTTCTCCTGTCTGAATAGTGAGGAGAGCAGCCCGATCGTTACATCGCGGTCGTCAGGCTCGCGTTGACGTCTCCGTTGCGAGCGTCGTCGAACCGCTCAAACGGTCGTGACACGCGAGGGCGGGGGGCGGGCGGTGGCGGGCGGGCGGGGGTCGCGATGCGCGTGCAACGTGCGCGGGGGAAAGCGCGGCGCGCCCGTTACTGTTATTCGGCGTGTTTCGCGGCCCCTGAAAACTCGCACCTTGTGCGGAACCTTGTGCGGGTCGTTTTCGCGTTTCGCGATGCCGCAAAAACGAAACGCCGCGAAGTCGCGGCGCATGAGAGCTTTAGATTGGCGGGGCCGACGGGGCTCGAACCCGCGACCTCCGGCGTGACAGGCCGGAGGTCGAACTGCGCTTCGCTGCGTTGCCGCACTCCACATGGCCGTATCGCGGTGTGGGCCGCGCCTTGCTAGTGGATGCCCCTGCTGCTCGCGCTCGCGCTGATCGTCGCCGCGTTCGTCCTGGCCGTGGTCATGGTGCCGTTCGCATTAGTCTTCCGTTACCGGTACGGAACGCGAAGGCGCCGCGCGCGCGTGTGGGTGGCGACGCTCAATGCGGCGTCGCTCGCGCTCTCGGCGACGATCTTCCTGATCTCCGCCGCGATCACCACGCGCTTCCTCCCGTACAGCTTCACCGCCGGCACAGCCGGTCTCGCCTGCGGCGCGGTCCTCGGCCTCCTCGGGCTGGCCCTGACACGCTGGGAACGCGACGGACCGTCGCTGTTCTACACGCCGAGCCGGCTGCTCGTCCTCGCCGTGACGCTGGTCGTGACGCTGCGCATCGGATATGGCTTCTGGCGCGGCTGGCACACCTGGCGTGCCGCGCAGGAAGGGACGTCGTGGATCGCCGCGATCGGCATCCCGGGCTCGCTCGCCGCGGGCGCGGTCGTCATCGGCTACTACCTCGTCTACTGGGCCGGCGTGCGATCGCGCGCGGTACGCGTCACTCGTTGAGACGTCTGCCGCGCGATAGACGGCGCCCGCGCGCCGAAGCGCTCCGCATTGACTTCCCGCCCTCTCTCCTCTCAAATGAGGCGTGTCCTCCACATCCTTTTCCCGCACGCTCCGGGCGCTCAATGACGATACGCCGCGGCGGGTGCGGGGCCTGGCGATCGCGCTGGTGCTCTTGGCCGGGTGGCTGACCTGGGCGGTGGCGGGGCGGGTCTCGGTGGTGGCGGTGTCGAAGCGGGCGCGGTTCGAGTCGCATTCCGCGGTCCGGCAGATCGCGGTGCCGTTCAGCGGGCGGATCACGGCCATCAACATCGACCTCGGCAGGAGTGTGAAGCGCGGGGAGGTGCTCTTGGAGCTCGACGCGGCGGATGCCAACATCCGGCGGGCCAGGGCAGTGGGGGAGATCGGGAATCTGAATCGCCGGGTCGAGGCGATCAACGCCCAGATCGCGGCGACGCGCGCGCGGGCGGCGGATCAGGAGAACGCGGCCACCGCGAAGTTGCAGCAGGTCCGGGAAAGCCGCACCGAGGCTGCACACCTGGCGGACATCGAATCGGGGCGTGCCGAGCGGCTGCAGCGGCTGGCGCAGCAGGGACTCGTTCCGGCCACCGACGCGCGGGATGCGCGCAGCCGCGCGGATGCGGCCCGGGCCAAGGGGCGCGGGCTGGAGGCGGCGGAAGACGAGGCGGCCAGGCAGCGGAGCGAAGTCGTGGCCACGGCCGAGGCTTCGCTGCGGGCGCTGGACAGCGATCGCATCGAGCTGCAGACCGCATTGGCCGCGCAGCAGGCCGCGTTGCAGCAGGCCGATCTCGACATCGAGCGCTCGCGCGTGCGCGCGCCGGCGGACGGGCGCATCGGCAGCTCCGCGGAGCTGCGCGCGGGCACGTGGGTGGAAGAAGGCACCGTCGCCGCGTCGATCGTCCCCGCGGAGTCGCGGGAAGTGGCGGCCTGGTTCGTACTCGACGACATGCCTCTGGTGCGCACCGGCCAGAGCGCGTCCGTGTGGCTCGAAGCGCTCGGGCGCGGCGGGCGGCGGCGCTTCGACGCGGTCGTCACCGGCATCGAGCGCGATCCGAGCGGCGGTGAGTTCCGGGTCACGCTGCGTCTCGCCCGGCGCCCGCCGGCGAACGTCGATCAGGGCTTTCCTGCCACGGTGACGGTGGACGTCCAGCGCCTCTCCCCCTTCGACGCGCTGCTGCGCGCGGCGGGCATGCTGCCCTCGTCGTCATGAGGGCGCGCTTCCTCGTTCCCGAGACCATCCAGACCTCGGCCGTCGACTGTGGTCCGGCCGCGCTGAAGTCGCTGCTCGACGGGTTCGGCATCGCCGCGAGCTACGGCCGCCTGCGCGAGGCCTGCCAGACGGGACTGGACGGCACGTCCATCGACACGATCGAAACGGTCGCCCGCGAGCTCGGGCTGGACGCGGAGCAGGTCATGCTCCCGCCGGACTATCTTCTCCTCGACGACACCGCATTGCCCGCCGTCATCGTGATCCGCACGCCCACGGGCATGGCCCATTTCGTCGTGGTCTGGCGCAAGGTCGGGACGTTTCTCCAGATCATGGACCCGGCCGCGGGACGCCGCTGGGTGCGCGCGCGCGATCTGCTGTCGAGCGTGTACGTGCACCGGCAGAGCGTGGGCGCGGCGGACTGGCGCGCATGGGCTGCCGCGGACGAGGTGCTCCGGCGCCGCATCCGTGCGGTGACGAGCGAGCGCTTCGCCGGGGAGGCGCTGACGAAGGCCCTGGCCGACGAGGCGTGGCAGCCGTTGGCGCGACTGGATGCCGCGACGCGATTGACGGAGACGTTGGTGCGCAACGGCGCGCTGCGGCGCGGCGCGGAGGCGCAGCAGTTCCTCGAAACGGTCGAGGAGATCCCGCAGCGGTACTGGCCCGTCACGGAGGACGGCGAGGAGAACGTGGTGCTGCGCGGCGCGGTGCTGATTCGCATCGGGCGCGGATCGGGAAATGTCGTCACCACGAACCCCGAGCTCGCGGCGGCGGTCCGCGAGCCGCCCGCCCGCCCGCTGGCGCGCGTCTTGGCGCTGCTTTCCCCCGCAACGCGCCGGGCGCTGCCTCTGGCGGCCCTCGGCGCGGCGGCGCTCGGGGTCAGTCCCGTTGCGGAGGGACTGCTGTTCCGCTCCATGTATGACCTCGTGGCCGACGTAGGGTTGCCGCAGGAGCGGCTCCTGCTCCTCGGCGCGTTTGCGCTCTTCGCCGCGTTCCTCCTCGCCCTCGACTACGCGGTCACGCGCCGGGCCATCGATTGGGGGCACGAACTGCAGGCCCGTTTCGCGGCGGCGCTCTTCACCACGCTCTCCACGCTCCGCAACGATTACTTCGGCAGCCGCCTGATCTCCGACCTCGCCGAGCGCTCGCACGCCATCGCCGAGTTGCGCAGCCTGCCCCTGCTCCTGGCCCGCGTGGTGCGCCACGGCGCGACGTTCCTCATCACCTTTGCCGCGCTGCTCTTTCTCATGCCCCAGGCCGCGGGGACGCTGATCCTCGGTGCACTGCTGCTGCTCGGCGTCGCCTTCGCCTTTCAGCCGCTCTTCGCCGAGATCGACATGCGCGCGCGGACGCACGCCGGCGGACTGACGCGCTTCTACCTCGACGCCTTGGCGGGCATCGGCGCGATCCATGCGCATTCGGGCCAGGGCGCGGTGCGCGGCGAGCACGAGGCCCTGCTGACGGACTGGGTGCGCGCGCTGCGGCGGCAGATCGCGGCCGCGGTGTCGCAGACGACGATTCTGGCCGCGGCCGGCTTCGCGCTGATGGCGGTGCTGATCCGCCGCTATCTGGCCACGGTCGAGGATCCGGGCGGCGTGCTGCTGATCGCCTACTGGGCGCTGAACCTGCCGCTCGTGGCCTCGGAGCTCGCGCTGCAGTTCCAGATCTGGGCCAGTCAGCGGACGGTCGTGCTGCGGCTCATCGAGCCGCTCGACGCGCCGCGCGAAATCGACGCGCCGCGGCGGGCTGAAGCCCGCCGCTCCACGAACATCGAGTTCATCGACGCGTCGTTCGCCGCCGCGGGACACACGATCCTCGAGAACGTGAGCCTGCACATCCCCGCCGGCGCACACGTAGGGATCGTCGGGTCCTCCGGCGCGGGCAAGTCGACGCTCGTCGGCGCGCTCCTCGGGTTCATGCAGCCGGTCGCCGGCGAGATCCGCGTCGACGGCGCGCCGCTCACCACCGCCCTGCGGAAACACACCGCCTGGGTCGATCCGGCCATCCAACTCTTCAACACGACCATGGAGGAGAACATCCGCTACGCCAGCAGCGCGGCCGATGTGACGCGCCTGCCCTTCGCCTTGAGCGAGGCGGAGTTGTATGACGTCCTGCAGCGCATTCCCGACTCGCAGATGCCCCTCGGCGAAGGCGGCGGAATGCTCTCCGGCGGGGAGGGGCAGCGCGTGCGGCTGGCCCGCGCGCTGATGCAGTCCGCGCCGCGGCTGGTGATCCTCGACGAGGCCTTCCGAGGCATGGACCGCGCGCTGCGCGAGGACCTGCTGCGGCGCTGCCGGCGGCTGTGGTCCGAGGCCACGTTCCTCGTCGTCACCCATGACGTCGACGAAACCGAGGATTGCGACCGCGTGCTGGTGCTGC
>JBIOTX010000137.1:0-14388 GCA_044866315.1 Thermoanaerobaculia bacterium | reverse complement strand
GCACGAAGCCGAGGGAGGAGAGGCACCGCGCGACCCGGTCCACGTTCTCCGGGCTGGAG
The DNA here is from genome assembly GCA_044866315.1 of Thermoanaerobaculia bacterium. Classification (GTDB taxonomy): domain Bacteria; phylum Acidobacteriota; class Thermoanaerobaculia; order Gp7-AA8; family Gp7-AA8; genus QHVT01. The sequence continues at coordinate 14,329 of JBIOTX010000137.1, read as the reverse complement.
GCGTCGATCACGACGTCGAGATCCGCGACCGGCCGATCGGCGTGGCCGTGCAGCACGAGGGCCATGCCACCCGTGACCAGGAATCGTGCGCCCGCGTCCACGAGCGCGACCAGGACCTCTTCGAAGGGCACGGCCATGGTCGCGATCAGGCGGCCGGCGGCGTCCACTTCATCAGGTAGTACACGCCGTTCGTATCGACCTGCTCGAAGCCGAGGCGACGGTAGAGGTGGAGGGCGGGGTTGTAGGCCTCGACGTGGATGGTGACCGGCTTGCCGGCGGCGGCGCCGCGGGCCAGAACGTCGCTCAGCAGTTGCGTGCCGATGCCGCTGCCGCGATGCTCGGCCATGAGGGCGACATCGACGAGGCGGATCTGATCGCGCCACTCGTCGACCCAGAGGCGGCCGATGGCCTTCCCGTCCTTCTCGACGATGTTCCGCTCGCAGGTCGGGTAATGGACCCTGTAGTGCTCGTACTGGGCGGCGAACTGCTGGTCGAGAAAGGCGTCCTTCTCTGCCTGGCCGAAGGGAAAGTGCTCCATCTCCTCGGCGCGCGTGGAGCCGTAGAGGCGGCGCAGGAAGGGGTAGTCCGCGTCGGTGGCGGGACGAAGGGTGACCGCGCTGGCGGCGCGATCACCCGGGATGGTGGAGGTCATCAGGCCTTAGCGTAATCCACGCGAAGGACGAAATGCTCGAACGGCGCGATCCGGCCGCTCCGGTCGTGCAGTGCCCACCGGCCGTCGGCCGTGCGCAGCGTGTAGGCGCGCCAGCTCGGCTCGGCGTCGTGCTCGAAGATCGGAACGATGACGTAGAACCCCCGGGCGAGCCTGAGGGCGTTGGACTCGCTGCCGAGGGTCAGCGTCACCGGGAGCCTGGTCGACTCGGTGGCGGCACCCTTCAGGGCATCGCGGCGCGAGGCGGCGGTGAGGGGCGTTCCGCGCTCGGTCTCGACGGTGAAGACGATCTTCTGCTCCTCGGCGACGGGGAAGGTGAAGCGGGTCGGGCTGCCCTGGCAGCCGGTGGTGCGGCTACAGCCCCAGACGGTGAACGGCATGGTGCCGTCGGCGTGGGGGAACTGGGCCACCAGCTCCACCGCCCGGCGGGCCTGGGGGCTCACGGGCGTGCCGCTGGCGCCAGACACCGAGATGCGGGCGCCGCGGTCGAGGAACCGACCGTCGGCCGACCGGATGCCGGTGGCGGCGATGAGCGAGCTGCCCTCTTCGGGAGGCGCGAAGCCGACGGACAGCCGTCGGGGCGGCGCCGCGACCGCGCTCGCGAGAACCTGCGGTCCGACAGCGGCGGTCGCCACCGCGGTCGCCGTCGAAACAACGAGAAACTGACGCCTACCGATCAGGTGGCTCATTGCGGATCTCCTGTCTTCCTCTTTCGATCTCATGGGCATGCTCGCTCGTCAAGTACGCGGCGGGAAAACGCCCTGCAGGGCGATGTTGAAGTAGAAGGTCAGGTAGGGTTGCATGTTGTTGTGCGGCTGATCCCCGCCCGCCGGCGCCAGAGCCTCGGGGGCGAGCGTCGCGTTCGGAGACCCCGTGAAGTAGGCGAAGCCCGGCGCCGAGCGCGCCAGCGAGCGCGCCGGCGAGGGCTGCTGCACGTCCGCCGGGTCCGACGAGGCCCGCAGCGCGTGCGAGTGCGCCGGGATCTCCGACTCGAGCAGGGTCACCGTCTCGCTGCCGCCGGTCTCGCCGAGGTCGTGCAGCGACAGACCCGGACCCTGGCCCGGATGCATCGGCGCGCGGCCCTCCAGATCGGGGAGGGCGAAGGTCGATTTGCCGTCGCCGCCGTAGGTGGTCCCCAGCAGCGAGAAGAGGGCGGTGTTCTGCGAGATCGGCAAGAGCTGCCCATTGCACCACGCCCATCCCTTGGGTGCGAAGTTGAAGGGAAAGATCCGAATCTCAGCAACAAACGGGTCGGCCATGTTCCATCTCCTCTTTCAAGTTCACCGAGTCGCTCGTAACTCCACTCATTCCTATGTCGGAGAGGGGAAGATGCCGAACAGCGAGATGATGAAGTTGACACACAGATACGGTTGGAAGTTGGTGTGCGGCTGACTTCCGCCCACGGGCGAAATGGCCTGCGCGCTCATGTTCACGCCGGTCACGTCCTCGATGTAGACCTGCACGTTCGGGGAGTTGGACACGAGATTGGGCTGCGGGTTGGTCGTCCCGCCCGGGTTGGTCGTGGCCAGGAAGGGGTGCGAGTGCGCCGGGATCTGGTTGACGGTCAGGGTGATCTCTTCGGCCCCGCCGGTCTCGGCGAGGATGAAGCCGTTGCCCTGATGAATGGGGAGCCTTCCGCGGAGATCGGGAAGGGCGAAGGTCGACTCGCCGTCACCTCCGTAAGTCGTGCCGATCAACTGGAAGAGAGTCGTGTTCTCCGAGATGGGGAGCAACTGCCCTTCGCAGAACATCCAGCCCGCCGGAGCGAAGTTCCCGGCGAACATTCGGATCTCACCTACATATGGTTGCGCCATGGCTTCACTCCTCTCCTAGTTCGGCGACGGGAAGATGCCCTGCAGGGCGATGCAGAACGACAGGGTCAGGAACGGCTGCATGTTCAGGTGGGCCTGGCTTCCGCCGGTGTTGGCCACCATGGTCGGGCTGAGCGAGGTCAGGTTCGTCGGCGACGCGTACAGGTTGTTCGCGGCGCCGAGCAGATTCCCGCCCGGAATGGGGGTGGTGGCGTTGCCGCTGTTGGCGTTGGCCACGTGCGTGTGCGTCGGAATCTCGGCGATGGTGAGGGTGTGGGCCTGCTCTCCTCCCTTCTCGCCCAGCGTGTGGCCGCTGCCCACGTGAATCGGCGTCCGCCCGCGGAGGTCCGGGAGCGCGAACGTGGTCTGACCGTTGCCGCCGAAGGTCGTCCCCAGGAGCGAGAACAGCCCCTGGTTCTGATTGATCGGCAGGAACTGGCCGTTGCACAGCGCCCAGCCCTTGGGAGCGAAGATGAAGGACATGATCCGGATCTCCGAAAGAAATGGCTCTGCCATAGAGACTCCTTGTCTTTCCCTCTGAACGTTACGGCGTGGGGCAGGCGGCCCCGCCGATGAAGCCGGAGCCGCCCCCCGCGACGTTGTTGGTTGCACTGCCCGAGGCGCCGCCGTTGTTGCCGGAGATGAAGGCGACCACCGCGGCGTTGTCATTGGCCGCACCGGCGTAGCCGGGGAGGCGGAACGTGGTCAGGTTGCGCTGCCGCACCCGGAAGTCGGTGGCCCCGCCCGCGCCGGCGCCGGTGATGGTGTTGCCGGAGATGTGGGCGCAGACGGTGCCGTTGTCGGTGGAGATGGCGCCGGCCTGGACGATGAGCGCGTTGGTCGCGAACGAGCCCGGATTGGAGACCGTGTTGCCGGTGATGGTGGCGTACAGAGCGCCGCTGCCGTCACGCTGGTGCACGTTGATGCCGAACAGGTTCGCGTACTGGCGCACGAGGTTGCTGGTGATGGAGACCGTGGACGTACCGGCGCCGCTCGAGAGCACGGTGATGCCGTCGCCCTGCGCCGAGCCGGAGTCGGCCACGGCCGGGTTGCCGATGGTGTTGCCGGAGACGGTGCCCTTCAACTGGGCACCCGCCGACGAGCCGCTGGCGAGACTGACGAGGATCGCCGAGGAGACCGAGCCCGTCAGGTTGTTGTTCGACACGTTGTAAGTCGTGACCGAGCTTCCGGCGGTGGTGATGGTGATTCCCGCGCCGAGGTTGCCCGCCGCACCGGTCAGGGTGTTGCCGGTGAAGACGACGTTGTTCGTGCCGCTGGCGGCGATGTTGGTGGCGAACTGGAAGTGATCGCCGCGGTTGTTGGTGAAGGTCGAGCCGGTCACGGTGACGCTGATGCTGGCGGTGCCGTTGGCCTGCACGAGGATGCCGTCGTTGCCGATGGTCGCCGACGTGTTGCTGAACGTGCTGTTGGTCACGGTCATGGTCAGCGAGCCGCTGGTGTTGGCGACGGAGACGTTGTTCTCGGCCGAGCCGCTGACGGTGGTGGAGCTGAGGCTCGCCGTGCCGGAGAGTCCGACCATGTCGATGCCGCTGTCGCCGACGGCGTTGCCGTTGTTGGTGACGGAGCAGTTCGCGAGGGTGAGGCCGCCGACGCTCGAGCCGCCGATGCCGTCGTCGCCGCTGCCCTGGATGTTCATCCAGGCGAGGCTGACCGGACCGGTGTTGTCGAGGCGGATGCCGGTGCCCGACGCGAGCTGGATCGTGCCGCCCGAGCCGGCGGAGCCGGAGCCGGTGACGTTGAGCGCGCCCGCGCCGGTGTTGTTCAGGGCGATGCCGTTCACGGAGTTGGCCGAGCTGATGCTGGTGAAGTTGAGGCCCGCCGCGCCGATGGTGGCGTCGGTGACCTTCAGGGCCGTGCCCGTCGGGACGCTGATCGCGCCGCCGCTGCTGGTCAGGCGCATGCCGGTGGAGCCGGCGTAGAGGCCGGAGCCGGTGACCGACACGCCGCCGGTGCTGCCGTAGGCGGTGAGCGAGCCGATGGCGTAGTCGCCGCTGACGTTGGTCATCACCACGGCCGCGCCGCCGACCGGATCGCCGCTGGCGCCGACCGCGATCGCGCCGCCGGAAACGGTCTGGAACGAGCCGCCGGAGACCGCGTCGAAGGTGGCGCCGTCGATGTTGATGCCGTCGCCCATGGTGCTGCCCTGGACGGTCACGTTGGCGAGACCGTTCACGTAGACCGTGCCGCCGCCGGCCTGGCTCATGCGGATACCAGTCGGGCCGCCGCTGACGCTATTGTCGTGGATGTTCACGCCGGCGTCGGCGAGCGAGCCGCTGGTGACGTCGATGGCATCGCCGCTGGTGCTGTTGAGCGAGAGGCCGGCGATCTCGACGCCTTCGACGCCCACGACGGTGACCGTATCGACCGCGCCGCTGAGGACCTGCGGCTTCGTGCCCGCGGGAACGAGCGCGTACGGGCCGACGGTCAGGCCGACGCCCTCGCCGAGGAGGCGCTGATTGGTCTCCATCTCGATGCTGCCGTTGACGGTCGAGTTGTGGACGAAGATCCAGTGACCCGGCGCGTCGACGTCGCCGCTGCCGGACGGACCGTTGAGCGACGTGAAGTCGTTGAACGGAGCGTTGGACGTGCCGTTGCCGCCGGCCGGGGCGGAGCCGTTGACGTACCACACCATCTCGGTGGTGGTGATGGTCACCGTGCCCGTGGCCGTGTCGGTGCCGTCGGTGATCGTGTACTGGAATCCGCCTCCGGCCACGCCCGGTCCCGGGGTGAAGGTGAACGAGCCGTTGGCGTTGAGGGAGAGCTTCGAGCCGTCCCCGAAGGTGCAGTCGAACGGCGCGGTGGCGTCGGCGCAGCCGACGACGCCGGTGACGGAGACCGGGTCGCCTTCGCCCGGATCGCTGTCGTTGTGGAGCACGCCCGTGCCGGAGCCGGTGGTGGCCAGGACGTGCGGCGTGCCGACGGCGCCGAGGTCGACGCGGAGCTCGGTGTTGCCGACGGTGTTCCAGCTGTCGTTGCCGGCCACCGGCGGGTCGTTGACCTCGGTGACGGTGATCTCGAACGTCACCGACCCGGAGGTGTCGTCGCCGCCGTTGGCGGTGCCGCCGTCGTCCTGCGCGTAGACCGTGACGATCGCGCTGCCGGAGGCGTTCGGGGCCGGGGTGAAGGTGAGCACGCCGCTCGAGTCGATCGACGGCTGCGCGGAGAAGAGGGCGTTGTTGTCGTTCGAGGTGAAGAAGGTCACGGTCTGGCCGGACTCGTTCGCCGGGCCGGCGGAGATGGCCGTGGCCCAACCCGCGGAGTAGGCGCCGCTGTCCTCGTTGACGGTGACGTCGCCGCCGCTGGTGAAGGACGGAGCGTCGTTCACCGGATCGACGGTGATGGTGAAGGTCACGGTCGGCGAGGTGTCGTCGCCGCCGTTGGCCGTGCCGCCGTCATCCATGAGGTAGACCGAGACGGTCGCGTCGCCGAACGCATCCGCGGCGACGGTGAAGGTCAGGTTGCCCGAGGCATCGATGGCCGGCTGGGCCGAGAAGAGGCCGTTGTTGTCGTTCGAGACGAAGAACGTCAGGTTCTGCGTCTCGTTCGGACCGGCGGAGATCGCCGTGGCCCAGGCCGCGTTGTACGAGCCGCTGTCCTCGAGCACGGTCACGTCGTCGCCGGCGGTGAACGACGGCTCGTCGTTGACCGGGTCGACGGTGATGGTGAAGGTGACCGTCGGCGAGGTGTCGTCGCCGCCGTTGGCGGTGCCGCCGTCATCCATGAGATAGACGGAGACCGTCGCGCTGCCGGAGGCATTCGCGGCCGGCGTGAAGGTGAGCACGCCGGTGGTGGCGTCGATCGACGGCTGCGCGGAGAAGAGGCTGTTGTCGTCGTTGGAGACGAAGAACGTCAGCGTCTGGCTGCCCTCGTTCGGACCGGCGGAGATGGCCGTGGCCCAGGTCGCGCTGTAGGCGCCGGAGTCTTCGTTGACGGTGACGTCGCCGCCCGCGGTGAACGACGGCTCGTCGTTGACCGGGGTGACGATGATCTCGCTGGTCTGCGGATTCGACGTGTCGTCGCCGCCGTTGGCCGTGCCGCCGTCGTCCTGGGCGGTGACGCTGAGGTTGGCCGTGCCATGAGCGTCCGCGGCCGGCGTGAACGTCAGCGTGCCGAAGGAGTCGACCGCCGGCTGGACGCTGAAGAGCGACGGGTTGTCGTTGGCGACGGTGAAGGTCACGGTCTGTCCCGACTCGTTCGCCGGACCGGGGCTGATGGCCGTGACCCAGTTCGTGTACGTCTGCGGGCCGGAGTCCTCGAGGACGGTCACGGTCGGGCCGACCAGGAACGACGGCGGATCGTTGACCGAGTTGACGGTGATCACCGCCGTGGCCTGGTCGGTGCCGCCGTTGCCGTCGTTGGCCTCGAAGACGAAGCTGTCGGTGCCGAAGAAGTTCGCGTTCGGGGTGTAGTCGACGGTGGCCGTCGTCGGACCGGTGGAGATCACCGCGCCGAGGACGCCGTTGGAGGGACCGGAGACGATCGAGAACGTCAGCGAGTCGCCGTCGGCGTCGCTGCCGCTGAGGGTGATGGTCACGGTCGTGTCTTCATCGGTGGTGGCGGTCGTGTCGTTCGCCACCGGCGGGGTGTTGCAGGTGATGAGCGGAGCGACGCCCGTCGGCAGCGACGGCGCGGCCGGCGAGCAGACCCCGGTGCTGGTCGCGGGATGCGGGCTCGTGGCCGTGCCCATGACCGGGAAGGAGGAGCCGGTGGTGTCGACCGTGCCGCAGGCGGTGAGGATGATCTTCCCCTGATCCGCGAGGGCGAGGCCGGAGGTGGAGCCGACCGGGCGGACGTCGCCCGTGCCGTTGGTCCAGATCACGTCGCCCGAATACGAGCGGATGGTGATCGAGCCGCCGCCGCGGTTCGGGTTGTTGGTGCTGAAGTCGCCGAGGGCGCGGATGACGGCGGTGTTGAGACCGACGTCTTCCTTGGCGCTGATCTCGATCGTGCCGCCGGTGTCGCCGGCGGCGGTGCGGCCGCTGTCGATCATGTTGCCGCTGCCGTTCACGGCGTCACCGAGGGACATGATCCGAATGAGGCCGCCGAAGCTCTTCGAGTCGTGCGTGCCAGGGTGGGAGGTGATGACGAAGAGCGAGCCGGAGGCTGGACCGAAGACGTCGATGGTCTCGGCGGCGAAGACGTCCACTCCCCGATTCTGGGCCGTGCCCGAAACGGCGTCGGCGCGCACGATGCCCATGCGCGTGCCCGTGCCGCCGAGGTCGCGGCCGTCGATGAGGACGTCCTTGCCGGAGCGGATGGCCACCTTGGAGGTCGAGGTCTTGCTGGCGAGAGCGGCGATGAGACCGCGAACCTGCACGCCGCAGCCGTCGATCGTCACCGGGCCCGCGCCATTGTCGGTGCCCTGGGAGATGACGTTCGCGGTAGAGCCGATCACGACCGCCGGCTCGGCGAAGGTGTTCGAGCTGATGGTGATCGCGCCGCCGACCTGATTGCCGGTGCCGCCGCTCAGGGCCGCGCCGGTGAGGCGCGTGGAGAGCAGGGTGCGGCTCGGACCGGAGAGGACGTTGCCGTCCACGGTCACCAGGCCGGCCGCGGCGAGGGTGAGGTTGCCGCCGCGGGCGTTGGCGCTGCCGGAGTCGATGGTCGAGCCGGCGCCGACGGAGATGTTGCCGGAGACGTTGGCGGTGATGGCGCCGCCGTTCGACCCGCTCGAGGAGCTCGAGGCGGTGGAGACGACGGCGGTGCCATTGAGGGCCAGGTGGCCGCCGACGGTCAGCGTGATCGCGCCGCCGGTGCCGCCGCCGGAGCGGTTCTCGGCAAAGAGCGCGCCGCCGGAGTTGATGGCGAGATTGCCGCTGACGACGAAGGTCATCGGGCAGGCGCTATCCCCTCCTCCGTCGTCGTTGCAGTTCACCACGCCGTTGACGGTGAGATTGCCGTCACTCACGGTGAACACGCCGTTGACGGTGCCGTCATGGTCGCTGGCGGAACCGTCGAGCGAGGCGAACGACTGCGTCCCGGTGAGGGTGACGTCGTGCGCGAAGACGGCGGGGGTGAGAACGAGAAGGACGAACAGAGACAGCAGGGCTCGAACCGACAGGGACCGCATACATCTCCCTCCGTTGGAGACTGCAACGAGTTTGTGGTGGACGAGGGCGGGATACCTACCGGCGGAGTCCTCCCGCCGGAAAACGTTTACATCGATAGGCCTGCGATGGCTTATCTCTCTCGATGTTGGACGGACGACAATCTAATGTCGGAAGTGCTCGGACGCAAGTCCGATTTTGAACAGCAGACGATTTTTACATCGATCTCCGAGGAGTGGATAAAGCACGAAGCGCCGGTGATTTACCGGCGCTTCGTCCATCAGGAAATCAGTATGTGTCTCGATCAGCCGCGCGGCGGGAAGACGCCCTGCAGCGCGATACAGAAGTAAAAGGTCAGGTAGGGTTGCATGTTGTTGTGCGGCTGGTCCCCGCCCGCCGGCGCCAGAGCCTCGGGGGCGAGCGTCGCGTTCGGAGATCCCGTGAAGTAGGCGAAGCCCGGCGCCGAGCGCGCCAGCGAGCGCGCTGGCGAGGGCTGCTGCACATCCGCCGGGTCCGACGAGGCCCGCAGCGCGTGCGAGTGCGCCGGGATTTCCGACTCGAGCAGGGTCACCGTCTCGCTGCCGCCGGTCTCGCCGAGGTCGTGCAGCGACAGCCCCGGGCCCTGGCCCGGGTGCATCGGCGCGCGGCCCTGCAGATCGGGGAGGGCGAAGTTCGACTTGCCGTTGCCGCCGTAGGTGGTCCCCAGCAGCGAGAAGAGTGCGGTGTTCTGCGAGAGCGGCAGGAGCTGCCCGTCGCACCAGGACCAGCCTCTGGGCGCGAAGTTGAAGGGGAAGATGCGGATTTCCGCAACGAATGGATCGGCCATCTTTCTCTCTCCTTTATTGATCCACTGAATGGACGACTGCGGCCGACTCCTATGTCGGACTCGGGAAGATCCCGAAGAGGGAGATGATGAAGTCCACGCAAAGATAGGGTTGGAAGTTCGTATGGGGCTGGCTTCCTCCGACCGAGGAAATGGCCTGCGCGCTCATGTTCACGCCGGTCACGTCCTCGATGTAGACCTGCACGTTCGGGGAGTTGGACACGGTATTGGGCTGGGGATTGGTGGTGGTGCCGGGATTGGCCGTGGCCAGGAACGGATGGGAGTGCGCCGGGATCTGGTTGACGGTCAGGGTGATCTCTTCGGCCCCGCCGGTCTCGGCGAGGATGAAGCCGTTGCCCTGATGAAGGGGGATGCGTCCGCGGAGATCGGGAAGGGCGAAGGTCGACTCGCCGTCGCCTCCGTAGGTCGTCCCGATCAACTGGAAGAGGGTCTCGTTCTCCGAGATGGGGAGTAATTGTCCTTCGCAGAACATCCACCCCGCCGGAGCGAAGTTCCCGGCGAAGATTCGGATCTCACCCACATATGGTTGCGCCATCTTCTCAATTCCTCTCTCTCTAGTTCGGCGATGGGAAGATACCCTGCAGAGCGATGCAGAACGACAGGATCAGAAACGGCTGCATGTTCAGATGGGCCTGGCTTCCTCCGGTGTTGGCCACCATGGTCGGGCTGAGCGAGGTCAGGTTCGTCGGCGGCGCGTACAGGTTGTTCGCGGCGCCGAGCAGGTTTCCGCCCGGAATGGGGGTGGTGGCGTTGCCGCTGTTGGCGTTGAGGACGTGCGTGTGCGTCGGAATCTCGGCGATCGAGAGGGTGTGCGCCTGCTCGCCTCCCCTCTCGCCCAGGGTGTGACCGCTGCCGACGTGAATCGGCGCCCGCCCGCGGAGGTCCGGCAGGGCGAAGTTCACCCTGCCGTCTCCGCCGAACGTCGTTCCCAGAAGCGAGAACAGCCCCTGATTCTGGTTGATCGGCAGTAGTTGTCCGTTGCACAACGCCCACCCCTTGGGGGGGAAGATGAAGGACATGATCCGGATCTCCGATAAAAACGGTTCTGCCATACCTCTCTCTCCTTCTTTCTACGGCTGATTACAAGCAGCGCCTCCTACGAAGCCGCCGCCCCCGCCGGCCACATTATTCGTGGCCGAGCCGGTCTCTGCTCCGGTGTTCCTGCCCTGGATGAACGTCACGACCGCCGCGTCGTTGTTGTTGGCGCCGGCGTAGCCCGGCAGGCGCACGGTCGTGGAGATGCGCTGACGGACGCGGAAGTCGGTTCCGCCGTTGGCGCCCGACCCGTTGATGGAGTTGGCCAGCGCGCCCGCGCCGCCGATGTCGACGCAGAGGAAGCCGCTGTCGCCGGCCACCGATCCGGCCTGGGCCAGGATGCCGTTCGAGGCGAACGTGCCCGGGTTGGAGATGGTGTTGCCGGTGACCGTGGCGTGGATGCTGCCGTTGCCGTCGCGCTGGTGAATGTTGATGCCGGCCAGGTTGCTGTACTGGCGAATGCGGTTGTTGGTGACGGCGACGGTGATCGTGCTGGCGTTGTTGGCGAAGATGGTCATGCCGTCGCCGGTGGACGACCCGGAGTCGGTGGTGCCGGTCGCCCCGATGATGTTGTTGTTGACCGTGGCATGGATCGAGGAGCTGCTGCTGGTGTTGAGCGTCAGCGCCGAGGAGACCGCTCCGGTCCACGGATCGGCGAGGGTGCCGTTGTTGGAGATGTTCGCGGTGATCTGGGCCGTGCCGGACGGGTTGATGGTGATGCCCGCGCCGAGGTTGCCGGCGACCCCGTTCATGTCGTTGCCGGTGAAGGTCACGTTCATGACCGCGGCCGACACGGCATCGGTAGTGACTTGGAGGTGATCGCCGCGGTGGTTGGTGAACGTGCTGCCCGTAACGCTGAGGGTCATGTTCGCCGAGCCGTTGCCCAGGAAGTGGATGCCGTCGTTGCCGATCGCCGCCGAGGTGTTGCTGAAGGTGGTGCCGGTCACGTTGAACGCCGAGAGCGTCCCGGTGTTGTTGAGGATGTAGAGGTTGTCCTCGGCGTTCCCGCTGATGGTGGAGTTGGAGATCCCGCCGCTGCCGGTGAGATTGGTCATCTCGATGCCGCGCTCGGTGACCACGTTGCCGTTGTTCACGATCCGGGAGCTGGCGATGGTCAGCCCGCCGACGGTCGAGCCGCGGATGCCGTCGTCGCCGCCGTTCTCGATGTTCATGAACGACAGGCTGATCGCTCCGGTACTGGTGAGATTGATGCCGGGGCCGGTCGAAGCCATGATCGCGCCGCCGGTGCAGGTGGCGCTGCTGGTGCACGTGCCGGCGTTTCCGGTGACGGTGAGCGTGCCGCTGCCGGTTGCATTCAGGATGATGCCGCTGGTCGCGCCGTTCGAGGCGATCGAGCGGAAGGTCATGCCCGCGCCGCCGATGGTGGTGCTGGTCACGTTCAGGGCCGTGGCCGTGGTCGTGGTCAGCGTGCTCGGCGTGCCCGTGGACGTGACCGTGCCGCTGCTGGTGGCCAGGAACGCCGGATTGGCGCCGGTCGAGAGCGACAGCGCGCCGGTGAAGGCGTACGTGCCGGTGTTCGTGGTGAGCGACACACCCGTGCCCGTCGTGGCGGTGATGGTGCCGGTGAAGGTCGCGTTCACCGAGCTACCGGTGATGCGATAGGCGGTGGCGGCGGCCGTGGTGCCGGAGATCGAGCCGCCGGCGCTGAACGTGCCGGCGACGGTCTGGAAGCTCAGGCCGAACGTGGTGCTGCCGGTGCTCAGGATCTGGCTCGGGGTGAGATTGATGGTCACCGTATTGAGATCGACGGCGGCGCCGGCGTCGGCATCGATGACGTCCGTGCCGGCGTTGGCGATGATGCGCAGGCCCGTTGCGGTGCCGGCGTTGAACGCGCCCGTGCTCGAGGCCACCAGACCGTTGACGCCGGCGTAGATGTTGAGGTTGGTGAAGCTGATGTCGCCGCTGACGCTCGACAGGACCATGCCGCTGCCGGTGACGGGGTTGCCCGAGATGCCGATGGCGGTGACGCCGCCGGCGACCTGATTGAACGGCGCGCCCGGGGTGGTGTCGAAGATGGCCCCGGAGATATTGATGCCGGTGCCGCCGGTGTTGCCGGAGATCACGTTGTCGTCAAAGGCGGTGATGGTGAGCGTACCGGCCGTGCGGGCGATATCGATGCCGTTGCCCGTGGCGGTGACGGTGTTGTCGTGGATCGAGACGTTGAACGCGCCGGAGCCGCCGCCGTCGACGTTGATGCCCTGCAGGGCGGCTCCGCTGATGGTGTTGTTGGCAATCTCGATGCTGCCGCTGTTGGCGCCGTTCGTATTCGTGAAGATGGCGTCACCGGCCGAGGAGGAGATGTTCAGACCCTTGACCTCGACGTTGGAGAGGTTCGTGGCCACGACCGTATTGCCGCCGTTGCTGATGAGCGGCTGCGAGCCGGCCGGAACCAGGGTGACGGTGTTGACGACCAGAGCGACGCCTTCCCCGTAGAGCTTCTGGCCGTCCTTGAGGACGATCCCGGCGTTCTGACCGGTGGTCGTGCCGTTGCCGAAGTAGACGAAGATGTAGTCATTGGCAGCCGACGCGGTCTGGGCCTCGACCAGCGTGTCGAACGGCTGATGCGAGCGTCCGTCGCCGCCGGCCGCGGAGTTGTTCCTCACGTACCAGACCCGGTTGGAGAAGACGACGTTGATGCTGCCGCTGTTGGACACGCTGTTGGACGTGACGATGTAGCCGCAGGTGGCCGTGCCCGTGAAGCCGACGGCCGGCGTGTAGAGCCAGTTGCCATCCGGGTTGAACGTGATCGTGCCGGAGTTGCAGGCCGCGCCGGCCGTGACCGTCATCGCCGCGTTGGATTCGTCGTTGCTGAGAACCGTGCCGCTGTAGGTCACCTTCGGCGTCGTCGGCGCCGGCGTGTAGGTGCTGCTCATCGCCTGCGTGTTTCCGACCGCATTCGGTGAGTTGTACGTGTCGTCGACCACCCTCGGCAGAACGGTCAGCGAGTAGTTCTGCGTGACCGAGCAGCCCTTCGAGTCGGTGGCCGTGACGCTGAAGTTGAAGACGCCGACGGCGTTCGGCAGCGTCGGTGCCGTGCCGGAGAGCACGCCGGTCGAGGTGTTGAATGAGAGGCCGGACGGGGCAGCCGAGATCGAGTACGTGAACCCCGGCGTCCCGCCGCCGGCGGTGAAGGCCTGCGTGTAGCCGGTGTGATAGACCGCGTTCGGCAGCGCGCCCGGCGCCGGGGACAGCGTGACGGCCGGGTTGATGGTCACGTTCACCGAGTTCGAGGCCGGGCAGCCGGAGGCGTTGGTCACCGTGAGCTGCAGGGTGACCGGGCCGCTGGCGCCCGCATTCCAGGTGATGTTCTGGGTGGTCGTCGACGAGGTGATGGTGCCGTTGGTGATCGACCAGGCATAGGTGGTCGCCCCGGCCGGACCGCTCGCCGTGTGACCGGTGGTGTTGGCGCAGACCTCCGTCGCCGACGGGGTGATCGTCGGGCTGGCGGGGCTGTCATTGATCGGAACGTTTTCCGTGTGGCTCGCCGAGCAGCCGGAAGCGTTGGTCACGGTCAGGGTGAGATCGACCGTGCCGGTCGCGCCGGCGGTGTAGGTGATGTTCTGGGTCGTGGTCGACGAGGTGATCACGCCGTTGAGGATCGACCACAGGTAGGTCGTGGCGCCGGCCGGACCGGACGCGGTGTTGCCCGTCGAGCCGCCGCACACCTGGGCCGGTGCCGGGGTGATCGTCGGAGCCGCGGGGTTCGCGTTGATGGTTACGGTGGTGGTGTTCGTGGCCGAGCAGCCGGCGGCGTTCGTCACCGTGAGCTGGAGCGTGACCGAGCCGGCGGCGCCCGCATCCCAGGTAATGTTCTGGCCGGTGGTCGACGAGGTGATCGTGCCGTTGCCGCTGGCGATCGACCACAGGTAGCTCGTCGCGC
>JBIOTX010000136.1:0-5096 GCA_044866315.1 Thermoanaerobaculia bacterium | reverse complement strand
CAGTAGCGCCCGCCTTTCGGCGGGCGCTACGAACATACGGCGGAAGAAAAGGCTACTGGAGGCCGATCGCCCGCGGGACGTTGATCCGGCCCTTGCCGTAGACGGGATCGGTGCCCGGCTGGCCGAGGTCGTCGGCGGACTGCTGCAGCGCGGCTTTGACCTGGGCCGGCTTGTCCTTGCCGATGTCCTCGACCAGAAGCGCGGCCAGACCGGTGACGTGCGGCGAGGCCATCGACGTGCCGGTCGAGCCGACGATGAACGTGCCCGTGCGGCAGACGCCGAGGCCGGCCTGGACTGCGCTGCGCGAGCACGCGGCCCACACCAGTCCGGCGCCGGTGCCGCCCGGCGCGGCGACATTGATCGCGGAACGGCCGTAGTTCGAATAGCCGGCCTTTGCGTCTTCATTCACCCACGGACCGTTCGTGCCCGAGCTCGCGGTCGGACCGGTCGCGGAGACGCAGACGACATTCGGCGTGTTGCAGTAGGTGATGTAGGCATTGCCGTCGTGATCGAGATCCGCCGCGGAGTTGCCCGCGGAGACGACGATCACCATGCCCTTACTGTGCGCGTAGCTGAACACCTTGTTGATGAGGCTGGTGAGACTGCCGGCGGCCGTTTTGAAGAAGCCGCCGCCGAGGCTCATGTTGGCAACGTCCGCGTCGATGTCGGCCGCGTAGAGAACGCCGCTGAGGACGCCCGCGGTCGAGCCGCTGCCGCCCGTGCACGTGTTCGGTGCGGCCACTGCCGGCGGCGTGTTGGTCAGGCGAAGCACCTTGACCGGGATCACGGTCACGCGCGAGGTCACGCCCGCGGCGGCGACGGCGTTGCTGGCGACGGTCGCGGCGACATGGGTCCCGTGGTAATTGAGGCCGTCGAGCGGGCCGTAGGTGAACCCCGCCGGAATGCAGAGCGGGTTGTCGACCGCGAACGCGGCACCGCTCGCATAGTCGACGCGGCCGGCGAGATCGGCATGAGGACTGGACTGGCGGTCGATGCCCGTGTCGAGAATGGCCACGCGAACCGACGCCGAGCCGAGACGGCCCGCGGACCACGCAGTGTGGGCGCCGATGCGGCGAAGGTGCCACTGGCGCGGGAAGAAGAAGGCCGTCGCCGGCGCAGTCGGGCTCGCAGCAACGTCGTACGTCTCGTCAGTCGCGGCCACTTCCACGGGGTCGAGATCGAACGACACGTCGTCGTGCACCGCGGCGATGCCCGCGGAAGCGCCGATGGCTGCCGCAGCGTCGTCACTCAGGCCGGTGACGTAGGCCATGATCGGATGCGAAAAGACGACGGTTCCGCCCTGCGCGGCTACCTGGCCCGCGAATCCGGCGGGCACACCGTTGCCCTTGAACTCGAAGATGAGATCCTTTGCGAAGACGTTGACGGAGAAAAGAAGGCAGACGACCAGCAGACAGAAGGCGGCTTTCCGCATATGAACCCAGGCCCTTTCATCGTTGATGAGAGATTGGTCCCGGCTACGGCGGCTCGGCTGTCTCCCGCCTGCGGGGGGAGATCCTGGAGCTTTGCGCCCCCACCTCGCGATGGGTTTGCCTTTGTTATTTCGATCCGGAGATTGCGGGAGAGTTTAAGGAAACTTTTCGCGTCGTCAACAACTAATTTCGAATTCCCGTAACAGGGCCCCCCTCTCCCCGGTCCCTAGAATGGACCGCCATGATCGCCGCGCTCGCGCTCGTCCTCGCCATCACCCCCCAGGC
Source organism: Thermoanaerobaculia bacterium (assembly GCA_044866315.1). Lineage (GTDB taxonomy): Bacteria > Acidobacteriota > Thermoanaerobaculia > Gp7-AA8 > Gp7-AA8 > QHVT01. The sequence goes on along the minus strand of JBIOTX010000136.1, from coordinate 3,381 downwards.
CATGCGCGCGCACGTGAGCTTTCTCGCCAGTGACGCCGTCGAGGGGCGCGAGGCCGGCACGCGCGGCTACGACGTCGCGGCCGCGTACGTCGCGGCGCAGTTCGAGGCCATGGGCGCCGAGCCGGCGGGGGACGGGGGGACGTACTTGCAGCAGGTGCGCTTCCGCACGTTTCTCATCGATCCGGCGCGGTCTTCGTTCGCCATCGACGGAAAGGCGTTCGAGCATCGCAAGGACGTGCTGATCTCCTCGGGGCTGGAGCCCACGCGCGAGGTCGACGCGCCGGTCGTCTTCGCCGGGTTCGGCATCGTCGCGCCCGACCTCGGGCACGACGACTACGCGAGCCTCGACGTCCGCGGCAAGATCGTGGCGCTGCTTTCCGGCGCGCCGCCGCGCTTCCCGCACAGCCAGCGCGCCTACTATTCGAGCGGCACCGTAAAGTCCGCGAATGCCACCGAGCGCGGCGCGATCGGCATCCTGGTCATCCGCACGCTGGACTCCGAGCGCCGCTTTTCCTGGGCCCGCCTGATCTCGACCGGCGAAACGGTGGCCATGCGCGCGCTCGACCGCAACGGCCAGCCGATGGAAACCTTCCCGCAGCTCCGCGGCGGCGCCTCTCTCGGCCCCGCCGCCGCGCAGGCGCTCTTCGCCGGCGAGCGCGCGACGCTCGACGCGATCCTCGCCGACGCCGAGAAAGGACTCGCCCAGCCGTTCCCGCTGCAGAAGCGCGTCGCCATCCGGACCACGACGGTCGTCGGCCAGGCGACCAGCCCGAACGTCGTGGCCATGATCCGGGGCTCCGAGCTCCCGAACGAGCACGTCGTCCTCACCGCCCACCTCGACCACCTCGGCATCACCGACCGCGGCCAGGACCGCATCCGCAACGGCGCGCTCGACAACGCCTCAGGCATCGCCGCGCTGATCGAGATCGCACGGAGCGTCGCCGCGATGAACCCGCGTCCCCGCCGCTCGATCGTCTTCGCCGCCGTGACCGCGGAAGAGAAAGGCCTGCAGGGCTCCATGGCCTTCGCAGACCGCCCGAGCATCGACGGGACCATCGTCGCCAACGTGAACATGGACATGATCACCATGCTCTTCCCGATGAAGAGCATCGTCGTCCTCGGCCTCGAGCACTCCACCCTCGCTCCCCTCGCCCGCGCCGCCGCCGAGGGCAACGGCTTCATCATTCAGGACGATCCCGTCCCCGAGGAAGTGCGCTTCATCCGCAGCGACCAGTACTCGTTCGTCGAGAAAGGCATCCCCGCCATCAGCTACAAGGGCGGCTTCGTGAGCGCCGACCCCGCGATCGATGGCGAGAAGCTCACCCGCGACTGGCTCCGCAACGTCTACCACTCCGCCGCCGACCAGTCCAATCAGAAGCTCGACTACGACAGCGGCGCCCGTTGGGCGCGCACGAACCTCGACCTCGCCGTGGCAATCGCGAACGCGAAGGAGAGGCCGCGGTGGAACGAGGGGGACTTCTTCGGGACGCGGTTCGCGCGGCCGGCCGTGACCCCGTGACCCCGTGCTGCGGGTCAGCCGTAGCTCATCCGTCGCCCCGGGCAGAAACATTGCACTCCAGCCGAGTCTGCGTGGTAGTACTGCTACTAACGCGTATCTGCTGGAGGATCTATGCAGCGCTTTACTCTCGGCCGGGTCGCCCTAACCCTTTGCTTCGTCTTATCTTTCGCTGCCGGCGCGGCGGCCGCGACCGATTCCCCGAACGGTCTCAGCCGTATGCTCGCCACCTACGATAGCGCGGCGGTGATTCGCGGTGTAGCCACGTTCGACGCTCCCCCCGCCCCCACCCAGGTGGCCGCGCTCCAGGCCCTCGGCCTGGCCGTGCAGCCGATGCGCAACGTCCCGCTGGCCGTGGTGAGCGGCACCGTCGCGGCGATGCAAACGGCGGTCGACGGAGGCTTGGCCAACGACGTCTACCCCGACGAGAAGATCGAGCTGTTCGACACGGCGTCGTCCGACGCCCTGGGGGCGGCGGCCACGCGGCTCGCCGGGTGGACCGGCAAGGGCGTGACCGTCGCGGTGGTCGACTCCGGCTGCGACGCCACCCATCCCGACCTGGCCAAGCGCGTCGTGCACAACGTGAAGCTCTACAGCCCCGAGTACGTGAACGTGCGGCCGGACGGCTCGAACACGATCGTCGTGTCGATGGATGCCGGTCCGTATCAGAACACCGACATCGGCGGCGGCCACGGCACGCACGTCGCCGGCATCATCGCCGCCGACGGCACGACCTCCCCCGCCCACCTCGGCGTCGCGCCGGCCGCGAGCCTGGTCTGCTACTCGATCGGCGAGGTGCTCTTCACCACCGCCGTCGTCACCGCGTACGACCACCTGCTCGATCAGCCGGGCCTGTGGGGCGTGGACGTGGTGAACAACTCCTGGGGCAACTCCTTCCGGCAGTTCGACCCGCGCGATCCGGTGGCCGTGGTCACCAAGGCGGTCGCGGACCTCGGCGTCACGGTGGTCTTCGCCTCCGGCAACAGCGGGCACTCCAACGCCGAGATGGGCCTCAACCCGTTCAGCCAGTCGCCGTGGGTGATCTCCGTCGCCGCGTCGACGCTGTCCAAGCAGCGCGCGAACTTCAGCTCCAGTGGCCTCATCTACGACAACTCCGAGCCGGTCACCGTCGGCGCCGGCGGGCACACCGTTTTCTCGGGCGACCGCATCGGCGTCTATCACCCCGACGTCACCGCGCCCGGCAACAGCATCTCCTCCACCTGCGCGACCCTGGGCGTGGCCATCGGGCCCTGCCCGCCGCCGCTGTACGACAACGCCACCGCGTCCGGCACGAGCATGGCCTCGCCGCACGTGGCCGGCGCCGCCGCGGTGCTGAAGCAGGCCAATCCCAATCTCACGCCCGACCAGGTGCGCCAGGCGCTGCAGGCCACGGCCACGCCGATGAGCGTCCCGTTCTGGCAAGCCGGCTACGGCCACGTCGACCTCGCCGCGGCCGTGAGCCTGGTGCGCTCGAACAACTGGGCGAAAGGCATCGCCACGGCGCAGATGCAGGCGGACAAGAAAGTGCTCGCCGCCGACGGCTTCAAGGTGCGCCGCTCCGACTTCTGGACGTACGACGCGCCGCGCCTGGCGCTGAACGGCCTGACCGACGAGCGGACGTACAGCACCGACGTCCCCGCCGGCACGTCGCATCTCAAGGTCACGCTCTCGCACCCGTCGCTGGCCGTGATCGGCAGCAATCAGATGATCTACACCGTCACCGTGCGCGACGCCGCGGGCGCGGTCATCGGCACGACCACCGAGGCGACGACGGGCGCGGGAACGTCGAGCGTGCTGGTCAACCTCGCGGGCGCGACCTTCGGCACGTTCACCTTCACCGTGCGCGGCGAGCGCGCCGTCTCCGA
>JBIOTX010000135.1:0-8494 GCA_044866315.1 Thermoanaerobaculia bacterium | reverse complement strand
CCCGCCGAAAACGAAACGGCGGGCTAAAGCCCGCCGCTCCACGTCATCGTCAGGATTGCCGCGTCATCGGCTCGGCCGCCGGCGGCTGCCGAACTCCTCCTGCTGCGGCGTCCAGGTCTCGCCGTTCCAGAACCAGAGGTCGGAGAAGAAGAACCCGGCGTATCCACCGTAGAGGAAGATCTGATTCGTCGTCGGGTCCACGGCCATCATCCCGTTCTGGCGGGGCGAGGGCGACCTGGCCGGCGCGAGCTTGGTCCAGCGGCTCGCGCCGCCGTCCCACAGCCAGGTCTCGTTGTCGTAGAACTGCCGGCGCAGATCATCCTCGGGGTCGATCTTCTCGGCCCTGAGGCCGCCGAAGAGCAGCACCTTGCCGTCCGGCTGGACGACGTACTGCGAGCCCATGCGCTCGCCCGGCGTCTCGGAGACGCTCAGCTTCGTCCAGCGGTCGCCCGTGAACGCCCACATGTCGCTGAAGCGCGTGACCCGGGCGTCGATGTTCGGCCGGCCGAGGCCGCCGTAGAGGAGGGTCCGCTTCTGGATCGGGTCGTACCACATCGCGAACAGCGCGCGATGCTCGGGACGGTCGTTCTCGATTTCCTTCCAGTTCGTGCCGTCCCAGGTCCAGGTGTCGTGGCGGTACGAGCCGCGGGAGTCGAAGCCGCCGAAGAGCACCATCTTCTTCAGGGTCTCGTCGTAGACCAGGCCCCCCCAGCGGCGGAAGTCCGGCACGTCCTTGGGATCCAGCTTCTTCCAGGTCGTCCCGTCGAGCTCGTGTGTGGTGACTTCATCGCTGTTGATCGACCCGCAGACCGCCACGAACTTGTTGCGGTCCTTGTCGAATGCGGCCAGCGGGGCGGTGCAGTCGGACGGCGCGTCTTTCGTCGGGGTCTCGAACCACTGCCCTCCGCGATAGGTCCAGAGGTCGGACTGATAGGCGGCGCCGTACTCGTTGAGGCCGCTCACCAGCCAGACCCAGTTCCGGCTCGGATCGGTCTTCAGGGCACCCAGGGAGCGCGCCGTGGGCGTCGGGTTGAAGCCGAATTTCGATTTCCAGGTCAGTCCGTCGTACAGGAAGAGCGAGGACTGCGGACGGGAGTCGAACATCGACGTGCCGCCGAAGGCGACCGTCTCCATCTGGCGCTGGTCGTAGGAGACGGCCTCGCCGATGATGCGCGCGGGATCAGCCGCCTTCTCGTTCTCGGTCCACTTCGCGCCGTTCCACTCCCAGGTCTGATCGAACGGATCCGTGGTCGTCGGACAGATGCCGCTGAGGAGCAAGAGCTTCCCGCGCTGGGTCTGGTCGACCAGACCGGCGTCGTTGACGCAGTCCGGCTTCTTCGCGTCGCCGGTGAAGGTGATCTCCTCCCAGGCGTGCGTGTCCGGCTTGTAGCGGTACATCAGCACTTTGAACGCATCGTCCTGCCCGAGCAGGATCACCTCGCGCCGCGCGGAGTGGTACTCCATCAGCGGCTTGTTGACCTTGATCTGGTCGTCGGTGCCGACCTTCGTCCAGTTCGTGCCGTCGAACTCCCAGGTGTCGTGGTAGTTCGTGACCTCGCCGGTCTCGAAGTCGCTGATCGACCCGCCGTGCAGGATGATGCGGTCCCGGACCGGGTCGTAGGCCATGGCCGGGAAGTAGCGCGGCGACGGCGCGGCGGCCGTCTCGATCTGCGTCCAGTTGTTGTTCTTGAAGGCCCAGGTGTCGTTGAGGAACCCGTAGTCGGTGGTCTCGGTCGGCTTCTGGAAGCGGCCGCCGAACAGGACGATCCGCTGGCGGGCGGAGTCGTAGACCATCTCGTGCAGGCTGCGGCGCGGCGGGGTGACCGTGGTGTGCTGTTGGATCCAGCGGCCGCCGTTCCAGAGGAAGGTCTCGTTGCTGTCGTAGGTGAACTGCGTCCCGGTGTCGAACGGACTCTGGCCGCCGAACAATACGGTCAGGCCCGTGCTGGCGTCATAGGCCGAGCGCACCCAGGTGCGCGGCGAGGGCTGCGCGCCGTAGGCGGCGGAAGTCAGGAGGAAGAGTGCTACGACCGAGAGGACTGCTCGTTTCGGCGTGCGGACGCTCATCCGTGAAGGTGCCTCGTTTCGGAGATTAAGTGTTGTTGCTGCCGGGAGTTGACCCCTGCGGTCCGGTCGAACCGGACCGTTCCGAGTGAAATTCCGTTCTCCCTGAGACGATCCTGGGGACAAAAAGAAACGCGCCGGCAGGGTCGCTGCCGGCGCGTCGAAAGCTCCCGAAACAAAGGCTACTCGCCGGGCCGGGGGTGGACGCCGTACTGCTCGGCGATGCTCACCAGCCGCTGCTCGACGTCCATGCCGGAGTCGCCGAGGGACGTGCGGATCCTCTCGATCTCCGCCATTTCGGCGTCCTCGAGCGCAAAGCCGTGATCCTGAAGGGCATCGTGCGGGCTGTCGACCAGCCGCCTGCGGAACTCGGGATGCTCGATCGCCCGTCGGACGACCGCCCCGATCATCTCATTACGCATTCTCTGAACCTCCGCGGGCAAAGGGAGCAAGACGTAGGCCGGGGGGTTAGGGCTGGAAAGGGAAGGTGGGGAGGCTAGATTCCTAGCCTGGGTAGGCTAAATTTCGAGGCTTGTAGGCTCCATTTTTAACCTAAGTAGGCTCCATTTTTAGCCTAAATACGCTCCATTTTTAGCCTAAATAGGCTCCGTTTTTAGCCTAAGGTGGCTCCACTTTTAACCTAAGATGGCTCCACTTTTAGCCTATACGGCTGCCCTCACACCCTCCAGCGCAGCGTCACCAGCGTCTCCCTCAGGTGGAGATTCGTGCGCGCCCCGATGATGTGGTAGGCGTACTCGGCCGTGACGTCGAGTCCCCTCCTCAGGCCGATGCGCACCCCGCCGTCCCACTTCGTCCACTGCCAGCGCATGCTCGGCGCGGGGTGGGCCGCCGGCGAGGTGAACCGGTTGGTGAGGCCGCTCGCCCGCACCGCCGGCTGGATCGACTCGATCGGACCCCAGGTCACCGGGATGCGGTAGGCGGTCTCGATCTCCCACCCCTCCCGCTGCAGCCCGGCGATGTGCTGCTTGGTGAACTGGGCGATGGCCGTGGCATTGTGCCATTCGGCGTATACGCGCGAGCCGTACTCCTCCTTCTTGCGGCTGTCCGTGATCGGCAGGGTCAGGTCGGGACGGGACGGATGCACCGCGTCGAGGATGTCCAGGTCACCGCCATAGAACGTCCCCGTCAGCTCCTCCCGGTCCGCCAGGTCGCGGCGGTAGTGAAAGACGATGGCGTCGAAGCCGAGGGTCTGATCCTCGCGCTGCCAGCGATAGCCGAGAGCCTCGCCGACCTGCACGTGATCGGTCTCGAAGAACAGCTCCTCCGTCTCCGCGTTGTAGAGGATCGGAAAGCCGGTTCCGTACTCCGAAGGCGGCGTCGTGGTCGTGCCGTTGTCGCCGGCGAGGGCGTTGGCGTCGCGGAAGAAGAGCGGATTCCCGTTCGCCGCCTGCACGCGCCAGTAGAGGCTGCGGCCGACCGTCCCGCCGACGAGGAGCTGCACGTCCTCGAAGCGATTGAACGACGTGGCGGCGAGGCCGTAGCTCTCCAGCGTGCGCACCGGCTGGCGCTCCATCTTCGGGAACTTGCCGGCCTGCAGGAAGAAGGTGGTGCCGGCCGGGCGGTCGAGGAGCTCCGGCTTCGGTCCGAAGCGGACGAACAGCTCGTCGGCATCGATCTGCCGGTCCGTCGAGGTCGGATTGCGCCGGTGCTTCGCCTGCGCGTGCACCTTCGCCCGCGCGGTGAACCACTCGCCGTAGCCGAGGTCGAGCTGCAGGTCGGCGACATTCAGCTCGAAGTGATGCCCCGGATCCGGCGTCGACTCGATCGCCCCCGGCGGAAACGGCCGCGGCAGCCGGTCGTGGTCGCTCCAGCGGTAATCGGCGCGGATCTCGAGGCGATGCGTCGCGGTCCAGGGGCTCTGGGCGAACGCGGGCAGGCAGACGGCGAGCAGCGCGAGGGCAACGACAGGCGACTTCAGCAGCATGCTTGATTCTAACGGGTTGCCTTAGAATTCAGCCGTGGAAGAGGAAGAAGCAGCAGCGGAACCGGACGAGGTTGCTCCAACCGTTGATCCGGCAATCAAGCTCGCGTTCGACCTGCCGATGGAGACAGGCGCGGATCTTCTTCTACGCTTGGGAAGCTATGACGTTTGGCGCGGAAATCTCGCCTTCATGCGAGATGATCCGCCGACGTTGGCGCCCCACGCGGAACCCGCCGCGCCGCCCACCTCAGAAGATATGGAGCGCGCTGACCTGCTCTATAAGGCCACCCTGCTGCGACGCGCGCGTCGATACCTCCAGCCTCGATGCGAGATGGCGCTGGAACTGTGGTACGTCGCCGGCCACGACGCGGAGTTCATTGCACGACAGCTCGAGACCACCGTCCGATACGCTGAAAAACTCGTGCACAACTGCAGGCATCGAATGTACGAGATCGCGCGCAATCTCGGCGTTGACCATCTTCCCGGCAGTCCGCCTTCGGACGGTACACCCGACCGCTCCGAACAGCGAGAACAGAATGAACTTCCAGAGCCCAATCGCAAACTCATCGGCTGACGCCTGTGCTAGTGGATAGCAGCGTTTGGATTGAGGTTCTGCGCGGACGTAACCACGAACGCTTCCGCGACGTGACCGCGAACCGTACGCTCGTCACCTGTTTGCCGGTCGTGCAAGAGGTTCTTCAAGGTTTCGACAGCGACTCGGCCCTTCGGCTCGCCCGCCTGGCGTTCACCGACATGCGCATCGTGGAATCGCCCCTGACCGCCGACATCTACGAGGAGGCGATCGAGCTATACCGGACCGCCCGTCGCCGCGGCTTCACGGTCAGATCAGGGGTCGATTGCCTCATCGCCGTATGTGCCATTCGCAACGGTGTGCCTGTTCTCCATCAGGACCGAGACTTCGAAGCCTTGGCACACGTCAGCTCGTTGGTTGCGGTGCGCTTCTAGTCCTCCTCCGCAGCAGCGTCCCCGCCCTTCCACGTCCTGCCGGCTAACGGGTTGAGAAGCTCGAATCGTCGATCGTGACCAGTTCACCGGGCTCGATGGTGGTCAGGTGATCGAGGATTCGCGGGATGAGAGGTCGCACGTCCTGCATCCGATTTCGGACACCCACGATCGCGATCACAGCGATCCCGATTCGCTTCACGTTCTGCTGAAACTCGATGCTCGAGTCGTTGGTAATGAACACCCAGCGGTCATCGCCTCTCTCGCGAGCTCCAACGCCGCCACGGCCTGCTCCCTCGTCACCGCCGGAAACGCATCCAGGAAGACCTCGAGCGAGTCACCGGCCTCCAGGTAGTCGAACAGGTTCCGCAGCGGGACGCGCGTTCCCACGAACACGAGTTCGCCCGCGAGGATCTCGGGATCGCGATGCACGACTTCATTCGGCGAGAGCATGCTTTAGTTTAGTCGCCTTTCCTGAGCAGCGTCCCCGCCCGGTCCACGTCCTGCCGCCGCTCGCGCCGCGCGACGAAGGCCTCCTCGAATGCCACCTGCACGATCGCGGCGGTGGGGATGGCCATGATCGCGCCGGCGACGCCGAGGAGGGACGCGCCGATCATGAAGGCCACGAAGACGGCCAGCGGGGAGATCGAGACCTTCTTCGACATCACCCGCGGGACGAGGAAGAGGTTCTCCGCTTTCTGCAGCAGGACGGCGAAGATCAGCACGGCCCAGAACTGCCACTTCGAGTGCAGGAGGGCGATGGCCAGCGCCGGGATCGCGCCCACGGTCGGTCCGATCATCGGGATCAGCTCGCCCACCGCGGCGAGGATCGCCAGGGGCAGGGCGTACGGAATGCCGAGGAGGACGAAGCCGGCGAAGGAGGCGCAGCCGATGATCATGGACAGGAGCAGTTGTCCGGACAGCCAGGAGCTCATGCGGTTCGAGATCCGCGTCAGCGTCGCCCTCCGCTGTCCTCTCACCTCGGGGGGATAGATCAGCAGAAACAGGTTCCGCAGCCGCTCGGCGTCGATGAGCATGTAGGCGACCATCACCAGCACGGCGATGATCGAGCCGATGGCCATGGCCGCGTTGCGCATGTAGGCGAAGACGCGCGAACGCGGGAGCTCCACGCCCTTGTGCAGCTCCTCGCGCACGAAGCCGACCGGCACGTAGCGCTCGAGCGGCTTGAGCACGTTCTCCTCGATGAGTGTCGGCAGTTGCGCGCCCAGCTCGCTCGTGTCGGCGACGAAGCGCGGCACGATGACGCCGAGGATGAGCAGCACGATCAGGGCGAAGGGCAGATAGACGATCGCCACTGCCAGCCCACGCCGGAGCTTGCGCCGGAACTGAAAGCGCCAGAACAGCTGCACCCGCCGCACCGCCGGCGCGATCCCGGCCGCCAGCACCGCGGCGATGAAGACCAGGAACAGCACGCCGCGGGCGAACCAGAGCAGCGCCGCGGCGGCCACGATGAGGAGGGCGATCAGAATCTTCTTGGTAAAGATCTCCAGCTCGCTGCGCGGGCGGTCGGGGAGCCGGGGGTAATAGGCCACGTCATTCTCTTTTCAGCCGAGGTAGCGGCGGATGGCCGCTTCGACCTGGCTCTTCGGGACCGCGCCGACCACGCGTCCCTTCTCCGCGCCATCGCGGAAGAAGACGAGCAGAGGAATGCTGCGCGCGTTGAAGGCGGCAGCGGTCTGCGGGTTCTCATCGACGTTGAGCTTGGCGAAGCGGACGTCCTTGCGCTCGCCGGCGAGCTGCTCGATGACCGGACCGAGGATCCGGCACGGCCCGCACCACGGCGCCCAGAAGTCGACCACTGCCGCGCCGCTGGCGATGGTGTTGCGGAAGGTCGCATCGGTGACGTCGACCGGATGGCCGCCGCCGTTGGCGGCGGGGAGCGGCGCCTTGCAGCGCCCGCAGACCGCGCGCTTTCCGCTGCCCAGGGCGGGGATCCGGTTGGCTTGCCCACAGGAGGGGCAGCGGATGACCTGGTCGTCCATGATGCCTGGCTGTTGCGAGATGCAGGCCGGACCGGGAGAGATACTTGACATGTAAAACAATTGGACCTACATTGGCCGCCATGGCCGTGCAAGACGAGATCAAGCAGACCAAGCCGTTCCGGTCGAAGGCCCAGGAGGCAGCGATCGCCCTCCTGCGGACGACCAGCGTCCTGCGCCGGCGGTTCGAGGCCACCGTGGTCAGCGAAGGGCTGAGCCTGCAGCAGTACAACGTCCTGCGCATCCTCCGCGGGGCCCGGACTCCCCTGCCGACGATGGAGATCTCCGAGCGGCTGGTCGAGGAGATGCCGGGGATCACCCGTCTGGTCAATGCCTTGGAACAACGCGGGCTCATCCGCCGGGAGCAGTGGGCCGGCGACCGGCGGCAGGTGCTCTGCCAGATCACCACAGCCGGACTGCGCCTCCTCGAGCGGCTTGACCCGGTCATGGACGAGCTCGACGACGCCACCACCGGCACCCTCTCTCCTGAAGAGATCGACACTCTCCTGAGCCTTCTCTCCCGCATCCGCGACAGCGCGCGCCGGTAGATCGAGTCGCGGCCGATACTTGACATGTAAACCAAAAGGAAAGGAACGACCCCCATGACCTCCATCGCCATCGATCGACCCGAGCCAGTCCGCATCGTTACCAACGTCCTGGCCACCGACAACTCCCTTGTCCCCACCGTCCTCCGCGTGGCCCTCGGCGTGGTCGTCCTGCCTCACGGCCTGCAGAAGGCCTTCGGCTGGTTCGGCGGCTGGGGCTTCGAGGGCACGATGGGCTGGTTCGCCAGCATCGGCGTCCCCGCCATCCTCGGCATCCTGGCCATCCTGGCCGACCTCGGCGCGCTCGCGCTCATCGCCGGCTTCGCCACGCGCCTCACCGCCTTCGGCATCGGCGTGAACATGATCGTGGCCGCGCTGCTCGTCCATCTGCCGAACGGCTTCTTCATGAACTGGAGCGGCAAGCAGGCCGGCGAAGGCTACGAGTTTCACATCCTCGCCGCGGCCATGGCGATCGCGCTGGTGATCCTCGGCGGTGGGCGGTGGTCGGTCGATCGGCTGCTACTCTCTTCGCGCAAGTGATCCGCACCGCCGACCTCAGCGACCTTCCCGCCCTGCGCGCGTTGCTCGCCCGCGCGAACGACGCGCCCTACGACCTCGCGGCCGTCGCCGAAGAGAAGTGCTTCGGCGACGGCTTCGCCGGTCCGCCCACCACGCGCGTGTTCGAAAGAGACGGCGTGATCGCCGGCGCCGCGGTCACGTGCGGCAAGTACCTGCGCATCCTGGCGGTGCAGCGCGAAGCGCGGCGAAGCGGGATCGGGAGCGCGCTGCTGGCGGACGCGGAGTCGCGCGGCGCGCGCGTCGTCGCTGCCGAGGCGGGGAACTACTTCACGCCGGGGGTGGTGGTGGGGGATGAGGGGACGCGGGCGTTTTTTCGGGAGCGTGGGTACGTCGAGACGGCGTGGACTTGGAACCTGGATGTGGATTTGGAGTGCGGCGGCGATGCCGCCGCTTTGGAAAGC
>JBIOTX010000134.1:0-17538 GCA_044866315.1 Thermoanaerobaculia bacterium | reverse complement strand
CCCCCCCCCCCCCCCCACTCCTATACTCCGCAGCCATGCGAGTCTGGGCCGCCGGCTGCACGGTCATGGCCATCATCGCCGTCGTGGTGCTCGTGATCGGCGAACGCCGAATGGGCCTACTCACCGGCATCGCCCTCGCAGGATTCATGGTCCTCCTGTGCGTGGCGGCCACGGTCGCCTTCAACTGGCAGGGACGGCAAGTCTTCACCGAACAGACGGGCAAGCTGGAGAGCCGCGCCTTTCGCGCCACGCGCTGCTTCCAGGTCGAAGAATTCGAGGACGAGGGCTCGCACTACTTCCTGGAGCTCGAGGACGGCTCGGTGCTTTACCTCACCGGCCAGTACCTCTACGACTACGAGCCGGTCGAGGAGTCGGACGACGAACCGGCCGCGCCGCGCCGTTTTCCCTGTACGTCCTTCACCGTCCGCACGAACCTGCACGACGGCTACACGGTCGACATCCTCTGCGACGGAACGGCCCTGGAGCCGGAAGTCGTCGCCCCGCCATTCACGCGCGTGGATTACCGCGGCGGCCGCGTCCCCGACGATCGCGCGATCGTCACCGACAGGTCATACGACGAACTGAAGGTGGAGCGGCTCGCGACCGCGTGATGGGGTCGGGGCTTACCGCTCGATCTCCGGCTCCGGGTCAGGAGGAATCGGAGGCAACAGGGATCGCAGGTGCTGGGCGAGAGCCGGCAGGTGTGTTTCGACGACATTGCGAATCCGCTCGGGATCGATGTCGCGATAGCCATGGATCAGCCGATGGCGCTGGGCGATGATTTCCCTCCAAGGCACCTCCGGATGCGCCGCCTGGAACGCATCGCTGACGCGACTTGCCGCCTCGCCGACGAGCTCAACGCACCGCTCGATCGCACGGCGTGTTGCCAGGTCGTCCAGATAATCGCCCGTGCCGGCGCGCTCGACGAGCAACCGAATCTCGTCCGCGAACTGGATCATGTCGAGCAGCAGAGCTGCATCGCGCCGATCAGGCTGCATACAGGACCTGCCGGGTGGTCAGGATCTCGTACCGGCGGAACGGATTCTTGAGCGCGCGCTTTTCGACGAGATCCACCTTTCGTCCGAACATCTCCTGTAGCTCGGACTCCATGGCGATGATGTCCCACAGATCCCAGCTTTCGTCCGGCTCGAATACCACCAGGAGGTCGACGTCGCTGTCAGGCCGAAAATCGTCGCGGAGCGCCGAGCCGAACAGAGACAGCTCGCGCACACGCCACTTGCGGCAGAAAGCCGCGATGACGTGAGAGTCGACGCCGAGCCGCTCCCGCACGATCTCCATTGCCGTCATTCGAGCCATTTTCCTCACAACCCGATCACCCGACAACCCGAATAACGCGTCTCGCTTGACATCCCGCCGACCCGAACTTATATAACCTATCGGCTATGCAACCGAAAGGTTATCAACTCGACGCCACCTTCGCCGCCCTCGCCGATCCCACCCGCCGGGCCATTCTGGCCCGGCTCGCCACCGGCGAGGCCTCGGTGATGGAGCTCGCCGAGCCCTTCGCCATGAGCCAGCCGGCGATCTCGAAACATCTCAAGGTCCTCGAGCGGGCCGGCCTGATCTCGCGCGGGCGCGACGCGCAGCGGCGGCCGTGCCGCCTCGAAGCCCGGCCGCTCGCCGAGGCCAACGCCTGGCTGGAGAACTACCGCCGGTTCTGGGAAGGCAACTTTCAGCGCCTCGACGCGCTACTCGAGGACCTCAAAACCGAGGAGAAGAAACGCTGCCGCAAGACGCGCAAGGCGTTGAGAAGGAGTCCGCATCGATGAACGACACCCTCCGAGTCACCACCCCCAGCGACCGCGAGATCGCCATGATCCGCGACTTCGACGCCCCCGCACGCCTGGTGTGGGACGCCTACACCAGGCCCGAGCTGCTCAAGCGCTGGCTCGGCGTCTTCGGCGGCTGGACCATGGACGTCTGCGAGGTCGACCTGCGCGTCGGCGGCAAGTACCGCTACGTCTGGCACGGCCCCAACGGCGAGGTCATGGGCATGGGCGGCACCTTCCTGGAGCTCGTCCCCCACGAGCGCATCGTTGCCACCGAGAAGTTCGACGACCCCTGGTACGAAGGCGAGGCCGTCGACACCACCACGTTCGAAGAGCGCGGCGGAAAGACCACCATGACCACGATCATGCGCCTGGACTCGAAGGAGATCCGGGACAAGGTCCTGCAGTCGCCGATGGAGTCGGGCGTGGCCGCGAGCTACGACCAGCTCGCAGAGGTGCTGGCCTCGATGCCGGCGAAGGAGGCGTAATGAGCATCGCCGTGTCCGAACCGCAACCGCGCCGCATCGGCCGCAGCATCGCCGCGATCGTCCTCGGCTTCCTGGCCGTGGTGATCCTCTCCCTCGGCACCGACCAGATCCTGCACGTCACCGACGTCTATCCGCCCTGGGGTCAGGCGATGCACGAGCCGGGACTGAACCTGCTCGCCCTCGGCTATCGCATCGTCTATTCGATCCTCGGCTGCTGGATCGCGGCCCGTCTCGCACCGCGCCGGCCGATGCTGCACGCGATGATCCTCGGCGCCATCGGCTTCGTCCTGGCCACCGCCGGCGCCGTCGCCACGCTCTCGCTCGAGAAACCCCTCGGACCCTCGTGGTACCCGATCGCCCTCGCCCTCACCGCCCTCCCCTGCGCCTGGATCGGCGGAAAAGCGGGCGGCAGAGGGGTAGCATAGAGCCATCGCCGGACCGCATCGCATCTTCGACTCCTCCGCCGCCGCGCGCATCGCGGACGCCGTGCGCGAGCTCGAGTCGCGCTCGGCGGCGGAGGTGGTCGTGCAGATCCGCGCGCGCTCCGGCTCATATGCTCACGCCGACGGCCGTTTCGCGGCGGCGCTGGTGCTGGTCTCGCTGGCGGCGCTCGTGTACATGCCGCTGACCGTGCCGCCCGTCGCGGTGCTGCTCGACGTCATCGCGGCCTGGCTCGCGGGCACGGCCATCGCCGGGCGGAGCGCGACGCTGCGGCGGCTCTTCAGCACGCGGCGCGAGCGCCTGGAGGCGGTGAGGACGCACGCCGCGGCGGCCTTTCAGACCCAAGGCGTCGCGAGCACCTCCGGCGAGACCGGGGTATTGCTCTTCGTCTCGCTGCTGGAGCGTCGGATGGAGGTGCTCGCCGATCGCGGCATCTTGCGGAAGGTGAGCGCCACGGACTGGAACGCGGCCCTGGCCGCGCTGCAGGTGGAGCGGCCGATCGACGCCGAGGGCGTCCTCGCCGCGCTGCGCGCGCTCGGGGCGATCCTGGAGCGCGATCTGCCTGCAGTCGGCGAAAACCTCGACGAGCTGCCGAGCACCCCGGAGGTTCACCTGGCATGATCCGCACGCGCGTCGCTCTCGTCCTCCTCGCCGTCCTGCTCTTCGCCGCTCTCGCGGCCGAGGGCCGCGTCGGTGGCGGCGAGTCGTATTCGGGCTCGTCGTCCTCCTCTTCGTCCTCTTCGTCTTCTTCCTCGTCGTCCTCGTCCTCCAGCTACGGATCGAGCTCGGGAAGCTCGGGCGGGAGCTTCGGCGGCTTCGCCCTGGCCGTGCTCGGGTTCTTCATCTTCGCCATCGTCGCCAGCGGCATCGAGAAGGCGATGAAGGGCGAGAACCGGACGGAGACCGTGCTCACCGTCGCCTCCCCCGCGAGCACGCCCGCGCCGGCTCTCGGCGCCCTGCGCCAGTACGACCCCAACTTCTCGGAGATCGTCTTCACCGATTTCTGCTACAGCCTCTACGCCCGGCTGCACGAGGCGCGCGGCCGCGGGCGGCTCGCGGATTTCGCGCCGTACGCGAGCGCGTCCGCGCGAGAGCAGCTCGAGGGGCGCAATCCGCCCGGGCTCACCAGCGTCGATGCGATCGTCATCGGCAGCTTCACCCTGGCCGCCGTCCGCGGTCTCGACCGGCCGCGCGTCGAGGCCGACGTCGAGCTCGAGGCCAACTACAGCGAGACCGCCGCGGACGGCACGCGGCGCTGGTACGTGCGCGAGCGCTGGACGCTCGAGCGCGCGCGCGACCTCCTCTCCCCTGCCCCGGCCGCGGCCCGGGCCGAGCACTGTCCGAAGTGCGGCGCGGCACTGGCCACGCGAACCGATGGCGCCTGCCTGCACTGCGGCACGGTCGTCGCCGACGGCGCGTTCCAGTGGTTCCTCCGCTCCATCGCCGTTCAGGAGAAAGACGAGCGGCCGCCGCAGCTCGGCGGCGGCTTCGGGCCCGAGCCCGGGCTGACGACGAAGACCGTGTACCAGCCCTGGATCGGCCGAAAGGCCGCGGCGATCCTCCAGCAGCACCCCGGCTTCACCTGGGAGGACTTCGAGAAGCGCGTGCGCCACGTCGGCGCCGAGCTCAATGCCGGGTGGGTCGGCCGGGACTGGAAGCGCGCCCGTCCCTATGAGACCGACGCCCTCTTCCAGACCCACCGCTACTGGATCGACGAATTCCTCCGCCAGAAGGTCGTCAACCACGTCGATGACTTCACCATCGACAAGGTCGACGTGGTGAAGGTGACCAGCGACGCGTTCTACGACGCCATCACCGTCCGCCTCTACGCCTCCGGCGCCGACTACAAGATCGACGAGGCCGGCACGCTGATCGGCGGATCGCGCCAGACCCGCTCCTGGAGCGAGTACTGGACCTTCATCCGCGGCCGCGCCGGCGCCCCCGCCGACGCGCCCGTCTGTCCCAACTGCGGCGGCCCGCGCACCGAAGGCCAGACCAGCGAGTGCGAGTACTGCGGCGGCAAGATCACCACGGGCGAGTTCCCGTGGGTCCTCTCGCGCATCGAGCAGGACGAGGCCTATCGAGGTTAGCGGTCCATGGCCGACGAAGCCGCCGATTCCAACGTCGCCCGCGCGCGCCTTCTGCGCGCGGGCGGCCGCTTCGCCTTCCCCGTTCCCGACGCGCTGATGGCGGTGATCTTCGTCCTGGCCGCGCTGATCGACGCGCTGCACGAGACGCGCGAAGAGCTCGTCTTCGCCCTCATGGTCGAAGGCGGCTTCCTGCTCATGCAGGGCACGCTCGTGGACATCGCCACGCGCCTGAAGAAGCGCCCGCCGCTCTGGGTGATCGCCCTCATCGTCGTGGGCGTGGTGCTTTTCTCCGAACACGCCCTCGACATCCTGCGCATGGCCTGGCAGCGCGGCGCGATCGTCTTCCTCCCCCTGCTCCTGTCCCTCGCGCAGCGCGCGACCATCCTCTGGCACATGCCCGACCGCTCGCGCCTCGAGAAGATGGCCGCCCGCGCGCTCATCGCCAACCGCATCACCACCGGCCTGGGCCTGCTCGGCCTCATGACCGCGCTGATGATCCTCGGCGTGGTCTGGCCCGACGTGTTCGGCGCGTTCGGAACGTGGCAGCCGCTCCTCGCCGGCGCGATCTACTTCGCCGTCGCCGCGTACGACGACGCGCGCGTGCGCGGACGCAAATTCGCCGAGAACCCGCGCGTGCTCTTCCGCTGGGATCCGATGGGCATCAAGTACCTCGAGCCGCTTTAGTCATCGCCACCAGCACACGCCGCGCGTCCTCCGCCGAGCGCACCTCCTCGGGGAAGGCGATGCGCAGTCCCTTCATCCCCTCCGCGGTGCGCGCGCGCACCCCGAAGCCGAGGCGGTCGCAGGACACCATCGTCGCCTCCTCGGCGTCGAGGTTGCCGAAGCGCGCGGTGATCGCGCGCAGCGCGTCCGCGTGATCTTGGTTCATGTGCTCGAGGATCCGCGCCGCCACGTGGGCGAGCGGATCCGCCTCCGCCGCCGCGTAGTCCTCCGCCGCCACCCACCCCATCACTCCGAACCCGCCGACGAAGTAGATCTGGGTCACGTCCATGCGGAAGAACCCGAAGTCCGAATACCCGACCCAGTGCCGCGCGTTCGGATGCCGCTCCAGGTACGCCTGCCGCAGCTCGTCCGGGACCTGCTCGATCGCGCTCACCGTGCCGAGGAGCGTGGCCCGGGCCTGCCCGAGCGGATCGGACTCGCTCCCGCTCTGCATCACCAAGAGGCTCGCCCGCGGATCGGCGAGCGCGTTCTGCGTATGCACCGCCATCCCGCTGATCAGAAACACCGGCGATCCATCGGGCGCGAGCGCATACGGCATCACCGACCCGAACGGCCACCCCGGATGCTTCGCCGAGTTGGTCGAGAGCATCCCGATCGACTCGCGCTCGATCAGCGTTCGCGCGCGCTCCGCGTACGTCGGCTCCGGGGCGGTGGAGGGCGGGAGGGAGGAGGCGTGCTGGGTCATGGTGCGCAGTATGTCAGCGTGCGAGAATCCGCGGCCATGAGACCTGCCGTTCTCGCCGCCCTTCTTCTCGCCACCACCGTGCAGGCCGCGGACGAGCTCGACCGCAAGGTCACCGCCCTGGCCAGGCTCGGTTTCGCCAATGCGCCGTCGTTCTCGCCCGATGCCAAGCGCGTCGCCTTCCTGACGAACATCAGCGGCTCGCCGCAGGTGTGGGTCGTCTCGACGGGCGGCGGGTGGCCCGATCAGGTCACCGCGTTCGACGATCCCGTGTCCGGGGTGGAGTGGTCGCCCAATGGGGAATGGCTGGCGTTGCAGGTAGCGCCGGGAGGAGGACTCAACGAGCAGATCTATCTCGTCCGCCCGGACGGCACGGGCCTGCGCCTCCTCACCGACGGCGGCACCACGAACAACCGCCTCGGCGTCTGGACGCCCGACTCGAAGTCGCTGCTCATCGGCTCGAACCGCCGCACGCCGCAGGCCATCGACATCTGGCTCGTCGACGTCGCCACGGGCAACAAGAAGATGATCGCCGAGAGCAAAGGCATCGCCTTCCCGATCGAAGTCAGCGGCGACGGCCGGTTCGCGCTGATCGGGCGCCTGGCCAGCCGCGGCGACGACAACGTCTACCGCGTCGCCCTCGACGGCAGCGGCGAAGTGCATCTCACGCCGCACACCCCGCCGGCGACATTCGGCGACGCCGACTTCGGCGCCACGCCGGACGAGATCTACCTCGGCGGCAATCCCGAGCGCGATCTGCACGCCTTCGGCCGCGTGCGCATCGTCGACGGGAAGGCCACGCCCTTCGAAGTCCTCTCCGAGCGCAACGACGCCGAGCTGGCCGGCTTCGTCCTCGACGATGCGGTGTCGACCGCGGTGCTCAACTGGAACGTCGCCGGGCGGAGCGAGATCTGGTCCTACGACTTCGCCACGAAGGACCGCAAGGTCCTCCCCAACCCGCCCGACACCGACCTCGCGTCGGTCGCAGAGCTCTCGCGCGACGGCAAGAAGCTCGCGGCTGTCTTCCTGGGCTCCAAGGCAACGGCTGACGTGTGGGTGATCGACCTCGAGGCCAAGTCCCGCCGCCAGCTCACGCGCAGCCCGCATCCCGGCATCGACATGGGCGAGTTGGTGCGCCCGGAGCTGGTCCGCTACAAGGCCCACGACGGCCTCGAGCTGAGCGGCTGGCTGTACCGGCCGGCCGCGGGCAAGCCGCCGTACCCGACCGTGCTCAGCTTCCACGGCGGCCCCGAGGGGCAGGAGCGGCCGACCATGAACCCGACGTACCAGGCCCTGCTGGCGAACGGCATCGCCGTCTTCGCGCCGAACGTGCGCGGCTCGTCGGGCTTCGGCAAGAAATTCGTGAACCTCGACAACGGCAAGCTGCGCGTCAACGGCGTGCGCGACATCAAGTCCACCGCCGATCACCTCACAGCGCAGGGCATCGCCGACCCCAAGCGCCTCGGCATCATGGGCGGCTCCTACGGCGGCTACATGGTCATGGCCGGCGTCACCGAATGGCCCGACCTCTTCGCCGCCGGCGCGAACCTCTTCGGCGTGGTGAACTTCGAGACCTTCTTCAAGCACACCGAAGGCTGGATGGCGGCCATCTCCACCAAGGAGTACGGCGACCCGGCCACGGAAGGCGAGATGCTGCGCTCCCTCTCCCCCATCCACAAGGTCGACCGCGTCAAGACCCCGCTCCTCGTCCTCCACGGCGCGAACGACACCAACGTGCCCGTCGTCGAGGCGGAGCAGGTCGTCGCCTCGCTCAAGAGCCGCGGCGTGCCGGTGGAGTACGTGCTCTTCCCCGACGAGGGGCACGGCTGGCGGAAGACGCCGAACCGCATTCGCTCGACGGTGGCGATCACGCAGTTCTTCAAGGAGCGGCTGAAGTAGTCACACGCCTTCGACCACGACCATGTTCGAGCGCGCGCAGTCCTCGCGCACCTTCTTCGCCTCCGCATACTCCGGCGACTCCCGCCAGGCCTTGGCCTTCTCGAAGGAGTCGAACTCCAGCACCACCAGCCGGCGGGGCGTCCACGTGCCGTCCAGGACCTCCGCCCGCCCGCCCCGCACCAGATACCGCCCGCCATGGGCGGCGATGGAGGCGGAGGCGAGGCGCTTGTAGTCCTCGTAGCGGACGGGGTCGGTGACTTCGATATCGACGATCACGAGTGCAGGCATGGCGGTGCATCGTACCGCCATGCGGCGGCCGGCGAAATGCCGCCCTCCGGCAACCGGTTCTGCTGGCCGCATGCGAGTCGGAAGAAACGAAAAGTGCCCCTGCGGCAGCGGCAGGAAGTACAAGGCCTGTTGCGCCGAGAAACACGCCCGCGCGACCTCGCGAGGCCTGATCCTGCTCCTCGCCGCCATCGGCGCCATCGCCGCGGCCGGCCTCATCGCCGCCATGCGCGACAAGGAACCGCAGCGCGCGACGCCCGTCCCCGCCGCGTCGACCCCCGTCGCCACCCCCCGCCCCCAACCGCCCGGTCCCGCCCCCGCGGGCAAGGTCTGGTCGCCCGAGCACGGGCACTGGCACGACACCGTCCCGCAGGCACAGGCGCAGCCGCAAGGCGGCGCGCCCACGGTGCAGGTGCAGCAGTCGAAGACGGGGGCGCCCATTCCGCAGCCGAACGTGCCGGTGCCGCCGGGGAAGGTTTGGTCGGCGGAGCATGGGCATTGGCACGATGTGCCTAAGCCTAAGTAGGGGACGCGCTAGCGCAGCAACAACTTCGCGACGACCGAAGCGACACTGTTGTCGTAACTCTCCTGGGCGAGTCGCTGCAGACGTTCCGTCAGCCAAGCGGTGTCGAACAGCATCCACTGGTTTTTCTCGAAGATCGCCCGAAGCGTCAACGGGTCACCGTAAATCTTGCCGGCGGCAAGACAAAGCGTCGCCTTCGTTTGGGGTGGGCAGAAACCCTCGTCCGGGAGTTGCTTCTCCAGACGCGATAGGATCACACGCCGCAGGGTCCCGTCGCAGAACAGCTTGTATCGCGAATCCTCGTTGACATTGAGGCCGTCGCTCGACGTCATGTACACACCACGCGAGTCCAGAAATGACTTGCATTCCACCACGAGCAATTCGTTTCGGCCGCCGCTGTACGCAACGATATCGAGCTCCCATCGCGGTGATGACGGCCGGTCGATCTCGAGCTTCTCCTCACGCGACAGCGCGACCTTGACACTCGTCCGGACCCAGTAGCCTTCGCGATCGAGAACAGCCGCCACGACTTGCTCGAAAGAATCCATTGCCCTTCAGTCGATGTCGCCACCACGTCCCCGTCTTTTGGGAACGCGCAACTCGCGGCCACTCTGACGCCGCGCCAGCAGATTGCCATCGAACTCGATCAGATCCACCGGCAGCTTCGTTCCGAGCTTGTTGATGAGCTGATCACCGGCCTCTGTGAAATGGTCGATCAAGGCACGTTCCACGACGTCCAAGACCGTGTCGATGCGCTGGCCGGGCCTGTTGTTGAACGTACCGTAGATCAGCAGGCGCGGACCAATCGCAGCATCGTCGATGGCCTGCATCAGCTTTAGGTTGTTTAGTTGCTGCCTGAATCGACGTCGCAAGGAGGTCGCCTTCCCCACGTAGAGCACCTCCACCCGCAGCGCGAAGCGCCGTGCGAGAAGGTACACCGCAGGCGCGTCGGGGAGTACGTCGACGTCGAATACGAATGCAGTCGGCTCATCGGCAGCCGCAGCCGGACCGGCCTGTGCCAAGTGACCGAAATTCTCATCCAGCCGCCGCCCCGTTCGGCGCCCGCTTCGGCGACACCTCCTCGGAAGAAACCTGCCGCGCAATCTTCAACCTCGCTGCGAGATCCTGTGGGAGAGGCGCATGATGAAACTCGATATTCCGCGGTACGCGGCCGCCCTCCTTCTCTTTCTCGCAGAGGTCGTACATGTCGCGTTCCGTCAGGATCACTGCGGCGCGCTTCGGCGCCGCAAGCAGAAGAAAGAGCATGTCCGACCGCAGTTTCATCAGTTTTCCGACAGCGAGTTTCCCGCCGCTCGTCCTCGCCCCGCTCGTCGAGATCGTCGCGACGGTCGTGCCGTCCGCGCTCACCGCGTCAAAGTCGTAGAACCCGCCCGACGTGAGCCGCACCCGGCCACGGTGAAATTGCTGTCCAAACCGTTGCGGCATCCAGTCCTGACGGACCCAGTCCTCACATTCGAGCTGACATCGTGTGTCTGCCATTCCATTGCTCCTGCGTGTGATGGTGTCGTCCAAGGTGTGACTGAAAATGGAAGTTCCCTACCTGGAGGCGGTCGTCTCATCATTGGCGGTGGCCCCCGGATCACAACCGCTCGCCTGAATCCCATCCCGGGACACTTTCACGCCACCGCCGATGGCATGCATCCCATCCCGGGACACTTTCATCCCATCGCCGATGGCGTGAATGTCATCCATGGATGAGATGAAAGTGTCCATGGATGGGATTCATGTCACCGCCGCTGGCGTTCATGCCATCCGCGGTGATCTGCACGCCACCGCCGATGGCCTGCACGTCACCGTGGATGACGGGAAAGTGTCCATGGATGGGATGAATCCCAGCGGCGATGGCATCCACCTCATCCATGGATGACATGCACGCCAGCGCGGCCGACATGCATGTCACCCGCCCCCCCCCGCCCCGCGCTACCATGCGCCGATGCCACGCTCGCCCATCCCCGATCCCGACGCCGTCCGCTTCGGGGCCATCGTGGCCCGGCTGCGCCTGGAGCGCGGGTGGACGCAGGCCGAGCTGGCCCGGCTCGTCGGGATGAATGCCACGCACATCGGCGTGCTGGAGCGGGGCGGGAACGTGCCCAGTCTCACCACCATCCTCCAGCTCGCGGCGGTGCTCGGGGTGGAGGCGGCGGAGATGATCCGCGAGGTGGAAGCGGGGCGGAAGACGGCGGGCTGAGAGCCCGCCGCTCCACGTCAACGCACGACGATCCGCGGGAACCCGAACACCAGCCCCGTCTCCACCTCCACCGCCCGCCCATCGACGACGTACGGCTTGAAGCGCCAGTCGCGCAGGGCGGTCAGGATGGCCTGCGACTGCTCCGGGAAGGCGCTGAGGAGATGGGCATGCCGGACTCTTCCCTCGGTGTCGATGATGACCCGCACGGGAATCGTGTTCTGGCGTTGCCCGAACGACGGCATGGTCTTGTGCAGGAGATGATCGCGCGCGTAGTCGTTCACGCACGCGGGCGCGTCGCCGCCGAGGGTCAGGCCGGCGAGGGCCTTCTCGGCGGCGTCGAGCACCGCCGTCTCCGTGCCGGTGAAGGTGAACGTCAGCGCGTGGCAGCGGGTCTCGGTGGTGAACATCCGCCAGTGCAGACCCGTGACCGGGGCCTTGTACGCGAGACGATGGAACGTACGCCCGCCGATGGTCACCTCGCTGGGTCCTTTTTCAACCTCGTACCGCGCCGGGACCGCGCTGCGCGTCCTGGCGGCGACGTCCTTCGCCGTCGCCGCCTCGAAGGGAATGAAGAAGAGATCGTAGGCCGTGACCTGCACGTGCGCCCGCACCCGCTCGCCGTCCATGGCCGCGAACTGCAGCAGCACGTAGCCGCCGCCATCGGAGGGAGGCGGTCCCGCCGGCTGCTGGGTCCAGCCGGCGGGAATCGGATAGGTGAGACCGAAATAGGCGTTGCGATAGCGGCCGCCGCCGATGTTCCCCGCCTCGGGAACGGGCGTCGAGGCGTCGCTTGCGCTTGGTACTGCTCCCTGCACGGACAGCAACAACAGCATGAGCACGAGCCGCATCGCCTTGGGTCTCCTAGAGTGATCTCAGGTAATACAACACGTCCTGCTTCTGGCTGACCGTCAACGCGTTCCAGTTGAGAATGACCGGATTGGCGTCGGAGCCGGTCGACTGATGCGCCTGGATCGCGGTGATCAGGTTGTTCGTCCGCCCGTCGTGGAGGAAGAACAGGCGCTTGCCGAGGCCCCACAGCGGCGCGGTGCGGAACTGGTCTCCGCCGGCGTTGCCCTGCACGACGTTGTCGGCCAGGCCGGTGCCCATGTGGTGGATCTCCAGATCGCTGAACAGCCGCGCGCCCTTGCTGCTCAGATCGGGCGTGATCGACGACGGCTCGGTGAGGAAGCTTTCCCGGTGACAGGAGTTGCACCCGATGTCGATGAACAGGATCATTCCATTCAGGACACGGCTGTAGTTCGGATTGGTGGCCGGGTTGCCCGGGTTCTCCGTCGGCGGCTTGAGCAGGCGCATGAACATCGCGAACATCACCGCGTCGCTCGGCGTGTCCACCGCCGGCACGTTGAAGTTGGTGTGGTCCTCGGGGGTCGGGTTGATCCGGCACTGCTGGGCCAGGCCGGTCCCCTGATCGCGGTTCTCTTCCGGCGACGGGCGCTCCTGCGGGAACAGCTCGTTGCTCACTCCCTGCTCGACGTTGTAGGCCTCGCCGGCGAACATCTCCAGCGACTTGGTCTGGGCCTTCCAGCCGAAGCGGGCGATCGTGCCGTCGGAGCCGCGGTTGAACGATCCGCCGACGTAGTACGGACCGGTGTAGTGCTGGACGAGCACGGTCTGCAGTCTCGAGTCGTCGATGTTCTCGACCAGTCCCAGTCCGAAGAGCGGCGTGGGGATGCGGAAGACGACGTTGTTCTTCGCCACGGCGTTGGCGAAGTTCGGCTGCTGGATATATGTGGTCGTGCAGCCGGCCGAGTCGACGCGTCCGGCGATGGTGAACAGAGGCATCACCTGGCCGTTCGGCTGCGAGGTGATCGGATTGCCGCTGGCGTCGGTGAAGTAGACGAAGCGGGCCTCGCGGACGGGACCACTGGCGGTGATGAACGATGGGATGGTGTTCGTCGCGCCGTTCGCCGTTCCGTCGGCGATCTGCGGATTGACGCTCGGGCTGGTGCCGCCGACGGCGGGATGGGCGTGACAGCGCGCGCAGCCGAGGGCGTTGAAGCGCGGGCCGAGGCCCTCGTCCTCCGCGCCGACGATGGTGCCGGACACGGAGTTGATCTCCTGGAAGTCATCTTGTCCTCGCAGGAAGAAGTCCAGGATCGTCGGCGGATTGTTGGCCGCCACCGACGCGAGCGGGGCACCCGCGTCCGGCGGGCCACCCCGCGGCCCGGGATCGACTTGCGAGAAGGCGGGAAGGGTGAACAACAGAACTGCGAGGAGCCTGCACACTTTCACGACACACCTCCTAGGCCGCCGAATCTACGCGCGGCCTGCGGTGGGCGTAACGGGGTTTGGTACGAAGGCCGGGATTGGAGGTTCGAAGGTCGGTGGATGGGGGTCGAAGATGATGGAGTCACCGCTCGAGCACGCGCACATGAAGGCAGAAGGCAGAAGGATGAGGACCGAGACTGGAATGAAGAGGTTCGAATGAAGAATGAAGAATGAAGAATTGAGAAGCCCGCCCACAGCGATCCTGGGCGGTGGGTTTCTTCATTCTTCCCTCTTCATTCGAACCTCTTCATTCCGGAGGGCACTTCGTCCTTCATCCCTTCATCCTTTCGCCGCCATTCCTCCGACACCACGCGTCCGCGCGCGACGTCGTCGACGACCAGAATGAGATTGCCCGCGTGATCGCTGTACTGGACCTCGATGTTCACGCCAGCGTCGGCCATCCGCCGGGCGATGGCGCCGAGCTGGCCGGGCTGGTCCTGCCGCAGTTTCTGCACCAGGACTTCATTCTCGCCGAGGACGCGGATTCCGGCTGCCTCGAGCGCGGCCCGCGCGGCGGGACCATCGTCGAACAGGAAGTGGGCGATGCCGGTGCCATCGGCGACGAAGACGCCGCCGCCTTCGATGCTCACCCCGGCGCGGCCGAGGGCCTCGCCGAGGTCGGCCAGCGCGCCGGGACGGTGCTCGAGGGCGATGGCCAGATCTACCGGCACGTGGCCTCCACCTTCACCGGCACCGAGCACGAGCTGGCGATGAAACACAGCTCGTGCGCCCGCTCGTGCAGTTCCATCGCGCGCTCCGCGTGCCCCGGGTCGGCGAGTGTGACCGCGGGACGGAGCACGACCTCCTCGAACTTGCCGCCGCCGCGGCCGTCCTCGCGCATCACCCCGGCGGCGCGGTCTTCGTAGCCGACGACGCTGATGCCGGCGCGCGCGCAGAGGGCGAGATAGCTGAGCATGTGGCAGGAGGAGAGCGCCGCCACGAACAGATCCTCGGGATTCCACCGGCCGGCATCGCCGCGGAAGACCGGATCGGCGCTGCCCTCAATCGCCGGCTTGCCGTCGATGAGAATGCGGTACTCGCGGCCGTAGGTGGCGTAGCTGGACGTGCCGTCGCCGCGATTGCCGTCCCAGAGCAGGTGCGTCTGATAGTGATGGTCTTTCATGAGCTGATGGTAGCGGGGCTGGGGCGGGCATGCTTCGATGTAGAACGAAACGTCGAACTTCAGCGATAATATCCAACGTTTTGTCACGGGTTCCGAAAGGCGCGGTTGCGCGCTCGCGCGAGCTGAACAAGGCCGGGCTGTCTCGTGAAAGCCTGCGTCGCCTAGCCGCCAAGGGCGACCTCGAGCGCGCCTCGCGGGGCGTTTATCTGTCCCCCGCCGCTTCTCTCTCGCCCAATCGCGATCTCCTCGTGGTCGCTGCGCGCGTTCCCAACGCCGTCTTCTGTCTCCTCTCCGCGCTTGCCTTTCACGGGCTCACGACGGAGATGCCGCACGAGATCTGGATCGCGCTCGGCCTGAAGGCACGCACGCCATCCATCGATCGGCCACCGGTCCGGCTCGTCCGTCTCTCCGAGGGGCCGCTGACGGCCGGCGTGGAAACGCACATCGAGCATGGCGTCCCGCTGCGGGTGTTCTCGCCGGCGAAGACGGTCGCAGACTGCTTCAAGTTCCGCGGCAAGGTCGGAATCGACGTCGCGGTCGCGGCGCTGCGCGACGGCTGGCGCGCGAAGCGGTTCACGATCGATGAGCTCTGGCACTTCGCGCGCGTCTGCCGCGTCGGCGCGGTCATGCGTCCGTATCTGGAAATGCTGGTCGCATGAAGCGATCGGTCACGAATGTCGCAGCGTCGGTGCGACAGCGGCTCTTGAACGAGGCCAAACGGCGAGGAGAATCGTTCGACTACATCGCCTCGCTTTACGCGCGCGAGCGTTTTCTCGCTCGCCTGGCCGCGTCGCCTCATCGCGACCGGCTGATTCTCAAGGGTGCCGCGGTCTTCGCCGTCTGGCTCGACACGCACCGGCCGACGCGCGATCTCGACTTCCTCGGCAGCGGCGATTTCGCGCCGGAGAATGCAGCTGCCGTGATTCGCGACATCATCGGTGTCGCGATCGAAGACGACGGCCTTACGTTCGATCCCGACAGCGTGACCGCGGAGCCGATCCGCGAGCCGGACGAATACCACGGCGTCCGCGTCCGTCTCGAGGGAACGCTCGACACCGCACGGATTCGCGTGCAGATCGACATCGGCCTCGGAGACGTCGTCACTCCGCCGCCACGGCTCGCGGTGTTGCCTGCCATCCTCGGCGACTTCCCGCCGCCGAAAGTGAAGGTCTATCCCCCGGAGACGATCGTCTCGGAGAAGCTGCACGCGATGGTGAAGCTCGGCATCGCGAACAGCCGAATGAAGGACTTCTTCGACGTGTACGTGCTCGCGCGCGGTCGCGAGTTCGAGGAAGAGCTGCTGACGAAGGCGGTGATCCGGACGTTCGAGCGACGCAAAACCGCCATCCCCGAGGAGCCGTTTGCGCTGACGGAGGAGCTCTACGCGGATCGAGTCAAACAGGCGCAGTGGCGAGCGTTTCTCGCGAAGAGCGGCGTGGATGCGCCGGGCGCGTTCGAGGACATTGGGGACGTCCTCCGCAAGTTTCTATCGCCTGTTTTGACATCCGCGCGAAGCGGCGTGCCGGGAGCACGCCGCTGGCGCGGCGGTGCGTGGCGGTAGCGCTTCCGGCGTTCATCTCGCGCGAAATGAGCGGACGGCGAGAAACCCATTCGCCGCGAGCCGCCCCACGATCATCGCGATCGCGCCGCCCGTCGCGCCCACCATGTCCAGCGGGCCCAACGTCGCGTAGAGCGTCAGCGCCAGCCCCGCCCCCTCCACCGCCGTCGCCCAGGTGACGGCGCCGGTGCGGCGGTGGACGATCCAGCGCGCGCGCTGCACGGACAGGAGGTAGTCGAGCGCCGGGAGGAGCACCAGGATGCGGATCGGCCAGGTGGCGAACGACGCCAGCGCGGCGCTCAGGCCGGAGACGCGCTGGAGCCAGATCGCCTCCAGCGGCGTAAACGCCACGAGCGCCAGCGCGAGCGAGGAGAGCGCGCCGAGGAGCACGCCGGTGCGGCGCACTTCGGGAGCGTGATCGGGCAGGGCGATGCCGACTTCCTGGAAGGCGACGCCGCCGCTGCGGAAGACGAAGACGGTCGACTGGATGACGGGCCACACGGCCAGGGACTCGATCGGCGCGCGGCCGCGGCCGAGGCCGAACGTGACCAGCGGACCGAGGGCCATGGACAGCATCGACGTGAGCGCCAGCGGGTAGTAGAAGCGCGCGATCTCGCGCAGGGTCAGCAGCGACGACGCGCTGGCCTCCTCCTGCGTCATCAGCGTCGTTACCAGGGCGTGGGTCATCCAGCGGCTGGCGATGGCCTCGCCGACGACGCCCGCCACCATCGCCGCCGCGCCGATCATCGCGCCGGGCAGCGACGTGCCGAACGCGAGCAGCGCGGCGGTGATGGACATCGCCGACAGCCGCACGACGGTGCCGTAGGCGACGCGCCGGGTGAGGTGATGGCGCACCAGGATGCCCTGGTAGAAGCGGCGGTAGCCGATCGCCGCGGGCCACGGAATCATGATCAGCGTGGCCAGGCGCGCGAGCCGGGAGATCTCCGGTGGCAATCCGATGAGCTGCTCGCCGACGAAGCGGAACAGCGGCGGCAGGGCGAGCACGATCATCCCGAGGGTGACCAGCGCGTTGAGAAGGAATGCGAACCGCCGCAGCGCCAGATAGGACGCGCGCCCGTGCACGAGCGCGGTCGCCGCCGAGAGCAGCATCATGATCGGCGACTCGATCAGCCAGGCCAGCGACGTGGCCACGCCGAACGCGGCCAGGCTGTGCGCCGCCGCCGGCATGCGGGCCACGATGGCCGCGATGTACGGCCCCTCGACGGACATCATCAGCCACGTCGCGGCGAGAGGAAGCCAGAAGAGGATGATGGCCCGGATCGGGAGGCGCGTCATTTTGGGGATGAAGGATGAAGGATGAAGGCGGAAGGACGAATGAAGAGGTTCGAATGAAGAGGGAAGAATGAAGAGACCCGGCCGCCCGGCCAGTGGCTGGGGCTTCTCAATTCTTCCCTCT
>JBIOTX010000133.1:0-12687 GCA_044866315.1 Thermoanaerobaculia bacterium | reverse complement strand
TCAAGTCAGGGCGGCGATGACCAGGACCGGGACGGCGATCAGCACGGCCACCACCACGATCGGAATGATGATCGCCACCAGCACGGCGATGAAGGCCGCGCCGAGGGCGAAGAGGATCCCGAACTTGACCAGGAAGAGCACCGCCACGATGGGGAAGAAGAGCAGTTTCAACGGCAGCAGGACCACCTTCAGCGCAAGCTTCGCCACCGCGAGGACCGCGACGAAGGTGCCGATCACGATGCCGCCGACGACCAGAAGCGCGAGCAGCTCCAGCATGATCCGACCTCCATCGAGTCACATACGGAGGGCCGGGCGCGGAGTTTCGCCGACGTAGACCGAGGCCGGGCGGATGATCCTGCCCACGGCCCGCTGCTCGTAACAGTGCGCCACCCATCCCGCCACCCGGCCGACGGCGAAGGTCGGGGTGAACAGCGGCACCTCCAGGCCGAGGCCGTGGAGGACGAGGGCGGTGTAGAACTCGACGTTGGTCTGCAGCCGGCGGCCGGGCTTGTACTCCTCGAGGAGGCGCAGGGCGGTGCGCTCGACGTGGCGGGCCAGCTCGTACAGGCGCATATCGCCGGCGCGGGTGAACAGGCGCTCGGCGGCCGCGGCCAGGACGTCGGCGCGCGGGTCGCGCACCTTGTAGACCCGGTGCCCGAAGCCCATCAGCCGCTCCCCCGACTCGATCTTCCGCCGCAGCACCTCCTCGGCGCGCGAGGCCTCGCCGATCTCGAAGACCATGTCCAGGGCCGGGCCGGGCGCGCCGCCGTGCAGCGGCCCCTTGAGCGCGCCGACGGCGCCGGTGACGGCGGAGACGAAGTCGGAGCCGGTGGAGACGATGACCCGGGCGGTGAAGGTGGACGCGTTCAGGCCGTGGTCGATGACCGTGTTCAGGTACGTCTCCAGCGCGCGCACGCGCTCCTCGTGAGGCAGCTCGCCGGTGAGCATGTAGAGGTAGTTCGCGGCGTGGCGGAGGTCGTCGCGCGGCGGGATCGGCTCCTGCCCGTGCAGGAGCCGCCAGTAGGCGGCGACGATGGTGGGGAAGGCGCCGACGAGGATGTCTTCGGTCAGCGTGCCGCACGCCATCCTGAGGGCGTCCATCACCGACGCGTTCCTCGGTGCAATGTTGCGCAGCAACGTCTCGGAGTGCGGCGGCAGCGCCGCCGCTTTGAAAGCGGCAGCTGCGGCTGCCGCACTCCAAAGAGTCGCCACCACGCGCTCGAAGGGCCACTCGGCGATCTCCTCGACCGGGTGCCCGGCGATGATCAGCTCTCCGCGCTCTCCATCGACCATGCTCAGACGCGTCTCCGCGGCCACGACGCCTTCCAGTCCTGCGTTCACCATGAGCTCAACGTAGATCTCGTGACACACGTCGTCAACATTGATCGTATAATCAAGTGATGGCAGTACGGCATCAATGGATCACCGCTGCCGAGGCCACCCGGCTTCTGGCGGTGAGCCGGGCCACGCTGTACGCCTACGTCAGCCGCGGCTTCGTCCGCTCCGAGCCCGTGCCCGGCAATCCCCGCGAGCGCCGCTACGCGCGCGAGGACGTGGAGCGGCTGCGCACGCGCGCCGAGGAGCGGCGCAATCCGGAGAAGGCCGCGGAGCATGCGCTGCGGTGGGGACTGCCGATCCTGGAGTCCGGCATCACCCTCATCGCCAGCGGCCGGCTCTACTACCGCGGCCACGACGCCACGGAGCTCGCGCGCACGCGCTCGCTCGAGGAGGTGGCCTCGCTGATCTGGACCGGCGCGTTCGACGCCGACGTCTTCGACACGCCGCTGCACGTGGTCGGTGGGACGAGTGGGCACGACCTGCCGTTCATCCATCGCGCGCAGTCGATCCTCCCGCTGGTGGCCTCGCGCGACGCGCTGGCCTTCGACCTCCGCCCCCGCGCCGTCGCCCAGACCGGCTGGCGGATCGTGAACCTCCTCACCAGCGTGGCTACCGAGTCGCAGGAGCTGGCCCCGACGGTCGAGCAGACGCTCGCCGATGCCTGGGGCGGGAAGAACGTCGCGGACCTGATCCGCGCCGCGTTGATTCTCTGCGCCGACCACGAGCTGAACGTCTCCGCCTTCACCGCCCGCTGCGTGGCCTCGGCGGCCGCGAATCCGTACGCGGTGGTCCTGGCCGGCCTGGCGGCGCTGGAGGGGACGAAGCACGGCGGCGCGACGGGCCGCATCGTCGCCCTCTTCGAGGAGCTGCGCCGCTCGCGCGACGTGCGCAAGGCCCTCGGCGAGCGCCTCCGCCGCGGCGATCCGGTCGACGGCTTCGGGCACCAGCTCTATCCGGACGGCGATCCCCGCGCGGCCTTGCTGCTGGAACTGCTGCGCGAGCGCTTCCCGAAGTCGAAGGAGCTCGCCTTCGCCCAGGCACTCGCCACCGCCGCGGCGAGCGTTCTCGGCGAGAAGCCGACCATCGACTTCGCCCTGGTGACCCTCGGCCGCGTGACGGGCTTCCCCCGCGATGCCGCGCTGGCGCTCTTCGCCATCGGCCGCACCATCGGCTGGATCGGCCACGCCATCGAGCAGTACGGGCAGAACGCGATGATCCGCCCGCGCGCAAAGTACGTGGGGCCGCGTTAGAGCTTCGCGACGTTGTCGAAGTACTTCACGAAGGCCACGATCCCGCCGCTGGCCTGCTGCCAGTCGTAGTTCTCGTTCGGGGCGTGGTAGCCGTGCTCGGGCAGGGAGAGGCCGAGGAACATCACCGGCGTCTTCAGGACCTGCTCCATCGAGGTCACCGCGCCGATCGAGCCGCCCTCGCGGACGAACACCGGCTCGCGCCCGAAGGCGAACTTCATGGCGTCCTTCACCGCGTCCGGCAGCGGGCCGGTGGTGGGTGCCTTGTACGGAAGCATCTGGTTCTCGATCTCGACCTTCACGTCGGGATTGCGCTTCTTGACGAACTCGCGCACCAGGCGCTGGATCTTCTTCGGCTCCTGGTCCGGCACGAGGCGGCAGGAGATCTTCACCTCGGCGCTGGGCGGGATGACCGTCTTGATGCCCGGGCCGGTGTAGCCGCCGACCAGGCCGTGCACTTCGAAGGTGGGCATGGCCCAGATCCGCTTCATCACGTCGACGGGATCGTCGCTGCGGATGGACTTGAAGAGATGGTCTTTCTTGAACTGGCGGATGGAGAAGCCAGAGTTCTTGAAGTCTTCGATCTCCCTCCGGCTCGGCGGGACGACGTTCTCGTAGAAGCCCTTGATCTTCACCCGGCCGGTGCGGGCGTCGTACATCTCCGAGACCAGCTGCATCAGCTCGCCGAGGGGATTGCGGGCCGCGCCGCCGGTGACGCCGGAGTGCTGGTCGGTCTCGGCCGTCTGCAGCGAGAGGGTGAAACCCTGCAGGCCGCGCAGGCCGGCCGGGCAGGCCGGCCGCTGGCGCGAGACCCAGATCGTGTCGGAGACGAGGATGTGGTCCGTGGCCAGCTCGTCGCGGTGGGCCTTGATCGCGCCCTCGAAGCTCGGCGAGCCGATCTCCTCCTCGAGCTCCCACAGCAGATGCAGGTTGAGAGGCACGCCGACTTCCCGCGCGGCGCGGATGCCCCACAGCGCGCTGAGGGCGGGGCCCTTATCGTCGGTGGTGCCGCGGCCGAAGTAGCGGTCGCCCTTGCGGGTGAACACGAACGGATCGGTGTCCCACGGCTCGGTCTCGCGCGAGGCCGGCTGCACGTCCATGTGGTTGTAGATGGTGAGCGTCGGCGCGTTGTCGGAGACGTCGAAGCGCCCGTGGATGATCGGGTTGCCGTCCGTCTCCAGGATCTGCGACGCGCCGCCGAAGTCGCGGATCAGCCGCGCGGCCGCCTCCGCACAGCGGCGGATGTCCCCCTGCCGCTCCGGCTCGGCTGAAACGGACGGAATCTCGACGAACTCCCGGAGCGCGGTCTCGAAGCGTTCGCGCTCGCCCGAAGCCCACTTCGCGAGCGCTTTTTTGTCGACGTTCATGGCGCGCGCATCCTATAACAGAGGGCATGAAGCCGTTCGACACGAAGACGCCCACGGTCTCCCCCGGCGCCTCCGAGCAGGAGGTGCGGGCGAAGCTCGACGCGGGGGAGCCGGTGGTGTTCCCGGACGGCGATGCCGGGCAGCGGGTGGTTCGGGCGGAGTGGATCACGAAGCTCGACGTGCCGATCCGGATCGCGAACGCGGTGATTCGAGGGCATTGGAAGGAAGGCTACGCCGTCTTCAAGAGCCTGGTCTCCATCATCGACAGCGACTTCGAAGGCGAAGTCGTCCTGGCGAGCGCGAAATTCGAGGGTGCCCTGATCCTGCGGCGGTGCCGCTTTCACGATCATGTGAACCTCTCCCAGCTCGACATTGCCTATGACCTCCGCCTGCTGGACGCCACCTTCTTCAGCAGCTTCCTCATGCGCGACGCCCACATCGGGCAGGTGCTGGCGGCCGCGGGCGCGAAGTTCCACGGACCGACCAGCTTTGGGCGGGTCCAGGTCGACAAGGCCGCATTCTTCACCCCGCGCAGGCGTGGCGACGCACTCGAACCGACCTGCTTCTACGGGCCGGTGGATTTCATCGACGCCCGCTTTGCCGTCACCGCGGAGTTCGACGGCGCGTATTTCGCGAAGAATGCGGATTTCAGCCGCGTCGACGTCGGCGCGGAGGCGTTCTTCCGTCCGCCCACGCAGGCGACCGACGCCGATACCGACGCCTTCATCAAGGTGCCGGAGGAGAAGCGAGTGCCGGTCATCTTCGCGGGAGACGTGATCTTCCGCGACGCGCACTTCCACACCGCCGCGATCTTCGAGTACGCGGCCTTTCATGCCGCCGCGGACTTCCGGCGCATGAAGGTCGGAGCCGATGCGCTGTTCATGAGCGCCGGGTTCGAGAAAGGCATTCAGTTCAGCGGGGCCACCGTCGGGGCGGACTTCGATCTGCGGTTTAGCGACCTCGGTCCGGCTGCCGAGATGGCGCGGATGACCGTCAGCGGCGCGCTCGCGATCGCGGGCGCGAAGGCCGGGCGCATCGATCTGCGCCGCTCGCAGATCGGCACCCTGCTCGTGTCCGAAGATCCGGGTGCATCGGACATGGTGAAGACGAAGTCGATCCATTGCGGCAGCCTCTCCTTCGACCGCTTCCACGGCGACTGGCGCCGGTTCCTGCCTCTCATCGAGCCGTTCAGCCGCGATCCGTACGACGCCCTCGAGCGCCACCTCCGCTCCGCCGGCGACGAGAACCACGCCCGCGACGTCTACTTCGAGCGCCGCAAGCGCCAGGGACAGGATCTGCGCAAGCGCGCCACGCTGCGCGATTTTCCCCGGGCCTTCCTGCTCGATCCCTTCGAGCGCTTCGTCAGCCGCTACGGCGTGCGCTCGTTCGGCCTATTCTTCGCCACCCTCTTCCTCCTCGCCCTGGGCATGCTCGTCTTCACCCGCCCCGGCGCGCTGGAGCCGAAGGCGCCGAACGTGAAGAAGACTCCGAGCACGGAGGAGGCGGTGGTCTACAGCGTCGCCCTGGTGATCCCGCTCGTGCAGCTTCCCCCGATCGAGCGCTGGCGCCCCTCGGCGAACGCCATCCCGCTGCCCGGGCCCTACACGACGATCACGTTCGAGACCTTCTCCGCGATCTACCGGCTGGCGGGGTTCCTGTTCGTGCCGTTAGCGGTGGCGGTGGTGACGGGACTCTTGTACCGGCGGGATCGGACGTGATCGCGCTCAACCGGAAACGACGTCGAGCGAGGTGTGCCGACGGGCGGCCGTGGCAAGCCTCTGGTCGCCCGTGACCAGTGTCGCGCCGAGCGATTCGGCAAGGGCTATATAGACGCCGTCGTAAACGGTGAAATTGTGCCGGAGCGAGATCGCGCGGGCGAGAAGGGAGAGGTGACGATGCCTGGTGATCGGAAGGTCGATGAAGTTGTCGAGCAGTTCACCGGCGCCCTCGTTGGTGATCAGTTTCCGAGTCAGGAGGCGTACCACTCCGGAGGCCACCTCCACGTCGCAAAGGGCAGGAGCGTGAAGGTCCACATCACCAACCTGGAGGACAGCGGCGAATCTCGATCCGCGCGTGGTGCCCAGGAGATACTCGATCAGTGCCGAAGCGTCGACGACCGCGAACCTCACCGTCGGCCCGCCAGCCGACGTCCCTCTCGAATCAGCTCGGCAGCGGAGATACCGATGTCGATCGGCTCTTGTTTAGCGATCCGCTCGAAAACCTCTTCACGCGGCGGCCGAGCCACTTCCCGCTCCAGGATCTCCTCGATGAACTCCGTCAACGTCTGTCCCCGACTGCGGGCGCGGCGTATCAGCTCCTTGTGCAGCCGATCGGGGACATTCCGTACCTGAATCATTTTCGCCATGCGTCACATGTTAGCGCATGTGCAAAGCATGTGCGAGCATCACCACCCCACCGCCACCCCGCCCCTCCGCGCGTCCGACGCCCCCATCCGCACGCCCGTCGCGGGGTCGATGAGGACGGCGTGGACGTCGGCGATGCTCTCGAGCTCGGAGAAGCCGGGCTTGGCGCGGAAGGTGTGGCCCATCTTCTCCAGGGCGGCGCGGGTGTCGGGCTGGAGGTCGTAGAGCTCCCAGTAGATCTCGTCGGGGAGCCACTGGTGATGGAAGCGTGGGGCGTCGACGGCCTGCTGGAGGTTCATGCCGAAGTCGACGACGTTGAGGATGGTCTGCAGGACGGCGTTGATGATGGTCGGGCCGCCGGGGCTGCCGAGGGCGAGGAGGAGCTTGCCGTCCTTGAGCACGAAGGTCGGGGTCATGGACGACAAGGGGCGCTTCTTCGGCTGGATGGCGTTGGCCTCGCCCTGGATCATCCCGTAGAAGTTGGGAACGCCGGGCTTGGAGGTGAAGTCGTCCATCTCGTCGTTGAGCAGGATGCCCGTGCCGGTGGCGGTGACGCCGGCGCCGAAGCTGTCGTTGAGGGTGTAGGTGCAGCTCACGGCGTTGCCGTCGGCGTCGACGACGGTGTAATGCGTCGTCTCCGGCGACTCGTAGGCGGCCGGGTTTCCCGTGGCCGTGCGGCTCGGCGAGGCTTTGCCGGGGTCGATGGTCTTCCGCCGCTCGGCGGCGTAGGCGCGGGAGGTCAGACCGGACACCGGCACCTTCACGAAGTCGGTGTCGCCGAGGAAGGAGGCCCTGTCCGCGAAGGCCCGGCGCATCACCTCGACCACCGTGTGCACGTACGGCGAGGAGTGCCAGCCCATCGCCTTCAGGTCGTAGCCCTCGAGCATGTTCAGCATCTCCAGGAGGGCGATGCCGCCGGAGGACGGCGGGGGCATGGTCACGATCTCGTGGCCGCGATAGGAGCCGCGCAGCGGCGTGCGGACGGTGGGCTGGTAGGTGCGAAGGTCTTCCAGGGTGATCAGGCCGCCGTTGGCCTTCATGTCCGCGGCGATCATCTGCGCGGTCCGGCCCTCGTAGAAGTCGCGCGGGTTCTCCTTGATGCGCGCGAGGACGGACGCCAGCTCGGGCTGCACGAAGGTCTCACCCATCTCGTAGAACCGGCCGTCACGGTGGAAGATCCTCCGCGCCTCCGGGTACGGCTGCATCTTCTCCACGGTGGTCTTGTGGCGGAGATACAGCGCCATGTGGTAGCTGACCTCGAAGCCGTCCGCCGCCAGCCTGCGCGCCGGCTCGACCACATCCGCCCAGGGGAGTTTCCCGTATTTCCTGTGTGCGAGGGCCAGTCCGGCGACCGTCCCGGGCACGGCGACGGCTTTGTAGCCGTGCGTGGAGAGCTTGGGGATGACGTTGCCCTCCTTGTCGAGATACATGTCGCGGGTGGCCGCCAGCGGGGCGCGCTCGCGGAAGTCGAGGGCCGTGGCGTTGCCGTCCGCGGTGCGCACGAGCATGAACCCGCCGCCGCCGAGGTTGCCGGCGGAGGGCCAGGTGACGGCGAGGGCGAAGCCGACCGCCACGGCCGCGTCCACGGCGTTGCCGCCCTTTTTCATCACCTCCACGCCCACCCGGGAGGCGATCTCCGAGACCGATGCAACCATCGCCTTGCGGGCCCGTACCGGTTCTCGTGTGGCTGCGAAAAGCGGCGTGGAAACGAGCAGAAAAACGGCCAGGAGGCGCTTCATGGCGCGGAAGTGTAACCGCTCGGAAAAGGCCGTTGCGCGGGGGCGGAGTTCAGCGTAGATTGTTCCGGTCCGACAATGCCTAGAATCGAAAAATCCAAGTTCACTATGGATGTAGTGCGGCGGAGCAATCGCTTCCGCGTCGTGCTCAACGTTCCGGTCAAGCTCGGTCTCAAGGACGGCACGCTGGTCGATGTCAGCAGCGCCGGCGCGCTGGTCACCCACATCGGGGCCATGAAGACCGGCGGCGAGTCCCAGATGACGTTCCAGTACAACGGCAAGCGCTTCGACGGCCGCGTGCGCGTGGCCTCGTGCAACGTGGTCGGGATCGGGTCGGGGGAGGGAGGGGCGACCCTCTTCGCCTCGCGGCTCTACTTCACGAGCCTGTCCGAGGAGTCGCAGCAGATCATCGAGGAGATCCTTAATCCGGTCGAGGCGTGATTACGGCGCGTAGCGCCGCACCGCCACCGCTTCCGTCGACCCGATGCTCAGCTGGGCCAGTCTGCGGATCATGCTCCGGTCGCCCGTGGCCGCTCCGCGCTCGTAGGCGAGGCGGAGCATCTCCACTTCCCGGGGGGTGTGGTCGGCGGCCAGGGTGAAGCCGTTCTCGGGCTGGGCCGGGTCGGTGGTCGTCACTTCGCGCCAGCGGCCGTGAACGAGCTCGTGGCGGATGTAGTGCCTGGCCTTCGCGGCCTGGGCCCACTGCACGGCCCTGGGCGGGATGCCACGGGCGTTGGCTTTCTGCTCGTCCATGGCCCGGCTGACGTGGGACTCGATGATCGCGCGCAGGGTCTGCGAGGACGTCCCGCGAGCCTCGTGGATGAGGAGGCCGGTGTGGTACAGCTCCGCGCCGGTGGCGGTGACCGGGGTGCGCTGCAGACGGCTGTGGATGATCGTGCAGTGCAGCTCGATGCGCTGGCCTTCCCACTCGCTGCGCAGCACGCAGTTCGTGCCGACGCGGCCGATGTTCTCCCGATGGGCGATCTTCACCCCGCGCAGGGAGAGGTCGATCACGAATACGCGGATGACGCCCACCGTGCCGCGCAGCGGCTCGAGCAGCGTCACGCGCTGGACGCGCCTGCGGTCCTCGGTCGGATTCATTCGTGCGTCGAGGGGGCGAGCAGGTCCTCGATGATCCTCATCGAGTCTTCCGGTACACGCGTGAAGCTCAGCCGCGTGCCGTATACCGTCGCGTCGCCCTCCCCCGTCCCCAAGCCGACTACATTACACGAAACCACCGTGGACGCGCCGTTGAAACGCTGCCCGCCCACGGTGAAGGAAACCTCCAACACCGAGCCGACCTGAAGGGAGCCCGTGTGGGTGACGAAGAGACCGACCGCGCTGACATCCAGCAGAGTCCCCGTTTTCCAGCCGATGCGGACCGGGACGCTGAGAGGAACACGGAAGCGATCGCTGCGGCGGACGCGGACATCGAAGGACTGCGCACTG
Organism: Thermoanaerobaculia bacterium; assembly: GCA_044866315.1. GTDB lineage: Bacteria > Acidobacteriota > Thermoanaerobaculia > Gp7-AA8 > Gp7-AA8 > QHVT01. Next base: position 3,187 of record JBIOTX010000133.1, on the reverse strand, counting down.
GACATCGCAAAGCTCACCATCGGCTGAGGTTGACCTGGGGTGTAACCGGTTTCTGGACCGCGACAAATGTAGGACGATCGCCCGCCGACCGCAAGGAACTTCTGCACGCGAAAAGGCCGTTTGGCCCTATCCTCGTCAACCTACGGTCATGGATCGGTCAGGGATGCAGGAAATCGTCTGGACGGCGGATGTGTCTGCCGACGCGCGCCTCCTCGCCGCCGTCGCCTTCGCGGCCGAGCAGCTGTTCCGCGACACCGGCTGGAAGGAGCGCGTCGACGAGGTCCTGGCCCGCTTGGGCGAGGCCATGCAGGCGAGCCGGGTCTATCTCGCGGCGGAGCTGCCGCGGGAAAGCGAGAGCGCTCTTCTGATCGCGCCGCTCGCCTCCGGATTCCTCATCCTCGAGGACCGCGCCGGGCGGGCCTGGACCGAAGCCGAGCGCAATGCCGTCGCCGCCGTCGCCCGCATCGCCGGCGCGACCATGGAAGTGCGGTCCGCGCACGAGCTGTACGCGCTCGTGGCCAAGGCCACCAACGACGTGATCTGGGACTGGGATCCCGTGGCCGGCACGATCGTCTGGAACGACGCCCTGCGCACCATGTTCGGCTACGACCCCGAGGCCATCGACAACCGCCTGCAGTGGTGGGACCAGCACATCCATCCCCAGGATCGCGGGCGGGTGGTCTCGGCGATCAACCAGGCCATCGAGAGCGGCGCGACGTCGTGGTCGGACGAGTACCGCTTCGAGCGCGCCGACGGCAGCTACACCGAGGTCTTCGACCGCTGCTACATCTCCCGCGGGCCGGACGGGCAGCCGATGCGGATGATCGGGGCCATGCTCGACGTGACCGAGCGCAAACGCGCCGAGCGCATCGCCGCGTTCATGGCCGAGGCCAGCGCCGTGCTCACCTCGTCGCTCGACTACGAGGCCACGCTGCAGCGCGTCGCCGCGCTGGCCGTTCCGGTGCTGGCCGACGGGTGCGTGTTCGAGCTCGGCGGCGAGAGCACCGCGCACGTGCATACCGAGCACACGATCGCCGTGCCCCTCGGCGATCAGCCGCTGGGGACGCTCACGCTGACGATGAACGAGTCGCGTCGGGTCTTCACGGAGAAGGACCGCTACGTCGCCGAGGACCTGGCCCGCCGCGCGGCCATGGCCATCGAGCACGCGCGTCTCTACGAGGAGGCCCAGCAGGCCAACCGGGCCAAGGACCAGTTCCTGGCCACGCTCTCCCACGAGCTGCGCACGCCGCTCACGGCCATCCTCGGCTGGTCGAAGCTGCTCGCCGACACCGAGCTGGAGCCCGACATCCGCCGCCTCGCCCTGGACACGATCCAGAAGAGCGCGCAGGCGCAGGCGCGGCTGGTCGACGACGTGCTGGACATGTCCCGGGTGATCTCCGGCAAGATGCGCCTGCAGGTGCAGCCGGTGGCGGTGGAGGAGATCGTGCGCGGCTCGGTCGATGCGGTGCGGCTGGCCGCAAAGACGAAGAGCATCGAGCTGGTCGTCCCGGCCACGCGCGCCGGCATCGTCATGGGCGATCCCGACCGCCTGCAGCAGGTCGTCTGGAACCTGCTCACGAACGCGATCAAGTTCACCGCCGCGGGGGGATGCGTGGAGTGCGGCGTGGAGACCACGGCCGACAAGGTGCGCCTCGTTGTGAGCGACACCGGCATCGGCATCGCCCCCGAGTTCCTGCCCCACGTGTTCGAGCCGTTCCGCCAGGCCGAGGGGGCCGCCATTCGTCCGCAGGGCGGCCTGGGCCTCGGACTGGCCATCGTCCGCTACATCACGGAAGCCCACGGCGGGACGGTGTCGGCGTTCAGCGACGGCCTAGGGCGCGGCGCGCGGTTCGTAGTGGAGCTGCCGAAGATTTCGGTTACGACCGATAGTCCGCGTTGAGCGAGACGTAGTCGTGCCCGAGGTCGCTGGAGAGCACGACCGCTCTCGCCTTGCCGCCGCCGAGGTCGACGCGCAGCGGAACGCGCTCGCGGGCGAAGACGCGCGCGGCGTCTTTCTCGCGGTACGGGACGGGCTGGCCGTTCCGGACGAGCGCGATCGGGCCGGCGGTGAGGGACACGCGGCGGACGGAGAAGCGCGCGCCGCTGCGGCCGACCGCGGCGAGGATGCGTCCCCAGTTGGGATCGCCGCCGTGCAGGGCGGTCTTCACGAGCGGGGAGGTGGCGATGGCGTGCGCGGCCAGGCGGGCGTCGCGGTCGGTCCGCGCGCCGGTGACCTCGAGCTCCATCACCCGGATCGCCCCTTCGCCGTCGCGGACGATCATCCACGCCAGCTCGCGGCAGAGCGTGTTCAGCGCGCGCTGGAAGTCGGCGAGGTCGGCGCTGGTCGCGTTGCCGAGCTTTCCCGAGGCCAGGAGGAGCACGCAGTCGTTCGTCGAGGTGTCGCCGTCGACGGAGATGGTGTTGAAGCTCTGGTCGATCGCGCTCTTCAGGCACCGCTGGAGCGCGGCCGGGACGATGTTCGCATCCGTCATCACGAACGCGAGCATGGTGGCCATGTTCGGGTGGATCATGCCCGCGCCCTTGGCGACGCCGACCAGGCGCCCGCGCTTGCCGCCGAGGGTGAATGCGACCTGGGCCACCTTCGGGCCGACGTCAGTGGTGAGGATGGCGTGCGAGAGCGCGTCGACGCCGCCGGCGGAGAGGCGGTTGACGGCGTCGGGCAACGACTCGCGCATCTTCTTGTCCGGCAGCACCACGCCGATCACGCCCGTGGAGGCCATGAAGATCTCCTCCTCGGCGCAGCGCAGGAGCTCCGCGGTGCGCGTGCGGACGCGCTTCGCGGCGTCGAGGCCTTCCTTGCCCGTGACGGCGTTCGCGCAGCCGGCGTTGACGACCACGGCCTTCACCCGCCCGCCGCTCTTCTTCAGGGCGGACTTCGACAGGACGACCGGCGCCGCCTGGAACTTGTTCTTCGTGAACACGGCCGCCGCATTCGCGCCGTTCTCGGCCACGATGAGCCCGAGGTCGGGACGCTTCTTGCGGATGCCGGCGCGCACGCCGGAGGCGAGGAAGCCCTTGGGCAGCCTCACTGGAGCGACTCCAGCGCGGCCTGGGCTGCGGCCTTCACGCGCTCGGGGGCGGTGCCGCCGAGGACGTTCTTCTTCGCGAGGACGGCGTCGACCGTGGAGCGGCGGGCTCTCAGCCCGCCGGCATCGGATTCGGCGGG
>JBIOTX010000132.1:0-10566 GCA_044866315.1 Thermoanaerobaculia bacterium | reverse complement strand
TCGAGCTCGCCGACGGCGGCACCCTCTTCCTCGACGAGATCGCCAACGTCCCCCTCGCCCAGCAGGCCAAGCTCCTGCGCGTCCTCGAGACCGGCGAGTTCGAGCGCGTCGGCTCCTCGCGCACCCGCCGCGCCGACGTGCGCCTCCTCTCCGCGACCAACGCCCCGCTCGACGCCGAGGTCCAGAGCGGCCGGTTCAGACAGGACCTCTACTTCCGCCTGCGCACCGTCGAGCTCCATCTCCCCCCGTTGCGCGACCGCCGCGACGACATCGCCGCCTTGGCCAGCCACTTCCTCGGCATGCACGCCACGCGTTACCGGAAGAACCTCACCGGCTTCGACGAGCCCGCGATGAAGGCCCTCCTCGCGCACTCCTGGCCCGGCAACGTGCGCGAGCTCGGCCACGCCGTCGAGCGCGCCGTGCTCATGGCCTCCGGCACCGCCATCCGCGCCGCCGACCTCGGCCTCGAAGCCCCCGACCGCGCCTCGCGCATCGAGGACATGAGCCTCGAGGAGGTGGAGAGCCTGCTCATTCGCAAGGCGCTGGCCCGGCACGGGGGGAACGTGAGCCGCGCGGCGGAGGCGTTGGGATTGAGTCGGAGCGCGCTGTATCGGCGGATGCAGAGGTTTGGGTTGTAGGGGGTAGGGAAACCCGGGATTTCTGTCACTCCTTATACATACAACACCTAGAGGGCCCACATGCGCATGACAGCCGCACGTCGTGGTGTAGCCGTATCGCTGCTTCTCATTTCGGCCGTGCCTATCGCGGCGAGGCAGAAAAACGGAACGTCGCCCCTGTTCGCCGCTGATAGTGCTCGGATTGATGTCGCGCTCCGCGGCGTTGACCGGGTCGCGCCGCGATATGCAGCGGATCTGAAAAAGTTGCGGCAGGACAGCCAGCCGCTGTTCATCATCGTGCCCGGGATTCTCGGTTCGATCCTGTACGACACGGATCCGAAGAAGCCGTTCTGGGGGGAGAAGGGGATCCTGTCGGGTTTCCACGGCGATGCCCTCGAGTACCGCGACACGTCCGCACGTGCTGCGTTCATGGATAACTTCGACTTCCTCGGGGAGCACGATGTCTACGGGAAGCTCCGGGATCACCTGAAGTTCTATTCCTTCGGCGCGCCGCGGGCGCACCTGGAGTTCGCGTACGACTGGCGACAGGACATCCGCCGATCTGCAGCGGATTTCGACGCGTTCCTTCGGGCCCATCGTGAGGACATCACCGGTCGGGATGTCGTCGTCATTGCCCACTCGATGGGAGGTCTCGTCGTCCGGTCCTGGTATTACAGCCATTTCGCACGCGAGCCTCGCTCTGAGGACTATAGTTTCCTGCGTCCGCCGCTCGTGCTGTTCCTCGGCACGCCACACTACGGCAGTCCATCGGCTCTCGTCGCCCTCGTCGGCGGGTACGGGAGCGGCGCTGCGTTCGAGACGGTCATCAACTATTTCACGAAAGACTTGAACGTTGTCGGCACGTCGTTTTACAGCGCGTACGAGCTGCTGCCATTTGGCGCGTCGTCAGTCACATTTCGCGACAAGGCGGGCAACGAGCATGCGAACGTCGACTTGTTCCACCCCGATATTTGGCAAAGGTGCAACTGGGGCTGGCGGCTGCGGAAGAGGCTGAAGATGCCACCCGAGGAGTTCTATGGGAAGTATCTTCCGGCGCGGTTGAACATCGCGCGCACGTTCGTCGAATCGATGGTCGCGGCGGGCGATGACTCGTCGAAGAACCCCAGCAGCGTTTGCTTCTACAGCGACGACACGCCGACACCGGCCGCGGTGCGCGTCGTACAGACAGAGAGCGGCTGTGAGCCGAGCGGTGACGAGCGGGAAGGTGGCGACGGCCGGGTCCTCGCGGAGTACACCCCCTACGAGACCACGCCGCACGCGCACGTGGCGGTGCGACACCTCGCGCAGACACACATGAAGCTGCCGAAGGACACCGCATTCCTGCAGTACATCGATGACATGCGAGACGACGCCCTCACGCGCGCCGTGCTGGCCGCGAACCCGAGCGATGCCGTATACACGGCGTTTCGCAACGCGGGGAGTCTTCTGCCCGTGCCGCTCGGATTCGCGCGCATCACGGAGCCCGAGACCCAAGCCATCCTTGCCTTCAACCGTGCTGTGCTCAATGCCGGGTACCCGACGCCTCGCACGGACGCCGAGCTCGCGAAGCTCCTCTACGAATGCGCGCGCACGGCACCGGACAACAGCGAGTCGGCACTCCGGTTGTACGCACTGGCCATCGCATTCGCACCGGACACGAAGTGGGCGGCCTACGGAGGAAACCACCTCGGGCATATCCTGGTGAGTTCCGATCGCTGGCAGGACGCGCTTCCGTACCTGGAGCACACCCGCGCGCACATCGCCCTCATCGATTCCGACGCCGCCGATCTCTTGCCACGCTTTTACAACACTCTGGCCGTCGCGTACGAACGAACGGGTAAGCACAACGAGGCGCTGCGGCACTACACGCTTGCCGAGTCACGAGAGGCGCTTAAAAATCGCAAGAACCTTTGCGACGCGCTGGAGAAGCGACATATCCCCGTGAATGATGACCTCTGTCTGTCCCTGCACAGGGCAGAAACGGATCGTGGTGCGACGGGTGGGAGGTAGAGGGCGGCGGTGCTGACGAACGCCGGCGTATGATTGATCGATGGCAACAACGTCCACGGATGCGACGGCGTTGTGGCTTTCCGAGCAACTGCTCGGCGAGGCCGCGAGCGACGCGGACGCGCTCGTTCTCGAGCGCATGGCCGCGGAGGTGGAGCGCGGCACGCCGCTCGACGCGCAACTTGCCGCGTTCGCCCGCGACCGGCGGGAGATGCCCGGCGAGTTCGGCCTCGACCACGCGCTCGCGTGGCTGCTGCCGCTCGTCGTCGCCGCGGCCAAGAAGTTCCTCGATGCCTTCGTGAAGAAGCTGGGGGAGAAGGCGGCTGAGCTCTCCGTGGACGCGATGCAGGAGCGGGTGAAGACATCGCTCGCCACCGATCCCGAGGCATTCGCGCTCTTGGAGGCGAGCTTCAACGAGCGCGCGGCCGCGATGGACCTCCCGCGTGCGACGTACGCCCCGTACCTCGACGAGCTCCGTCGCCGCCCGGACATGCTCCTCCGGAATCGATGACGCCCCCGCAGGCGGTTCTCCGGCGGATTGCGGACCTTCCGAGCGAAACGCGCATTCACTTGATCGTGTTCTGCGCGGTCGTGCTCCTCCTCGCCGCGTACGTCGTGGGCGGACCGGCGTACGTCCTCTTCTCCTCGGAGGGCCGCCGTGGCACGGCGCTCTTCCTGGGCATCGGCGCCGCGGTATTCGCGGGCGCGGTTGCCGCACGGCGGCGCATCCCCTGGCGCGACGTGGAGCCCTTTCCGCAGTCGCGGCGTGCGGCCGCCTTTCACGACCTGTACGTAGAGACAGCGGATCGCGTGGGGCTCAGCGGTGCGCTTCCGCCGCTGCTCTGGTCGTACACCGATCAGCGCACCCACGCGCAGACCGTGCGCTGGGCAGGCGTGCCCGCCGTTGTCGTCAGCGCAGGGCTCGTCCAGCACGCGCGGGCGGCACCCGACGACGTCCGCGCCTACCTCACCCACGAGCTCGCGCACGTGGCGAACGGGGATCTGGCCGTGTTCGAGTGGACGCTCGGACTCACGAGCGGCTTCCGCCTCCTGAGCGTGCTGACCGTGCTTGCGTCGGCGACACTGCTGCTCGTCCCTGCCGCCACCGATGCCTCCTCGATCCTGTTCTTCGACGCGCCGGAGACGCCGCTCTTCGTCGCGCTCCTGCTCATGGTTGGGACGCTGTGGCTCGTCAGCATCGCCCTCGGGTGGCTCCTGGTCGTACGGTACGCGGGGGTGCTCACGTCCCTGCGTGAGCTGCACGCGGACGTTCGCGCCGCGGCGTGGCTGCCGGACGGCGTGTACGTCGCGACCATCCGCGCGGCGCGCGCGCAGCCCCGGCGGTCGCGGATTCGCTCCCTCCTCACCCCGCGCCTCATCCACCTATCGGCGCCGGAGCGCGTCGAGTTTCTCGAGGACCCCGCGCGCGTGGTCGCGCCGAAGCTTCGCTACTTCGCCCTCGTCGCCGCTCTCGTCCTCGCCCTCCAGTCCAGCCCGTTCACTGCCGGCATCGATTCGAACGTCATGCGCACCGCGCCGCTCGCGCTGTGGGCGGTGCTCGCCGTCGCCTATCTCCTCAACCTGCAGCGAGTTGCTGCAGCGGTGGCGACGATCCCCGCGCTCCGTGCGCCACGCAGGCTCGTGCCGCTCGCGGCCGCATCCGGGTTCCTCCTCGCGGTTCCCACCCTGCGGTCCCCCCAGCTCTACCCGTCCGTGATCACGCTGTTCAGCGACGCGGCGGGGACCGTCGCGGTGCTGCGGGATGAATGGTCGCAGTGGCGCCTCAGCTGGGGAGGGATGGCCGCCGCGCTCGCGCTGAGCGGAGCGGCGGTCACGATCCTCGGCATGGTTCTCCGAAAGTTCACCATCGCGCAGCGGCGTGTCGTCGCCGGCGCGTGCCTCGCCGTGGGAAGCGAGGTGCTCATCGTCGGCTTGGCGCTGTACATGAGCTCCGCGGTCACGTGGCTCGATCCGCCCGCGGCGTTCGTTCACGACCACCGCATGGCGCTCGCCGTAGTGCCCGCGCTCGTCTTCGCGCTCGTTACCGCGGGTAGGGAATCCTGATCCCGCCGACTCTCCTACGGTGAGCATGAACACCTCCATCGTTTCCAGTCTCGGCCCCGAGCCGTGGAAGGCTCCCTGGTGGAAGCCCGCCGCGGGGGACTGGGCCACGTTCCTCTACATCGTCTCGATCCACGTCCTGGCCGTGATCGGGCTGGTCCTGTTTCCCTGGCCGGGGTGGCGGATGCTGCTCGTCCTGTTCGCCATGCTGTTCATCGGCGGGATCGGGGTGACCGTCGGCTATCACCGCGCCCTGGCCCATGGCGCGCTGCAGCTGCATCCCATCGTCCGGCACGTGCTGATCTTCTGCGCCATGTTCGCCGGCTCGGGCGCGCCGTCGAGCTGGACGGCCAATCACCGCCAGCACCATTCCCGGGTCGAGACCCCCGAGGACATCTCCAGCCCCTGGATGGGCGGCTTCTGGTGGGCACACCTGCGCTGGCTCTGGCAGGCCGGGAACGTTCCGGTCGCGCGCTGGAGTCCCGACCTCGAGAAGCCGGAATACCGCTTCTGGGATCGCGCCCAGTTGGCGGTGATGGCCGTGTCGCTGTTCGGCGGGCTGGCCTTCGGATCGGAGGCGTTCTTCTGGCTCGGCCCGATCCGGCTCGTCTACGCGCTCCACTCGCAGTGCTTCGTCAACAGCATCGCCCACATGCGCCCCGGCCGCAGGGACGGCGAAGACTCGTCGCAGAACCTGATCTGGCTCGGGGCCATGCACCTCCTGCAGGGAGAGAACTGGCACGGCAATCACCACGAACAGCCGTGGGCGGCGCGCTTCGGCCTGCGGCCGTGGCAGATCGACATCGGCTGGTACACGATTTTCCTCCTGGAGCGCCTCGGCCTGGCGACGAAGGTCAGGAGGCCGAAGGCCACGCCATGACCGAGCAGCGCCGTTTCCGGTACGTGCAGGAAGGCGACGTCTCCGCGTTCACCAGGACGCTCGCGCGCCGGGTCGACGCGTACTTCCAGGAGCGGAACATCTCCCGCCACGCCAATGCCCACATGGTGTTCAAGACCGTGCTCTGGCTCTCGCTGTGGGTGGCGAGCTGGATCTGGCTCATGACCGGGTCGTTCGGTCCCGTCGCGATCGTCGGCGTCTACGTCGTCCACGGATTCGCCCAGCTCCTGGCCACGTTCAACATCGCCCACGACGCCAACCACGGCGCCTACTCGGCCAGCAAGCGCGTCAACCGGATCGTCGGCTGCGTCTTCGATCTCATGGGCGTGAGCTCGTACATGTGGCGGCTCCTGCACAACGACGCCCATCACTCCTTCATCAACATCCGCGGCGCCGACACCACCCTCATCTCCGGCAATCTCTTCCGCTTCACCCCGTACGACCGGCGGCGGCCGTTCCACCGCTACCAGCATCTCTACGCGCCTCTGCTCTACTCCCTCTCCACGCTCGACTGGGTCCTGACCAAGGACTACCGCTGGCTGTTCTATGCCCGGTTCGGAAACCACGCCATCGTGAAGCACCCGCCGGGCGAGCTGGTCGTCCTCTTCGCGTCGAAGATCTTCTATTACACGTACGTGCTCGTGCTTCCGCTGATCTATCTGGACGTGCCCTGGTACTCGATCATCATCGGCTTCGTGGTGATGCACTTCTTCCTCGGCTTCACCATCGCCCTGATCTTCCAGCCGAACCATTTCAACGAGCACGCCGCCTATCCCGAGGCCGACCAGGAGGGCCGGATCTCCAACAACTACATCCAGCACATCTTCGACACCACCTCCGACTATGCCCGCACCTACCCGCTCACGACGTGGATCCTGGGAGGCCTCAACCTCCACATCATCCACCACATGTACTCCGGGATCTGCCATGTCCACTATCCGGCGCTGACCAGGATCGTCATGCAGACTGCAGGTGAGTTCGGCCTCTGCTACCGCGAGAACCGGACCGTCACCGGCGCCTTCCTCGCGCACCTGCGCTGGCTGAAAGTCCTCGGCAACACGGACGCCGTTCCCGGCCCCGCCCACTAGAATCGCCTCGGTGAAACGTCTCGAGAACCGCGTCATCGCGGCCGGCCTGGCGTCGCTCGCGCCGCTCATCGCGCTCGTGATCTGGTTCGTGATGAGCGAGCGCTTCCCGTCCGCGGTGCGCTGGGCGGTGGGCATCCTCTGCGCGCTCTCGCTCCTCGCCTTCACCGGCATCGTGCGCGCGCAGCTCGACTATCCGCTGCGCACCCTGGCCAACCTCATCTCCGCCGTGCGCGAGGAGGACTACTCCTTCCGCGCCCGCGGCGCGAACCGCGCCGACGCGATGGGGGAGGTGATGACCGAGCTGAATCTCCTGTCCGAGATGCTGCAGGAGCAGCGGCGCGGGGAGGTCGACGCCGCGGCGCTCGTCAGGTCCGCGGTCGAACAGATCGATTCTGCGATCTTCACCTTCGACCAGACCGCGCGCCTGCGCCTCGTCAACCGCGCCGGCCAGCGCCTCCTCGCGCGCTCCTTCGAGCAGCTCCACGGCCGAACGGCGGGCGAGCTGGGACTCGACGACTTCCTGCACGGCGAAGAGACGCGCATGGCCGACGTCGTCCTGCCCGGTGGCCACGGACGCTTCCGCATCCGCCGCGCGCGCTTTCGCCAGGCCGGCGTGCCCCACGTCATGCTCTCCGTGTCCGACCTCAGCCGCGCCTTGCGCGAGGAGGAGCGCCAGGCCTGGCAGCGCCTCCTGCGCGTCCTCTCGCACGAGCTGAACAACTCCCTCGCCCCCATCCGCTCCATCGCCGACACCCTGGCCTCCATCCTCGGCCGCGACGAGCTCCCCTCGCGCTGGCGCGACGACATGCAGCGCGGCCTGGCCGTCATCGCCTCGCGCGCCGAGGGACTCACGCGCTTCATGCAGGGCTACTCCCAGCTCGCGCGCTTGCCCCGGCCTGTCCTCGCCCCGATGAACGTCGGCGAGACCGTGCGCCGCGTCGCCGGCCTCGAGACCCGTCTCCCCGTCGCCGCCGACGGCCCGGACGTCACCATCCGCGCCGACCGCGACCAGATCGAGCAGCTCCTCATCAACGTCGTGCGCAACGCCGCCGACGCCGCCCTCGAGACCGGCGGCGGCGTGTCGGTCGCATGGTCCGCGGCTCAGGACACCGTCGAGATCCGCGTCATCGACGAAGGCAAAGGCATCGGCGGCACCGCCAACTTGTTCGTCCCCTTCTTCACCACCAAGCCCGGCGGCAACGGCATCGGCCTGGCCCTGGCCCGGCAGATCGCCGAGGCTCACGACGGCGTGCTGACGCTCACGAATCGGCCGGCGCCACAGACGGGAACGATCGCGCGCTTGCGATTGCCGAGGTGAGCCGTTCCCCCGGTTCCCCTCGTGCCCCCGTGCCCCCCGTGCCCGGTCCCGAACAAAAACCCCCGGAGCGCCCCGCGATGCGCCCCGAGGGTGGCCAAATGAGAGCTATGGACTCAGCGCTGCTTCGACTGCGCCAGCGGGATCGGCTGCGGGTCGGGCTGCGGCTCGGCCGGGTTGGCCGGCCGCCGCCCGCCCCGGAAGCGCTGCTTCATCGCGGCCAGGTGGGGCAGCAGATGGGCGTGCTCCTTCTGGCGCACGAGCTGGCGACAGATGTTGTACACCTGCAGCGCGGTCAGGCCGACCCGGTGGCGGCGGACGATGAGCCCGGCGCGGACGCCTTTCAGCATCGCTTCGAGCTCCTCGGCAACGGCAGTCCACCGGGCATTGAGCTCGGCGTCCTGACGCAGATCCGCGGCCGACCGCCCGGCGATGTTGCGCAGTCCCTCGGACGCGTCGACGGCGTTGATCGCGCTCTGAATCGCGCGCGGATCGACACCGACGACCGCCCTCATCGACTTCGCTTCCACCGCCGAGACCTGAGTGAGATCGGTCATGCGGCCGCGCAGAGCGCGGAGCACCTGAATCACCTCCTCCGGCTGGATCGGGGTTACGGGTTCGAGTACGTTCGACATTTTATCACCTCCTTTCTTTTTTGAATTGGCTAGGGGTTGAACATATCTCGCGCGTCGCGGCGCCGAGGGCCTCTGGGAACTTCGAGAGCCACGCGCTCTCTGGGATCAATATATGACCGTAGTTACAGTCTGTCAATACTGTTTTTAGATAAACAATACCAGCGGCTCGCGAGTCCCGAAAAATGGCATCTCGTCGCTCTCCGGGAGACCGACGTCGCTCTCCGGGAGAGCGATGTCGCTTTCGGGGAGAGCGACGTCGGTTTCGGGGAGACCGATCTCGCTTTCGGGGAGAGCGATGTCGCTTTCGGGGAGACCGATCTTGCTTTCGGGGAGACCGACGTCGCCCTCGGGGAGACCGACGTCGCTTTCGGGGAGACCGATCTCGCCCTGCGGGAGACCGACGTCGCTCTGGGAAACATCGACATCGAGCTCGCGGTCCGCGGCGTACCCGTTCCACACCAGGTAGATAAATGCGCACGACACCGCCAGCCGAGGGATGCTTGGGGAATGACCGAGCCGCCGAAACTCCTGCACCGCGTCCGTTCCGAGCTCCGCGCGCGCCGCTACAGCACCCGAACCGAAGAGGCGTACGTTGGATGGATCAAGCGTTACATCCTCTTCCATCACAAGAGGCATCCCGCCTCGATGGGCGGCGAAGAAGTGAATGCCTTCCTCACCAACCTCGCCACCGAGGGAGGCGTCAGCGCGCCCACGCAGAACCAGGCGCTCTGCGCGCTCCTTTTCCTCTACAGAGTCGTCCTCAACGATCCACTTCCGTGGCTCGATGACGTGGTACGCGCCAAACGGACCGTGAGACTGCCCGTCGTCCTCACGCCCGAGGAAGTGCGCCAAGTCCTGGCGGAGCTGCACGGTGTCCCTCTCCTCGTGTGCCAGATCCTCTACGGCGGCGGCCTGCGCCTTCTCGAATCCCTCCAACTGCGCATCAAGGACGTGGACTTCGACCGCCGCCAACTCTTCATCCGCGATCCGAAAGGGAACCGCGACCGCGCCTCCCTACTCCCGCAGTCCATCCTTGGCCAGCTCCGCAACCACATCGAATTCGTCCGCACCCAGCACGAAGAAGACCGCCGCCTCGGCTTCGGCACGGTCGTCCTCCCCACCGCCCTGGCCCGCAAATTCCCCCACGCCGACCGCGAATGGAAATGGCAGTGGCTCTTCCCCGCAACCAGTCGCTACAAGGACGACACCACCGGCATCGAGCGCCGCCACCACTTCCACGAGAGCGCCATCCAACGCGCCGTCCGCACCGCCTCCCTCCGGGCGGACCTCGACAAACGCGTGACCTGCCACACCTTCCGCCACTCCTTCGCCACTCATCTTCTCGAGCGCGGCAACGACATCCGCACCGTCCAGGAGCTCCTCGGCCACCGCGACGTCTCCACGACCATGATCTACACGCACGTCCTCCGCCTCGGGCCCCTGGGCGTGCGCAGTCCGCTGGACCCGTTCTAACGAGTCTGAGGATGTCCGTATTACGAAGCGGATGTTGGTCGCATAAACCGGGTGCAACCCGGTACTTGGGGCAGCGGCACAGATGGGTGTGTTATCCGGCGTCGTCTCGAGCAGAGGCGTCGCATAACATCACTACGTCGGCTCCCCTCCTTCTGCGAAGAAGTTCCGCGGGACGTTGGCTTTGCCATCCCCTCGTGGGGGCTTTTTGCGTGCGTTACGCGACAACCCGCCGCCGGCGAACACGACTCCTGTGTAGACACCACTCACGTCGAGTCCCGAAGGCACCTGGCCGGCGACGCTCAGCTTGCAAACGCGCACGCGACGGCAGGCCCGGCGGCGCAAGGAGGGCGTTGGCCGGGCAGGGCAAGCTGGATCGACTGCCGGCCACGGTGTCGGTTGAGAAGATTCTGGCCCGGGTCATGACTCGGGAATGGCGCGTCTACGCGAAGCCGCCCTTCGGCGGAGCGGAGAA